>CAZLHA010000245.1:2199-2521 GCA_964559155.1 uncultured Candidatus Bathyarchaeia archaeon | reverse complement strand
TTTCTGTCTATACAATAAATTGGCGCTGCCGGTGTTGTCAAGTGCTGTCGGACCGGGGTAAATGTATTGGTGGTTTCAAACCGGGGCTTTGCCACGGGTTACCACCAGCAAGGATGGAAACATTGACGTGTGTTTGGCATCCCGGCCCATGGCCGTCATGCCGATCTACCCGCTTTGCGGGTGATCGTTTGCTTTACGGGTCAACTCCGGGCAGGCAGGTGGCGGGGTGTTTTCTATGCCGGGTTTGGCCGGCATCTTTTGTTTGCCTGGCAAAGCCGGGATTCCGTCCGCTTGAAAGAGAGCGGAGTAGTCGGATTTCGGT
>CAZLHA010000245.1:0-2189 GCA_964559155.1 uncultured Candidatus Bathyarchaeia archaeon | reverse complement strand
TTAACAAGGAAAAACGGGATGCTTCGGGCATCCGCGGGTGTCGTACACCAAGAAAGCCGTAAGCTTCTGAGTGCAAACAAAAAGGGATGATTTCAGCATGGAATCATCCCTTTTTGTTTGCCCGGCAAAGCCGGGCTCCCGTCCGCTTGAAAGAGAGCGGAGATGCCCTGTCTGAGGGGAAATCAATCCGAATCGCAAGGGCGTTTCTGGTAACGGGAGGGTCTGAAGGAAGCGATAGGAGGTGAATGGTACATAGCGAAAGCGAACCTGATTCGGCCAGGGCAGTGGGTAAGCCTGCAAAAGAGGGTGAAGCCCGATACTCAGACAGACTGCCAAGGTGATTGAGGATGGGATCATTCACGGGGACCGGTAATTAACCGGGGAAGCCCTGTAGAATTCCCGGGAATCCGGGATATTGCCTGACAAGAGGGGACTCAAGGAAGGCGAGATGTTCTGCAGGGTGGCAGACGAGCGAGTAGTAGTGTTGAAGTGTCCGCCTGTGAAGCCCGGTAACGGAGTGGAGGAGAAAACGGATACGACCTGCGGCAAGGTCCGCAGGGGCTGCCGGAGATGCCAAAAGCGCCGGCAGTTGCGAAGGCGCGAGGTTCATTTGAAAGTTCTGGAATTCGAATGAGCGGATCAGCGGAGAACAAGCCGCCCGACGGGGCGGGCAAGTAGCCAGGAGGTTCCCCTGGGAACAGGGATCTTCACGCCAACTGCTCTCATCGGAGTAGGCGAAATCAAGCGCCCGTAGATTGCCGAATACGGATAAAAGGCGGGAACTCTTCGCCGAAGAACCGAAACGCTCAATCCGATTCAGACGCAGGAAGGGACGAAGCGGGAAGGACACGGATGGAAGCAAGAATCTGGTACAGTCTGTACGATAGGCTTCTGCACCGGCAAAAGCTGACAGAAGCTTTTCGGAAAGTAAAATCGGCACATGGAGCTCCCGGTATAGACGGGCAGTCCTGCAGAGATTTTGCAACAGAGCTGGATGACAACATTGGTGAACTTCTCAACGAGCTGAAGGCCAAGAGATATCGACCGCAGCCAGTCAAGCGTGTCGAGATCGACAAGCCCGACGGCGGCGTTCGATTGATCGGGATACCAACAGTTCGTGACCGAGTGGTCCAACAGGTATTAAAAGACATACTCGAACCTATATTTGATCCCCACTTTCATCCGTCGAGCTACGGATATCGACCAGGTAAAGGAGCTCATGATGCGATCGCCAAGGCAACCGTGTTTATGAGGACCTATGATCTGCAATGGGTGGTCGACATGGATTTGAGCAAATGCTTTGATACACTGGATCACGATCTGATCATCAAAGCAGTACGAGAGAAAGTTGCAGACGGCAGTATTTTGACCCTGATCAGAATGTTCCTGGAAAGCGGCGTGATGATCGCCGGAAACCTGGAACCAACAAGAGTCGGCAGCCCACAGGGCGGAGTGATCAGTCCGCTTCTGGCCAACATCTATCTTGATGAATTTGATCAATTTATGAGGGCCCGGGGACACCGCATCGTCCGTTATGCCGACGATATTCTGGTATTAAAAGCAAGCAGAGCCGGAGCGCAAAACGCCATGGAAACAGCCAAGGGTTTTCTTGAAGGGAAGCTCAAGCTGAGAGTGAATCGGGACAAGACCCGGATCACCAGCCTGGGTAGGGGGATAAGCTATCTCGGTGTGGAGATTTTCCCTCGATACATTCGCATTCAGGAAAAGAAGCTCCGCTCCTTCAAAAAGAAGGTGAAAGGCTGTACCCGGCGGAATACACCGGTGAACCTTGAAAAGATCATCAAGGACCTGAATCCGATTTTACGTGGATTTGCCAATTATTTCAAGATTGCAAACTGCAAGAAAGAGTTCAGGAAATTGATGCAGTGGGTAAGAAGACGCCTTCGAGCCATCCAGTTGAAACTGTGGAAGAAACCTGGAAGGCTTCATCGCCGACTCAGGCAATGGGGCTATAAAGGGGAATTCAAGTACATACGGATGACAGCGTGGCGTAATGCCGGCAGTAAGCTGAGTCATATGGCAATGCCGAATAAATGGTTCGGTCAAATCGGACTGTTTTTGATGGATGAGATTAGAATTGGTGAGCTTCCCCCGATTACTCGGGGATAAAAACGAACAGGAGCCGTGTACGAGGCCCGTACGCACGGTTCTGTGAGAGGGATGAAGCG
>CAZLHA010000244.1:0-2521 GCA_964559155.1 uncultured Candidatus Bathyarchaeia archaeon | reverse complement strand
CAACAGACCACGGAGTCGCGAGAAACAGGCTAGCGAGGATCGGGAATAGTCTTCCAGGAATTCGGTATTTCATGATTGGTATCTCCTTATAAGCTAAACGTTTGTCTCGTCCGTAGAGTCTCTATCGCTCTGCATCGATCAGAACTCGGGCAGCTCAGCAAGGCCCTCACCGCATTCGTTTAGAGTCATCTCCAAGAGTACATCCCAGGGGTCGCCAGGGTAAGTCGGACCTGGAACAATTTCGAGCACAATGTGCACGTGCCAATTCTGCGTCTCGCTGTAATCCTCGAGACCATCGCCCCTCACCCATGTCCGAAAATTCGCGTAAAAGTGGATTTCGTCTCCTGGCTCTCCTGGCTCAAAGGGAATCGCATCATAAGGTTCTTTATAAAGATCTAGGGTAACAATGCCCGGATGATCTTGTAGGTAGACATTTCTCTGCTCGCTCAGACTGAGATCCTCGTCACCGTTCCACTCATCATCGTCTTGCCAACCATCCGATGAACCCATATCTTGCAGCAGCCCGTCCTCCCGCCACCTAATGTAGAACCTGAAATCCCAGTCTTGCTTTATGTCTAGAGGAAAAGACAGTTCACCATCAGGGACAAGAGCATGACACCTCATCTCCACTTGTCTCTGTGCAGTCTTCATCGAGGAAGCAGCTGCAGGAATCTCTTTAGGCCCCAGACTATCGTATCCATGCACCTCGTTGTCCTCGGAATAGTCTCCATTTGTCCTTAAGGTTAAGTCGAACTCGTCTTGTGCGACAACATGTCGCCCCAAACCCGGGGTAAGCAAGAGCGAGAACATTATTAGCTTGAAGACATATTTCATGAATTTGTTCCTCCTCACCGAAAAAACCTTCTTTCGACCCGTAACCAGCTCGGCTGCAGGACGAACGTGCACCAAACAGGTGGCGGTTTAGGACAAGCAGGACAACGGATACCGGACAGCAGCTAAGACAACGGACACAAACAGTCCGCAAGCCAAAACCGTCCAATATAGTCTACGAATTTGATTGGAATCCCCTTATTGGCTTGTTCTCCCTAATCTATTTGAAATCCGAAAAAAAGAATCGGTCATCGCAGTACGCAATAGCATTTCATTAGCATTCACTGAGTATATTAGCGCAAAAAAAAAAGACTGTCAAGCACTTTTTTCATCTTTTTTGAAAGAAAGTCCAGCTGGATCTTGCACATGCAAAAAGAACCCTTCTGACGATGACATTAAAGACATGCGGTCGGCAATCAGTGGCTGTTGCTCGGCAGTTACTGGCTGCCTGGTGCTTTTTTCGCTTGTTTTCGGAGATCATGCACAATGTCAGATTTGGGATCCTGAATCTGAACAGCTAAACCCCGGATTTCCCGTGCCATCCTGGCGCGGGGGGCACCGTCCCGGATCGGCAAATCCTCCGCTTCTATTAAACCAGTCTTGCCGCGGGACCGCTGAATATCCAGTTTCTGGGCGATCACGTATGCACCCATGCTGACGAATGCGTCTTTTCTCTCTTCTCTGGTCTTTTTTGCACCTCTCATCCCCCGCGGCCAGGGTATTTTCACTTCGCCGCTGGCAATCAAGTCTAACAGAAGCTCCGGGGTTGCAACCTTCGACAGAATAAGAGCAGCAACAATGTTGTTATGACCAACCGGAACTCCGCGGACTTTTTGGAACTGGGCGTCAGCTCCGAGCCACCTGGCGGCAAAATCATCATTGTCGATGCTCCAGGCATTCGAGAATTCGAGCGCATGCTGCAGAGCGAAGGCAAGTGCTTCTCGGTTCTCACAACGGCACAGGATGTCCCGAGTCAGGCTCGCGCAGGTTTTGAGACGAGAAAATGCGCCAGTGATCTCCGGGTCGCGTCGCTGAAACTGAGATGGCTGTGACTCACGCAGGTCGCGCACGAGATTCAGGACTAAACCGACCTCGTCTTCGGAAAGCGGAAGTGGCTCCCGTGGATCCTGTGGGACGCCTAGCTCATCGTGAAGCCTTTCGAGAGCGTGTTTTTGGAGCCCCTGTTCCTCACACACGAGATCTGTCAACGGGATGCCACGAATCGCGTCAGTTTGGTCGGCAACAGACCACGGAGTCGCGAGAAACAGGCTAGCGAGGATCGGGAATAGTCTTCCGGTAATTCGGTATTTCATGATTCGCACCTCCTGATTCGTTAAACGTTTATCTCGTCCGTGCGGTCTTTATCTTTCTGGGTGGATTAGAACTCGGGCAGCTCAGCGAGACCACCACCACACTCATTTAAACTCATGTCCAACTGTACGTCCCAGGGGTCACCGGGGTAGTCTGGACCTGGAACGATTTCCAGGACAATGTGCACGTGCCAATTCTGCGTCTCGTCGTAGTTGTCACCACCATCGCCCCTGACCCACGTCCGGAAATTGGCGTAAATGTGGATTTCGTCTCCGGGCTCTCCTGGCTCAAAGGGAATCGCATCATAAGGTTCTTTATAAAGATCTAGTGTCCTGTCCCAGAAATACGTTCGCAAAGTCTTTCGATCTTCGCAAGAATA
>CAZLHA010000243.1:0-2525 GCA_964559155.1 uncultured Candidatus Bathyarchaeia archaeon | reverse complement strand
ACACCAAACAATTCAGTATTCTTCAAATTAAGTAGATCAGATAGAATATATAAAATCTCTCGAAACGATTCATAAAACAGACAATTATTTTATGAATACGTGACAATCACCAATATACTTGTTTTATCGTAATCATTCTCCCAAACCATCTTATGGGTATTATGCAACAAATCGTCACTGCTAAATACGACGATTCACGACATATACCAACTAGGATTAGTGTGCGTCACGCATTTAACACACTAGAGGTTGCGTAAAATGAAAATTACAGTATATTCACTGCCTGATTGCCCAAAATGTGATAAATTAAAAAAATTCTTAAAATCAAAGGATATAGAATTTTCATCAGAATGGTTTGATACCGATAACCAGGCTGATTTTGTAATGATGAATGTATTCGGAAACCCACCGATTCTATCTCTTGGGGAAAAAGAGAAAGTAAAACCCTCCGAGGAACTGTTTGAGGGGGAAATATTGAATGAAGAGAGAGTCTTGGAGATGTTAAATCTTGGCTAAGTATAGAGATCTGCCGCAGTATCAGAGAAAGATAGACGAATTTTTCACGGACAGTCTATTCATGGGTATGCCCATGGTACACACCACTGACGGGTACCTGATTCCATGGGACAAGTCACGCATCGTAGACATGCTTCAAAAAGAAACCCAACTAGCCGAGAAAATGTTCGACATACCCGCCATAAGCGACCTAACAGCAGAAAAGATCGCCGACGAGGTAGAACGAAGATTCAGACTAACCAAACCCAGATTCGTCTCAGGCCCCATGATAAGAGAAGTAACGAACAATCTACTCCTTGAATGGAGCCATGAAGTACCCGAATTCGGGATATACAGAAACCTGCTCACAAGAGTAGGTGCGCCAGTATATGACGCCTACCAGATCGATACAGGAAGCGGCTTCGAGTCAAAGGAGAACGCCAATTTACAGCCAAACCCCGAGACCGTTCACAAAAAGAAGGCAGACAGACTCAGCAAAGAACAGTATCTATTATTAATGGATCCAAAGCTCGCTACAGCCCACACACGTGGAGACATCCACATACACACACTGGAATACTTCGGGACAAGGCCCTTCTGTCAAGACTGGGACCTTAGATACTTCCTCTACTATGGACTAGTTCCAGATGGACAGGGATTCCGAAGCAGCGTAGCTGGTCCAGCACAACAACCAGAGGTAGCAGTACTTCACAGCGTTAAGGTGCTTGCAGCAGGCCAGACCAACTTCAGTGGAGGACAGGGATTCATGTACTACACCCTGTTCCTCGCACCCTTCCTACGTGGATTATCATACAAGAAGGTAAAACAGTTAGCCCAGATGATGTTCTACGAGCTAACCCAGACCTATGTAACCCGTGGGGGACAACTCGTATTCAGTAACATACAGCTACCTATGGGTGTACCGGATATCTGGAAAGACGTACCAGCGGTAAAAAGAGGGCAGGTAGGCCCCGAGACTTATGGTGACTACGAGGATGAGGTCCAGATGTTCTTCAGGGCCATCAACGAAGTAGCATTAGAAGGCGACTTTTGGGGTAAACCATTCAACTTCCCCAAGAACGAGAACTATATCTCACCAGAGTTCTTCAAACCAGAATACGATGACCTCTGGCTACTTGTCCATAAGGCAGTAAGCAAATTCGGTTCACCATACTTCGATAACATGCTACCAGCCTACAGAGGCTACGGAAACGGGATAAGCTGCTACCAGTGCTGTGCATACCAATTCGCGAACACACCCGAGACAGATGAAAACTTTCACGAGAAATTATGGTTCCAAGACGGAATGCACTTCAGCATGGGAGGATGGCAAGTAGTCAGTCTTAACATGCCAAGAATGGCTTACCAAGCTAATGGAGACTACGATAAACTACTGGCCATGGCCAAAGAAAATATGAGATTATCAATGGGAGTATTCGATGCGAAGAGAAGATGGATGGACAAAGCGATTAGCAGTAACATGGTTCCATTCGCCACTCAGACCCCGCGAGACCCACGTACAGGTGAGAAAGGCCCACCAGCCGTAGACTTCAACGAACTGGTAAACGTAATTGGAGTAGTAGGAGTCAACGAGATGGTCCAGTACTTCACCGGAAACCAGTTACATGAATCAGAGGACGCGGTTCGCCTAGCTGTAAGACTACTACTGGATATGGAAAAATTCAGAAAAGGATTAGAAATGAGAAGCGGCTCAAAGGTGATGCTCGCAAGGACACCGGCAGAATCCACCGCTCAGACATTCGCCGTAGCAGACCTTGTAAGCCCAGATTACAAACAAATGGCCCGCGAGATGGTAAAAGGAGACACAACAACCATTCAGAGCCTAAGCAAAAAACGAGACGCCCCCGTCTACTACAGCAATGGCACACACACATATGTAGGCGCCAAGATCCCACTGGGAAAGAAAATAGACATAGAACACAAGTTCTTCCCCATACTCAGCGGCGGAAACATATTCCACGCATGGATAGGAGAGAGCAGCAGCGATCCAGAAGCCCTCTACAAACTAA
>CAZLHA010000242.1:0-2531 GCA_964559155.1 uncultured Candidatus Bathyarchaeia archaeon | reverse complement strand
GCGGTTTCCGTTTCGACTCCTATGATTTTTACTTCTGTTTTGTTTTCTTTGATGGCTATGGCGATGCCTGAAGCGAGGCCGCCGCCTCCTACTGGTATGGTGAGTGTTTCTAGGTCTGGTAGTTGGTTGAGTATTTCCAGTCCGATTGTTCCCTGTCCAGCGATGATGTTTATATCGTTGAATGGGTGGATGAAGGTAGCGCCCGTTTTCTCTGCTTTTTCCTGGGCGTAGAGTAGGGCGTCGTCGAAGGTGTCTCCGTGGAGGATTACCTGGGCTCCATATCCTTGGGTAGCTTGTATTTTTGCTGTGGGAGAGAAGATGGGCATGATGATTGTTGATTTTATGCCTTGCCTGGTTGCTGCGTATGCTACTCCTTGTGCGTGGTTGCCTGCGCTTGCTGCTATAACTCCTGCTTTTTGTTGTTTATCGGTGAGTTTTGATAACGCGTACGTGGCTCCTCTTACTTTGAATGATCCTGTTTTTTGGTGGTTTTCTTGTTTTAGGTATATGTTGCCTTTTGTCATCTGGCTGAAGGTATTTGAGTGGATTAATGGGGTGATGTGTGTCATTTTTTCTAGTGTTTTCTGTGCGTCTAGGATCTTTCGGTATATGTTACGGTACTTTGTCAAATTAGGGTCTAAATTAAATGGTATCGTTGTTTCTGATAATGCTTACTGTGCTTGGACTGGTCCAGGGCTTTGTAGAGGGTTATGAGTTATCTTATGTGGGGTGTATTTAGGGGCACTGGTTTTTCATTTTTGTTTATATTGTTTATTTTACTGGTTTCTGCCTATGTTTTTGGTTTATATCCATGTTTTATAGTTCTATATGAATTAGTGTTAGTGTGGCTAATTTGTTGCTCTCTTTGTGGTGTTGGCTTAGTTCGTTTATGTAGTTTGTTATTTTTTGTTTGATTTCATGTATGTTTGGTTGTTTTCTTTGGCCTTTTTAGGGCGATATGGTGCTTTCTATGGGTAAATATTGTCTATTATACAAATGCTAGTTACTTGTTTTTTTCTTTGGGTTCATGTACAAACAAGTATACTAGTATGAATGATACAAACATAGCGGCAGAGGTAACCATGTAAAGTAACACCTGGCTATACTCATAGACAATGCCTCCTAATATGGAACCAATGGCTGCTGGCGGAAAAATAAGAAATCCCCCACCCCAGAACCTACCGAAACTGACCATGATCCCTCTCTCACCTAATAGACTGTACAGACGTCCCCTACGATCACGGGGAATAGTGTTAGCTATCAAAGTGGTGAAAGCAGGCATCAAGATATTGTTACATATAACAATCCCGCAGAGAACCACCGCCATACTCAGGAAACCACTAGTATAGATGAAGCCAAGGATTAAGAACGGGAGCATTGACATGCCTGTTAATATTATCCTTCTTGACCCCAATTCATCTACAAGAAAACCTGAGGGAACCGATATTATAACCCCTAGGAGTCCGGAGATAAACAAGATTGTACCCCACTCCGCTTCGATTAGGCCTACAACCTCCACCGCGTAAACGATGTAAAACGGGGCACTCATAGCTAAGAAGAAGGCTGTAAACATCTGTATTATGACTATCACTTTTAGACTGGATGACATCCATTTTATGCTATCAATGATACCCCTATACGAAGGTATAATTGACTTGTACATCTGTTTAAGACTGAGCGGTTCCTCTATCTCTTCCTCTGCGATAGTCTCCTCAAGATACCTTAATCGAAGCCAGGCGATGAGAACCCCCGCGAACAACGTGAGTGTCCAGAGTATCCTAACGGCATACAGGAGGGCATCATCTCCCGTCCTTCCGCTGTATAATTTGGCCCATAAAATCGCGTAACCACCAACCACTGGAGAGAATATCCTAACTGCTTGTGGAATGGCCCTTACTATTGCGAAGCCTTTTCCGCGGACATCTGGAGGTATGCTGTCCGCCTCTATGGCGGTGAGGGCAGGCATGTAAAACAACAGGAATCGAGTGAGAAACTGTCCAACCGCTAAGTATGTCCAGTGGTTAGCTACGACGAAAAAGATGTGAGCCAAAGCGTATAGGATTGTGCTGTATCCGATTATTTTAACTCGACCTGATTTATCCGCAACATATCCTCCCATCGGGTAGAGTACCATGCCAGCGAGCAAGCCAGCGCTATTGACAAAACCTATATCCGCGGGAGAACCTTCTAACGCAAGTATTTGGAGACTCAGGTAAGGGGTAACTATGCTTGTGCTGAAAGCCCATATGATTCGGCAGGTCATTAGGATAAGCACGTTGCCTTTTAAAATACGGATTATTCTTTCTCTATCCACAATTAACCCCTTTAGATATACCTATGCATCATGACGTTAACATATAATTCTTTACAACGACCCTCCTCACCTTGTACAGGTGATTCATACCGGTTTTAAGTAAAATGTCTCGAAGAGATGAAAAGAGATATCTATTATTTCAAAGATCTTCTAGTAGCTTTAACCTTCCTGTTCTACCCTTAACACATTCTAAAGAAAAACATATAATAGATTACTC
>CAZLHA010000241.1:0-2548 GCA_964559155.1 uncultured Candidatus Bathyarchaeia archaeon | reverse complement strand
ACACCGACATAGGCCGGGAGCTCATGCCCCAGTACAACAAAGTCGGGGTAATGACCGGCGTTGATTCTCTAAGAGAAGGCAGCGTAAACATCAAATCACCCTACATTCCGGACCCAGAAAACCCAGGAGGTAAAAAGTAATGGTAAGAAGAACCAAAGCAACGAGACGAACCCGTAGAAAACGGGATAAAGGCGCCGGTGGAATAAGCCCACCAAGCAGAACCAGAAAACAAGACCAAGAAAAGGAATGGAGCAAAGCCGACGTCAAAGCCTTACAAGAGATCCATCAAACCAGGACACGACAAGCACAAGCAACGGATAACGCCCTACATGCTCCAATCGCCCCGACACCCGGCCACTGGATACAATACCCCGACAGATACGATGTGCATGGCGTAGACTACCCGGAGCACCGGACACCCAGGGATAAACGGGATCTACCGTATCATGAACGACAGCAAAGGACCATAGATAAAGCCCAGGGAAAAACAGCAACCAAAACCAAGAACCCCAAGAAGAAAAAGAAGCCTAAGAAGGCTAACCCATACCGGAACCCAGACACTACAAAGAAACACGTACAGCCCTTAATAGACAAATACCGTAAAAAAATGGGAATCAAAACAGGGGTAAAGCTAAGCGCAAGAAACCAGGGATACCCAGCCCAGATAATACACGACGCCGATAAACCCGACTCAACGGTCCGGTTCAACTATGAATTATTCCAGAAATTTCACGCAGCGTCACCAGAGAAGGCACACCGATTCATGGAGTACGCAGTCGCCCATGAACTAGCTCACCTCAAACAAAGAGAAGAACTCGGTTTCAAAGGCATGCAAAAGGCGGCGAAACAAGCTGAAACAGAGATGGAGTGGGATGCAGACCAGAGAGCCCTAAAAACACTAGGACTCACCCACAAAGAAATGAATACCCTCGCAGACCAGTTGGCCGAGAGTATTGGGGGCGTACACAAGAACCGTACACCCGACTTTAAAGGCACACCAAACCTAGCCCGATTCAAGGACCATACGCCACTAGAGAGACCACGCGTTAAAGACATCAAAAAAGCGATGAAGGTACGGTACAAGGGCCTATTCGGAGGTCTCATACCCACAGCAACAGACAACGAGATCAGCTATCTAGCGGACAAAGCCGTAGAGGATGAATGGATAAAACCAGGCACCAAGTACACCCCGGATCTACAAAGAGACATCGAAAAGAGAGCCAAACAAGCACTCATCAAACGCCGGGAAAACCAAGAAGCTGAAAACCGGGAAGCCAAAATGAAGGCCCTCATAGAACGCAGGGACCGGATAAGGGAAAAAGAAGCAAAACTCCGTGCTGAGATGCTGAAAAGAGAAAAAGACATCGAAAACGCTATACTAGACCTACATGAACAGAACCCCAATCTAACCAAAGCCAGGGAATCCATGAAAAACCGGGTAGCTGACTACCTAGACGTAGAAGAAGACCGGCGCGCCTTCAAGACAAAAATAGGCACCATCTATGACCGGATGAAACAAGAAGGCAAACTAGAGACAAAAACCACTAATGGATCCAATAAATACATGGATTGGGTCCGTGAGGCACAGGACCAGGGAGACCTTGACCGCATAATGGCCAAGCTCAACCAGGACAAGAACATCGCCCCAGGCGAGAAATACGATATCGCCGCCACGGTTGAACAGATGCGCGAGATTCTACCCATAGGTAGATCCGTACGAGCCATAGAAGCCAAGGAGACAGCTAGGGAGAAATACGAGAAATCCGTACGAGGCCAAGTAGCCCACATGCCGACTAACGATGTGAATAAACTCATCAGAGACCACATTAAAGACGTATGCCCCACGGTCAGCATCCGGAAAGGCCGAGGCACCGCCTCAGGTTGGCTGAGTCTAGGCGGCAGCGGAGAACACGGGCGGTTCACAGAACAGGAGAAGAAACAACTAGCAAAACGGGGGATAAACGCCAGCGGAAACCACCACGGGATGAACTTTGATCATAAAGTCAACTACATTGAAAACCATAAACTCATAAAACCAAAACAAACCCCCAAACCAGAACCCAAAACCAAGAAGGCCACAGCTAAGAAACCAGAGCAACCACCCTACAGGGAATGGGATAAAGTACCCGTTGAAGCCCTAAGCGAGGTCCCGGGAATAGGCCCCAAAGTAGTGCAGGGCCTAGTTGAACAGGGATATGACACCGTTGGAGAAGTCTACAGAAAAGCGGATAGCAGCCACGGTGGGTTAATGCGTGTAGATGGAATAGGCAGAAAAACAAACCAGAACCTACCTGAACAAATAGAGAACCATGTCCCAACTAACACGGAGTACGAACCAGAAACAGTAATCCAGATACCAGACAAGAGCCCACTCCCTGAACCACAAATAGGGGAAGATCAACGGGTATCTTCTATCATAAAAAGGATACAAGCCGAGAAAACCCATCTCACAGAACCAGCGATACTAGAGCTTATTTCTAGAGAGAAAGAAAAGTCAGCTAACCTCCTCAGCGATGAAGCGGCAGCGATCCTAGTAGCTGATAACATA
>CAZLHA010000240.1:0-2551 GCA_964559155.1 uncultured Candidatus Bathyarchaeia archaeon | reverse complement strand
GAACGAAGACTAGCAGCCTGGAAACTACTATACCCGAGTCAACCAATACCAGTAAAAATAATACCGGAATACATAACAGACGCAGAGATCGAGGAAAACACAGTAAGACAAGACTTCACAGCCTCAGAGCTAGCTGCAATATACCGACACTACAAACCACAAATAGCAACAGAAGCAAAACAAAGACAAGAAGCCACACAGCTAGTAGGTAAGGGAGTTCAAAAACAAGACATTAATGGTGGTGGAAATTTTCCACGACCAAAGGGTAAAACAAGGAATATTCTCGGTAAAATTGCGGGTGTATCAGGTAAAACCCTTGAAAAAGCAGCAACCATCGTAGAAGCCGCCGAAGAAAAACCCAAGGAATACGGGAAGATACTGGAGGACGTGGATAACGGTAAACGCAGCATACACAGCGCCTACGGCACAATAAGAAACAGGCAAAAACAACTAACAGCCCCACCACCCCCACCAATACCAGAAGGAAAATACCGGGCAATCATCATAGACCCACCGTGGCCAATGCGTAAACTCGCCAGAGAACTACGCCCCAACCAGGGTGAAACCCTGGAATACCCAACCATGACCCTAGAAGAGATCCAAGCACTACCAGTACCGGACTTGGCCTACCTGGATGGGTGTCACATCTACCTCTGGACCACACAGAAATACCTACCAGCAGCCCTAGAATGCTATCAACAATGGGGAGTAAACTACCAGTGCCTCATGACGTGGCTCAAACCCGGAGGATTCACACCGTACAGCTGGCAGTATAACACAGAACACGTATTATTCGGCAGAATCGGCAACCTACCCCTCGAAAGAATGGGGCATAAACTCGGGTTCAAGGCGCCAAGACGGGAACACAGCCGAAAACCCGAACACTTCTACGAAATAGTCACAGAGGCAAGCCCAGAGCCGAGACTCGAATTATTCGCCAGACAACAACGACAGGGCTTCACCACGTGGGGAAACCAAACCAACCACTACCCGGAGGCATTACATGACTAGACTAGGCGATGTGCGCTGGGCTGTGCATATACAGAAAACCCTAGCAAAGCCCCTGATCTACAGCAGAGTATGGCCCAGCTGCAAAGTAAAATGCCTAGACGACGACCCACGTGACGAACTAAAAGTACTGCTCGACAAAGCCGGAGCAGATAAAATGATTATCGAGGAAAATGATAACCTCGTATTCATCGGGCAAAGATTCCGCACCTACGCTGCCTCACTAGGCAAAGGATACGACGACTTCACCCTAAGAAAACGCCGACCACGAACAAACTACAAGGCGGAAGCCTACAAACAAAGATACGCCCACCGAAACGGAACCGGGCTCATCAAATACTACGCCTACGGCCACCTAAACCCCAGGCAAGACGGCTTCACCAAATTCAGAATACTACGCTTCCAAACATTCCTAGCGAAATGGATAAACGAGGAACTAGCGCCAGAAGAAACCAAAAACAACACAGACAAAAGCAGCAGCTTCTACACCTGGAGCTTTGAAAACATACCCAACGACTGCATACACTGGGAACTAGACAAACCCGTAACAATACACAACCCACCACCCACACCACGCACCGAGTTCAACCTAACCGACTACATACAAACACGGGAGACACAGAAATGAGCCCACACATAATTAATAATAAAAATAATTTCAGAATGAAATTAATTTCTTTCAGAAATAAAAATAATACCCATAGAGAAAAAGGGGGTTATTCTAGTGGGTAGAGGTAGACCCCGTAAAAAAGAGATAACCCCGATTCATAAAATCGGCTTCAGCTTCAACCCTGAGGATCTATACCCCGGAAAAGAAGCAAAGTACACGGGTATAGAAGTCTTAACTGAGATAGATCGGATAGCTGATCGTGAACGCACCAGCAGATCACATATAATCATGTGCGCTTTGGCGGAGTACAGCGAGGTCCACGGGCCCGGTAACTATCAAACCGTGTTGGCGAGTTATGAGCCTGGTGGCGTGAAATCAGATGCACAGCAAGAACAACTAGTAGTCAACGAACTTGTCAAGGAATACGAGAGATACGGGCAGCCAATACACCTACGCAGCATAATCCACACACTACGCAAGATAGACGTCTCACCTGAGAAGATCCCCCCTGCAAGGGAACGTGTAATCGAGCAACTGCTCATGAAGGAGGTGCCATTGATACAATGACACTTAATCGGTCTAAGGGCCGCATGTTCAAGTCTGTTGGATGGACATGGAACCCGGTAACGGGTTGTACCCATGATTGCCGGTATTGTTGGGCTCAGAGCCTCACTAGACGATGGAGTAAATCATTCACACCCAAGTTCAGGTCACATTTCCTAGAAGACAAGATGCCCGGTGATGGCTCATGGATATTCGTGGGTTCTATGGGTGACTTGTTTTGCCCCGGTATGAAGGACGAGTGGATACTCAGAGTAATTGACTATCTCAAGGATTGTAAGACTGATAACCGGTTCCTTTTACAGATTAAGAACCCGTTTAGCTTCCTAACGTATTACCTTGAACTAGAACAGATACGGGATAAGGTGATTC
>CAZLHA010000239.1:0-2570 GCA_964559155.1 uncultured Candidatus Bathyarchaeia archaeon | reverse complement strand
ATACAGTTAAGGGGCACGTCACCCTGCTCTCTGGCTTTCACCATTATCCTGCTTAATCGCTTGTAGCTGTTAATGGTGTTCTCTATGAGCAGCCTAGCCACCAATCGATAATATAGCTGACGCAACGTAATCGCTGTATCATATTGTTCGAACACTTCAAGGGCAGCTGCCACGACCTTATCGTAGCTAGGCCGTTTTCTGCTCATCATACAAAATAGTGTTGAGATGATATAAACCAGTTTTCAGAAAATCACCTAGATCCTAGGTCTTCTTCGGCTATCTCCAGCTTGGTCTCTCCTCTTTTCTGGTGAAGATTCTTCTTGATCGTTCCTGGGTCTCTAATTTAGTTGATTTTTCACAGGTGTCCCGTTCACTACATTGACTACATAAATCGTAGCCTTTCTCGTTGCCGTATATCAGGATGGCGTAGTCTGGTGGTCCGGAGACGTTAAAGCCCATAACTACTGTCTTCTTCTTTGATTAACTTGAGTATATTCCAGAAGAAAAGATGTCAAAAAGTACTTGACCTACTAGAGAAAGATGACGTAGACTTATTGCTACTATTCCCGGGAGCAAACATAGCTTACTACACTGGATTTTCCATCGGGTTGAGTGAAAGACTCGCAGCCGCCGTCATACCTGTGGATGGTGTACCCTATTTCCTGGTTAACCAACTGGAAGAGGAACTCCGAGGCCAGGAACCTTGGTTCAACAAGGTAGAAACATGGGATGAACACGAGGACCCTGTAGAGCTTTTAGCAGAGACCATAAAAAACGCCGGCTACGTTGCAGCCAAGATAGGTATACCGGTTGAGGCTCCATGGGGCTGGGTAAACAGTCTTAAAGAGTATTTACCGGATGCTGAGTTCACCGATGTGGGAGACCAATTGGGTTACGTGCGTATGGTGAAAACAGATAAGGAGATAGAGTATATCGAGAAAGCGTGCAGCATCAGCGACGAGGCAATGGAGGAAGCCTTCGCGCAGCTACACACAGGTATGACCGAGAAAGAGTTACAGTCACTGATGGTTAATGGTATGCAGAAGAGAGGCGCCACCAGAGCCTTTGCCGGTGTCTTATTCGGCGAGAGAGCCGCCCTACCTCATGGATCTGCTGGTGATAGAGAGCTTCAGCCAGGTGAATTTGTACTGGTGGATATGGGTGGCTTGTACAATGGTTACTGGAGCGACTGCACAAGAACAGTGTATTATGGAAAAAAACTCACGGATAGACAGCGAGATATATATGAGACAGTTCTTGCTGCAAACAGGGCTGCCCTAGAGTCAGTCAAACCCGGTGTAACCTGTGAATCCATAGATATCGCGGCTAGAAAAGTGATAGAAAAAGCTGGGTATGGCGAGTATTTCATCCACCGCCTGGGTCATGGTCTTGGTATGGAGATCCATGAACACCCCTACATGGTGCGGAATAACAAGCAGAGACTGGAGCCCAACATGGTTTTCACAGACGAACCCGGGATATACATTGTAGATGAGATAGGTGTAAGGGTTGAGGACACTGTCGTATGTACTGAGACCGGTGGAAAGGAGTTAACCCACTTCCCAAGAGACCTTAGAGTTTACCCGGTGAAATAATATGCTCAACCTCAGCCTTGGAGTTATAGTTGGTGGCTTACTCGCCTCACTGGGTGGTGTAATCAGCCTATACTGGTATATTTACTGGAAACGTAACTACGAAGGCGAGTTGTTGACTGATGGGCCTTACTCCATGGTAAGACACCCTTTCTACACTGGCTTTATACTGTTCGTGGTGGGGCTAAATTTTGCGTTACCCGCTTATGAGACTAGGCTTCTTCTAGTCTTCACCATGGCCGTTATGGTAGTGTTCATACCCAAAGAAGAGGAGCAACTCATCGAGGAATACGGGAAAGAGTACCGCATATATATTAAGAAGGTCCCATGGCGATTGATCCCTTACCTATATTAAAATAAATTACTGCTTTATATTACGTGATATCTTTAACTGGGCTAGCAGGATATGATAACAGGTTTTTCTCAGCAAGATCACAGAATTGTAAAGACTCAGATAGCAGAACCTAGCATACTCAGGATGGAAGAAGTCCTGCTTTGAGGAGATCGACCTATCATAGTATCAGTGCGAAGACATGAGCTAAAAGAAGTCGCTATCAAGTAACTTCTTAAACCCCTATTACTTCTAGCATTAATATGATCACAGTAGCCGGTGGGATAATTAAGAAGGGGGACAAGATCCTCGTAGCCCAACGGCATAGAAACGATAGCCACGGCTTTAAATGGGAGTTCCCCGGGGGTACTCTGAACCCGGGTGAATGCGGTGAAGATGGTGTAAAAAGGGAGCTCATGGAAGAGCTGGGGATCGAGGTGGAGGTGGAGAACTATTTTAGCTCATACACCGAGCCACCTTTCAAGATACTCTACTACGTTGTACGTTATCTCTCAGGAGAGATTAGGTTAACGGAACATGAACAGATCCAATGGGTTAGCAGGGACAAGATACTGGACTATGACATGCTTCCAGGTGACCGCATCATCGCCGAAAAGTTTCGCTCCATTTAACTATTCTAGATTATA
>CAZLHA010000238.1:0-2600 GCA_964559155.1 uncultured Candidatus Bathyarchaeia archaeon | reverse complement strand
GAAAGAGAAATAAATTATCATATTTATCACTACAGCGTTATTTGAAAAATAACAACGCTTGATCGTAAAGGCAAACCACAGCTATCAACCATAAATTCCCATTTAAAAATCCGCTGCCTTATTAAACAATAGATCCAATGCTCTATGCCCCATATTATACCCAAAATGGAAAATTTTTTGCATGCAAAGATCTCGCTCCCGTTAAGGAGCGGATGCAGTAAAGCAATTTTTTATCCGAGCTTTCCCTTATCCTGTATCTTGCAGCAATTTCATCTTTTTCCTGCGGCAGGAAAGCCTGGCTGCCTCATTTCTTCTTACGTGGTAGCAGGCTATCTCTATTGCTTTTTCCGGTGTTAGTCTTCCTTCAGCCAGTGAAGCTATTAGAAGCCGCTTGGCCTGGGGAAGGGTTAGGATGTTTTTTTTTACCAAACTCGATACGCACATAAGTAAGGAAATGCATAACCAGAAAAACCAGGGCCATGTGGCGGTGCCAGCCAGTATAGGAGCGTATCTCATAACTTCCCATACCCAGGCAGCTTTTTCCTTCCCTAAACAGCTGCTCGATGCTCCAGCGTTTTGCAGATACCCTAACCAGCTCCTCCAGGGCTATATCTCCAGGCGCGTTGGAGAGGGCATACCTTATCTTTCCGTCTACATCTTTTCTGATAAAGAGCCAGCATTCCTTGCCGGGCAGGTCCTCCCTTTTTTCTATAACCCTAAGTCGGGTTACCTGGGCTATAATGGGGCCTTTGGCCCCTTCACCTATAACTACTTTCTCCCAGCAAAGGGTAGGGTCACCTGCAATACCGGATACAGGGAGGGGATCGGTTAAGGCTACCTTTTTTTTAGGATAGGGCCCCCGGCCCTTATAAGGGGGGATCCCTACCTTGGGCCTTTCGGTCCACACCAGGGTATTGGAGCGGATATCGGCAAAGTAGTAATACTTTTTGCCTATGGCATCAAGAAAAGCGTGGTTTGACCCAAAGAAGCTGTCTGCTGCCACCCATCTTGCCCTAAAAGCATCTGCATCCTCTGCCTTTTCTAAAAGGTCTATGGCCAACTGATGCTTGCTCTTGAAGGCAAGACCAGAGGGGAAATGGCAGTTTTTTCGCCGCCTCTCATAATCAGTACCAAACCATTTCTCTGGCACAAAGAGCCTGCAGTCAAGGAGCCCGTAGCCCTTATCTGATGCATAGCCCAGATAGACTCCTGACTGGCAGTTGGCAATCTTACCCAGGTTTCCGCAGTACTGGCGGGCTACCCCTGCAGATTCATTTCCCTTTTTGGGGACCTCGCTTGCGTCTATGGTAAGCATGCCATCGTCTGCTGATATCATTTTAGAAAGCCCTTCCTGATGTTTTATCTTAAGGGCGTTATCATCCCATATGCCGGTAGTAAGAAAGTGCTGGGTGCACCGCACCGCATTCTCTCCCAGGTAGCGAAGGGCGATGGGCTCTGCTGATTTGGCCTCCAGATCACTTGAGAGCCCTTTAAGGTAGGCAATTGATATTACCCTTTGTTCTTCTCTTTTAAAGCAGTCATAAAACTGCCGGGAAAACTCGTATAGCTTCAGTCCCAGCTTCTCTACGCAGCCGGGAGAGATTCTTAAGCTTTGGGCCAGGTTCGGGTCCCAGCCGTCATAGGTCAGCATCACCATTATCTGCTCCTTTGAAGGATATTTTAACTTTCGGGGCTTGGATCTTTTAAAGGAACGTCTGCTGCATCCTATGATGCTTCGAAAATCTTTTTCTATTGGATATAGATATACCTCCTTTTTATGGCCGTGATATCTGTAGTAAGTACCTTGTTTGGTAAAGCCCAGTGTAGCTCCCGCATACACCCATCCCGCTGCCTTATACACCGTACCCTTATAGAAGCGGGGATCTACAAAGGTCTCCAGGAGGAAAAGGTCGGCCCCGTAATGGGCGTGCCAGTCCTTTTTAAGGGGAAAGATGATATGGGACAAAAGATAAGAGCCCAGGTTTTTAACCCTTACCCAGGGGAGGATGAGAAAGCGGTTATTGTAGGCGATCTCAGCCAGATGCTCCTGTCTTTGGGAGGCAGACCAGCCGATAAAGCAGTCCCGGGGCTTTAGCTTTAAGCTGGCTGCTCTAAAGCTTAGGGCTGCAATGGGCATATTGTGGGAAAAAACCAGATACTTAAGATTGGCCCCGGGCATCTTTTTGTGTCCCAGGTAGTGATGGCAGCGGACAAGCTCATCCCAGAGCGGCTCTGACGGGGTCTTTCTTACCATCCTTATCTCAAGCGGCTTTATCTCTTTTATGCTTGCCTCTATGGGCCTGGGATATGAAACCGGCATTTTTTCTCCCAACATATTTACTGGCCAGTACCTTTAAAAAAGGACACAGCTATCCTGCTGCTTGTAAAATAGCCTCTTTTTGATACTATTTACAGCAATGATATCGTATTATCGAAGCATCATTTAAGCCCTTGATAATACGATATCATGTTTTGGAAGGAATGTCTAATTAGCTTTCGCTGTAGTGTTAAATCTATTGGAGATAAATAACTTGATTCCTCCTTTAAACATGTTAAAACAAATTTTTTAGAAAATTCTAATTCATTATCGCTAAAATATT
>CAZLHA010000237.1:0-2633 GCA_964559155.1 uncultured Candidatus Bathyarchaeia archaeon | reverse complement strand
CGTGCAGCCGGCCCCGCGTGTAGACACGGACTTTCAGCCGCCCGTCCTTGATCATGCGGATCAGCGAGTGGACGAGCCCTTGCCCCTCGTCGGTCTGGTCCATCAGTTCGGCGGTTTCGCGGACGTTCTGGGCCGTCTGGTCTTTGGCTTCCTTTCTGTCGGCCCGTTTTGCATACCGCCTTTCCTCGGCCACACTCTGGACGACTTCCAGGCGCTTGTAACCTTCGGCAAGCTGCTCAATGGTGCGGCGATTGCTGGTATTGCCGATCAAAAGCCGCAGTTCATCAATCTGGTCGAGTTCCTTGCCGAGCGCCTGGAAGCCGGAAAGAAAGAAGTAGCCCACAGCGAACCGAGCCCGATCTGCTTTCGGCAGAAACTGCAGTATGTGGTCAACAAGTTTCTCATTCCGATTGTCAATGATGTCATGCTTTGGCATTGCATGCCCTTACAGTAGTTCGGGGTGCTCGGTCCCCAGCCACTCTTCGACTTGCTGCTTCAGATGCTCTGCGAGCTCGACCATCTCGTGAGCCTCTGCTGCGGAGGTCGCGGACACGCGGTCGTAGCTCGTCGTGTGGCGTTTAGAGCGAAACGCGTCGAGCTTTGCCACCAGCGCCGCTTCCGCACCGAGCGTGAAGCGCAATGACTGGATGGTGCGCACATGCTGGGATTGGCCCTTCCTGACCCGGTATCCTGAAGCAGCCAGAGCGACCGTTGCCGCGCGTAAAGCGGCGTTGTACGCGATGTTCAACTTCCAGTCGTCACTCAGTTTGGGCGAGAGGCAATCATGTAGATCACGCTCTACAACGGAAAGAAGATCGGCGATCTCCTGCTCCGTTGGCTCATGCCTCCTCAGCCAACCGTTGCTCACCCAGTGCTCTGAGGTCATTCTCATCTCCAACAACAAAAACCTTCGGGCCTTCCATCACCTGGGTCAGGAAGTGATGTTTGGCAGCAAGCTTCTCGCGAAACTCCTCGGGAGGGTAGACCGTTGGATTGATCTCCCTCGCGAGTTGCTCCTGTGCCCCTTGTAAGTGCAGCACTACCTCACCGAATGGCACATTGCCAACGACCATGAGGTCAACATCACTCTGGGCGTCCATTTCACCACTGGCCAGCGATCCGTAGACGAAGGCCGCCTTTATGTTCTCCTCCAGTTGAGCGAGCGCGTCTCGGAGGACATCGGCCAGGCCTGTTGTCTTGGTCAGCAGCGAACGCAGTTCGTCGAAGACAGGGCAATCTGTGTTCGCTCTGTAGTGGATTTGCCTCCCCTGCTGTTCTCGCGTGATGATTCCCGCTTTTTCGAGCTTGCGCAGCTCACGGTTCACGGCTCCGGGAGAAACATCCGCAAGCCGGACTATCTGGCGGACATAGTACGATTGGTGCGGATGCAGCAGGAGGAGCCCCAGAATGCCCCGCCGGGTGCTGCCGAACAACGTCCTGGCGATGCTCTTAGTGTTTTTCTTTGTACCCAGCGTATTGCCTCCAATACTTAGCAGAAACCTGTTCCCATTCGTACTCAGAATGAGTACATTTGTACTCATTTCGAGTACGATGTCAAGCACCACAAGCGATTGCTCACGCCCTTTTCTCAACCGGCATAGGCCACAGATTTTCGGCTCTGCCTTCAGGTCCTTCCCTTCATATGGTCCTGAGGATTGGCACCCTCCCGTACCGCAGGCCGATTCTGCACCCAATCAACTTCCTGGTTGTTCATCTCTGCTGAGTACCGCTCCACCGCAAGGTACAGCTCCTCCAATACCGCACTCTGCGCTGCCGAATCTGTGATCGCGCTACAAGTTGTGAGCTATGAGTTATGAGTTGTGAGTTGTGAGTTATGAGTTGTCAGTGGTTAGTGGTAAGTTTGGTGCCGCCCGCCACGCCTATGCCCATCTCTGCCTGTCTTCCCACTGTCAACTGGCAACTCTCAACTGGCAACTGGTGTTCGCCCTCAACGCCTTTCGGCATCTGTGACTTTGTTCACGAAGATACTGGCCGGGTTTAGCCGCCTGATTCCCGGGTGCTCAACGCCTTTCGGCATCTGTGACTTTGTTCACGAAGGCGTGGCGGCTGACGTAGTCGAGGTGTTTTCTCAGGTGCTCAACGCCTTTCGGCATCTGTGACTTTGTTCACCCTCCTCCTCGTCGTAGCGATTCGCGTCGATCCAGCTGTGCTCAACGCCTTTCGGCATCTGTGACTTTGTTCACGGTGGGGCCGCCGTTGTGGCGACCCGACCCTCGTGTGCTCAACGCCTTTCGGCATCTGTGACTTTGTTCACCCGCATGCAATGGGGCATCGTTCTTGTCTGTGCAATCGGGTGCTCAACGCCTTTCGGCATCTGTGACTTTGTTCACACTCGCTGCCGCCCGGCCGGGCTCAGCCGATCCCACGGTGCTCAACGCCTTTCGGCATCTGTGACTTTGTTCACGCTCACTTCCCGGGCATTTACACACAGTTGATCAGTATGTGCTCAACGCCTTTCGGCATCTGTGACTTTGTTCACCTTGCCGGGTTCGATCAGCACGCCGTGGATGGCCCCGCGTGCTCAACGCCTTTCGGCATCTGTGACTTTGTTCACTCGGCGGCGACGAGCATAGCCATGAGCGTGCGGAAGTGCTCAACGCCTTTCGGCATCT
>CAZLHA010000236.1:0-2689 GCA_964559155.1 uncultured Candidatus Bathyarchaeia archaeon | reverse complement strand
ATGGATAGCTCCATTTTCTCCTAATAGCACCTCTTTAACATCTTCACTGCCCGTTACAATGCTGATTACTACGTCACTGTTTTCCGCCACTTCTTTAGGGGATTTCGCTAAACTAGCTCCAGCTTCAACGATTGGCTTGGTTTTTGAGGTTGTTCGGTTCCAAACTGTAAGCTGGTACCCTGCTTTGAGTAGGTTCATGCTCATTCCTGAGCCCATTAATCCAATTCCAATAAATCCTATCTTATCCAAATTGATCAGATAGTAAAAACGTTTGAGCTTCTAAACGGTTTCGTTTATTATAATATGCTCTGTTTTAACCTTAGTATCAGGTAGTTTCCGCCGAAACCCAGTATTATTAGGCTTATACCTACCATGAGCCATCTGTTAGCCGCAGTCCGATTGTAGGCTACCTGTGTGCTCCGGTATGTCATGTAGAATCCTGCTATTATGGCTCCGTTTATCAACATTATGACGAATCCTTCTGTGGAGGTCTGTTCATTAGAGTAAGGGTGAAGGCTACTGTAACCGTTCTGTAATGGTATTATAGATGGAGGGCTTTCTAGGATATTATAGATTCCACCCCCCATTATGAAAATACAGAATAGGACTACTGTGAATGAGATGTATTTTTTTGGGATTGATACTTTGCTGGTGCCTCCTGGGCTATTTAACGCTTTTTTTATTCGCTTCTTGGCGGATGGCATCTCAGATTCCTCTGCGGATTAGACACTGGCTATCCATATAATCCTTTTCTCTCCGAGGAAAGATACTGTTTATAAATGAAAATCCATGTAGAATGATGCTGAGGGGGTACTGTGCCACAGAGAATACTTTGTAGTAAATGCGGTGAGATTCTGTATGAAGGTGATCTACTCAAGTCGCCTCAAGATGTTATCAAAAAGTTTGAGGGTAAGTGTCCAAGTTGTGGAAAGGAGCTAAGCTTCGATACTGATTCTGTTACAGTCAAACCCTGTGAGGATACGTAGGTTGGAATAACTGTTTTAACCCAGTCTTGGGAATTACCTTACGGTAATTACATTGGATGTAGAGAATTTAAAGAAGACTCATATTTACGGGTATCACGCCGAGCATGGAAATATCGTTGACTTTGGCGGTTTTGCCATGCCCGTATGGTATGATGGTATTCAAGCAGAGCATAAAGCGGTTAGAGATTCTTGCGGTGTCTTTGATACTAGTCATATGGGACGTACTTGGGCTACTGGCACTGATGTTGAACGGTTCCTAAATTATGTTGTAACAAATGATGTATCGACGCTTGAACCTAATGAGGGATTGTACACCGTTATGTGCATGCCCACTGGTGGTATAGTTGATGACCTGATCCTATACCGGATTAATGATGAAAAATTCTGGGTAGTGTATAACGCGAGTAACCGTGAAAAGGACTTTAAATGGTTGAAGAAGAACAGCAAGGGCTTTGATGTAGACCTCAAGGATGTTAGCGATGAGGTAGCCATGATTGCTGTTCAGGGCCCTGAGGCTCAGGAAACATTACAAAATATTACTGAAGAGGATCTAACTGAGATTGAACGATTTAACATCGGTGAGGCTACTGTAAGTGGATATGATGTTATGGTGGCTAGAACAGGATATACCGGTGAGGATGGATTCGAGTTGTATATCCCTGATACGACTCCTGATGAGCCTGAGAAAGCGATGAAGATCTGGGAAGACTTGGTTGATGCAGGTGCTGTTCCATGTGGCCTAGGGGCAAGGGATAGCCTGAGGCTGGAGGCTGGTCTCTGGCTCTATGGTAATGATATTGATGAGAGTATTAATCCGTTAGAGGCTGGTCTGAGCTGGACGGTTAAGCTGGATAAGGACGGCTACTTTGTGGGCCAGCGCGCTATTCAGAAGATGAAGGATGAAGGAGTCAAGAAGAGGCTCGTGGGTCTTAAGATGGAGGAGCGTGGTATTCCACGACATGGGTACCCTGTGTTGAATATGGAGGAGGAAGAGATAGGCGTGGTCACTAGTGGAGGTCTTAGCCCCACATTAGGTTATGGTATTGCTTTGGCGTATGTTCCTCCAGAGTACCGTAAACGCGGTACTGAGCTCTATATTGAGATAAGAGGACGTCCTGCGAAGGGAAAAGTAGTTAAGCATCGACCCTTTTATGATGACTCTGAATACGGTTGGAAGAGGGATAAGTAATGAGTGACGAGTACAAGGTTGAAGAAGGACTTTTCTACACCAAGGAGCATGAGTGGGCGAAGAAGCTGGATGATGGTAATGTGGCTGTCGGTATAGCTGATTATGCTCAGGCTCAGCTTCATGAGGTTGTTTACGTTGAGTTGCCTGAGGTGGACTCTGAGGTGGAGCAGATGGAGGCAGTCGGCGCAGTAGAGTCCGTTAAGGCAGTAAGCGACTTTTATTGTCCTGTGGGCGGTAAGGTGATTGAGGTTAATGAGAGCCTCATTGATGCCCCTGAGAAGATTAACGAGGATCCGTATGGTGAGGGTTGGATCGCTAAGGTTGAACCCAGTAGCCTGGATGATGATCTGGGTGAGCTTATGGATGCTGAGGCTTACGGGGAATATTTAAAAACCTTATCTCACTAACTTTTTTCTCCTTGCGGGGGTTCCCAAGTGGCCAAAGGGGTCAGGTTCAGGTCCTGATGGATTAGTCCTTCGTGGGTTCGAGTCCCACCCCCCGCACCATAGCTGAA
>CAZLHA010000235.1:0-2704 GCA_964559155.1 uncultured Candidatus Bathyarchaeia archaeon | reverse complement strand
TGTAATCATGGTCTATTTTTTTGAGCAAATCTTCATGCATAGCCAAATAAGCGTAGCTGGATAGGTATAATATTTGCTAGATACTTTTCAATTGAGCATTATACATATCCACTATCTCAGAGACCTGTGTGGCGTCCTCAGCGGATTTATCGTCACGCCAACGAGTAAACCGTGGGAACCGTATGGCTAACCCGGAGCCCTCACGGAGCTCATCAAATGCAGCGGTATGTAGTGGACTGAGTGTGATCTCATCGCCAAGTACTTCTATAACAACTTCGGGTTCAAACCAAACATCCGGCTCCACCAACGACTCAACATTAACCGGTTTACTCTCCATACGGTTCTCGTCCAATCGCTCAGACATTTCCTCAAGGTTCTCATCAGTGAAACCAGAACCCACCTTGCATACGGTCTTGAATAGATCCATCTCCGGGTCATAAGCAGCCGCAAGCAGAGCACCGTAACTACCTGCACGTCTGCCCCTACCATATAGAGCCCCAACTACTGCTAGATCTACATGATCCTGCATCTTACTCTGGTAGCTTCGCTTGAGTTTCACCCATAGCCATGAACGAGCTCCTGCGCGGTAGATCGATTCTGGTCCAGTGGATTTCACCACGAGACCTTCTGTACCTTCTGCGATGGCTAATTGGAAGAACTTGTCAAGCTCAGTAGGGTTATCGGTCTCCAGTCTTTCCACTAGTTTGAACTCATCAGATTCATCAATAATATCTGATAGACGCTCAATCCGCTTAGGATAGGCTGTTAATGTCAGATCCTCTCCATCATACAGACAATCAAAGAGATAGACCCTCACAGGTATCTTCTCCATCATCTCCTCGATCCTATATTTACGTCTTCTCTGCATCAGAGTCTGAAAGGGTAAGTCATCCCCTGTGTCGGGGTCATAAGCTACTGCTTCCCCCTCGATTATTGCCTCCTCTACTTTAACATGATAACGGGTAAGTTCTACCACATCTGGGTACATGTAGGTAATATTCTCTAGACGTCTGCTGAAAATTTGCACTTCGTCACCTTTCTTATGGATCTGAAACCTTTCACCATCTAGCTTGAACTCCGCAGAGCACAATCCATTCAATTTATCGATAACTTCCTCAGCAGTGCTGAGCCTCTGGGCAGCCATAACTCGTATCGGGTATCCTACGCGAACCCTGAACGATTCGACCTCCTCTAAACCTTCCTCCACCAGAGTTACCGCTACGGCACCGAGGTCGCTACTCAAATTGTATGCGCGTTCAAGAGTTGGTCGCTCATCCTTTGTTCCGGTGTATGCCTGTGATAATGCATCCAGTATAGTCATATCGCCTATCCCCAACCTGAGTTTCCCCTCAACCATTCTGCTCAGATAGCGAGCCCCCAACGGCGAAGCATCAGCCAATAAACCGCCTAATGCATCCATTTTACGTTTGGAGCTTCCTGTACCCTCGAAGTGAGCGATCTCATCCAACCCATGATATATATCAGATACAGTTAACTCCTTTTTATAGAGACCTTTCTGCTTCTTCTTCCTCATAGCCTTCTCCGATGCCAACCCAATGTCACCGAACTCCTGAACCATACGTTCAACAGTTGCTTTCTTCAACCCAGTAACCAATCTAAGGGTCTCAATAACCATCTTCTCAGCCATACCGATCTCGGGCTCACCCTTCCAGTCTGGGTGGATCTTACCCTGAGTCAAATAGATGATCTTATCAATCTCCTCAGCCGTGGCTTCTTCAAGAAGTTCAGCGAGAATATCCGTCATCTCTATTCGGCTAGCCGTGGATTCTAATCTCTGATATGTATCAACAAGAGTATCGAAGAGCATATTATAGGAAATACTTGATTTTCATTGATTAAGCTTACCTAGACCATGTAGCTCTGGGTTTCTCTCTCCTTAATCTGTTTGTACTCTTCAAGGGCTTCTATCAAACAGTACTCACCAACCATATCCGTGAATAACTTGAAAATATAGTCAGTACCACGACTTACCTCTATGCAGGTTAAGAGGTTGGGTGGAAAATACTCTTGGCTAAGTCTGAACCATATCTGATCAAGCTTGGGATATTCCATATATCTTAGAACAACATAGCTCTTGTAATGAGTCACCATATCCAAGTACTGGATAGACCAGAGACTAGCCAAGTCCTCATAGTCCTTAATCACGTTATGTCCACCCTCTTTTTTGATTATCTGGAGGCTACGCTCCAGCTTATCCACGTGTTTCCTTAGAATATGTCTACACGTAGCAAGCAGTAGCTGATCCCCGCCTATATGATCATCCGCGTGTATTATCTCATGGACAGCACTGTAAACAGTTAATGTCTCAGCGAAATCTGGCATATGCATAGGATGATCGCTAGAGGGTAACCTCTTATCAAGAAATATACTATCTGGGGGCTGAAAGCTACCGAAATCCTTACTATAGTTCTTGCCCTTAGGGTTATTGATATACATCGCCTTAAAGTTACCCTGTTTTAGCCGTTTACTCGTCTTTAGAAGATTGGGCATTATGGGTAGATCTAACTGTCTCTGAGTTCTGCTTACTAGCTGAAGCGAGTCCTTAACGATTTTTCGAACGTCGCCGTCTGTTAGCTCTTTCCTCAGAGTCACGACATATCTAGTTTTCTACGAGTACCTCGAATAAAAACCCAATGGTTCTATGATCAATAATTATTTACATGAGCAATCCAAAAAAGATTTT
>CAZLHA010000234.1:0-2732 GCA_964559155.1 uncultured Candidatus Bathyarchaeia archaeon | reverse complement strand
CTCATCGTGGCTGGCGAAGACATCAGGGTCATAGTCAAGCCCAGTACTCATGCCGATGCATCCATCTTTCATGGCTTGGTGTACTAGTTCATGCATCTCGTCTCGTTCCTCTTTCGTGCTGTGTCTCTTGTAGTCTAGTCCCATCACTTTTGTTCGTATGGAACCGTGTCCCACTAGAGGTGCATAGTTTATGCTGATTCCCTTGTTCTCCACGTGTTTGAAGTAGTCTCCCATTGTATCCCAGTCAAGTGTCCAGCCGTAGATCTCATCCATCCACTCATTCACAGTCTCCAAGGGATAGTAAGGCTGCCTTGGATAGTACTTGTAGGGCTCAAACTTCATCAAGTGATCCTGTAATAGCCATGGAACCCTAATATGCTCCCCCAATGGAGCCGGGCTTCCACCGCACTGTCCCCCTACGAAGGTGGTGATCCCCTGCATTACGTGGCTCTGGGTCTCGGGGTACCAGAGTAGCGCCCAGTCCGCGTGACTATGGGCGTCAATAAACCCTGGGAAAGCCGTCAAGCCCTTGGCGTTAATGGTGTTTACCGCATCACCTTCCACTTTGCCCAATGCGGCTATTTGGTCATCTTTTACTCCTATGGATCCAGTGTATGCTTTTTTGCCTGTTCCCTCTACTATCTTAGTGTTCTCTATGAGGTAATCATACTCCATAATTATCAGGTAATAGGTGGCTCAGCTAGATTTAACACTTGCATCAACCTTACTCAGATAAGAATAAAATCAGAGAAACCACGGTACCCACAAGCAGTACCCCGAACATGAACACCATGCCCAACTCACCCCAGTCAATATAGTAACCACTACTGTTCAGAATAGCGTAAAGAAGCATACCATGTGAGATAATATGGAGTTCAGTATGCCTCCCCTTCATGAACACAGATAATCCACCAATTATTAGCATCAAAGCCGTCAGCATCTCAGTAAATATATGCAGCTTGATCTCAACCTAGGCTGAATCCAACCCGGGCACTTGACTGCTCAAGATTAGCATACTCCACATGCAAATCATCAACACTCCTACAGTTATAGCGAAAAAAGCTGAACCACGACGTTTAAGCATATCATCAAAGAGCAGAAATCAGAGATATATGGTTACTTGTACCGTTGCCTGCGCCAGGGGTCAGCGTTATTATGGTACCCGTTGCGCTCCCAGTAACCCAACTTATCCCTTTCACTGAACTGGATCCTGTTGAGCCACATGATGGACTTGTATGCATACTTATGAGGAACAACCAGCCTAACCGGGAAACCCAAGCTACGCGGCAAGTCTTTATCATTCAACCTATGCGCCAGTAATACATCATCCCCCACCAACTCAGATACTGGGAGACTTGTAGTGTATCCATCATACGCCTCAAAAAGAGCGTACTTGGCTTTGCTAGTTGGAGCCACATCCTCCATGAGTGTTGTGAATCTTACACCCATCCATTTCTGATCCTTGACGCTCCATGTTTCCACGCAATGGAAATCACTCACCGAGACAACCTGAGATAGTTCAATAAACATTTCCCATGTATACTCCTTTGGCTGATCCACTGATCCCTCCACTTGGAGAACCCAGTCACCTGTATCAACATCAGGGATATCTGTCACTATAGCTCTGTGCTCAGTTCCCCATCCCAGTATATGATCCACCCAGTGTTGGCCAGGTGGGAGCCGAGTTTTCTCCTCATCCTTTTTTCCACGTAATAAGAACAAATCACTCATCTAGTTCATTTGGATGACCCTTCATAATTGTTTCTAAACAATTTAAACCGCCAAACACACTAACTGTGTCATGGATAAGCAGGGACATGCAGAGGAGATATTCCAACGATTAACAGAAACCTATCCAGACATAGATGGCACCGAGCTACGCCATGACAACCCATTAGAGCTACTGGTAGCCACAATACTCTCAGCCCAAGCCACAGATAAACAGATCAATAAAGTTACCCGAAAAATATTCAAAAAATACAAGACACTAGAAGACTACGCATATGCCCCCAGAGAAGAACTGGAACAAGATATAAGATCCTCTGGCTTCTACAGGAGAAAAGCTGACGCATTACAATCAACTGCCCAGACCCTGATGGATAAACACGATGGAAAAGTCCCCGAAACCATGGAGGAACTCGTAGAACTAAAAGGGGTAGGCCGAAAGACAGCGAACATAGTTCTCAGCGGGGCTTATGGGAAGAATGTTGGGATCGCCGTGGACACTCATGTGGATAGGCTAAGCCACCGTCTAGGTTTAACCGAAGAGAAGTACCGTGACAAAGTTGAACAGGATCTCATGAAGCTGTTTCCCAAGGAACACTGGTGGGCAGTAAACTATCTCCTGATAACTCATGGAAGACAGGTATGCGACGCTAAGAAACCGGATTGCCTGAACTGTAACTTGAATGATATATGTCCCTCAGCCTGTACATTCGATCATAACCGGAAAGAAGAGTCAAGCCTCTGAGCTTAACTCGATTTTTCCCTCTGAGACTAGCCGGAATAGTAGCCCTAGGATTATGATGGTGACCAAAATGAGAAGACCGAGCAATATATTGTTAATCAACATTTAACTGAATAATAGTTAAATATACTATAAAAGTTAAAAGAAAGAAACTAGTCCTCAGCATAGATCTTCTTATAGACTTTAGCTTTACTGAGGGTTCTTTCATGCTCCTTCGCCATATACTCGTGTTCAGCCTCCTTGCATTCTCTAACAGGTTTGGCTG
>CAZLHA010000233.1:0-2742 GCA_964559155.1 uncultured Candidatus Bathyarchaeia archaeon | reverse complement strand
TCTCTTCGAGATGCAGGGGCCGTTCCGGGTGCTGCAGGACGTCGTGAGGAAGGAGGAGTCTCGGCGGGGACACTGGCTCAATATCCTGCCGAAGAGTGCGACCGGTGACAAGGATGCCGGGATACGGCTGGTGCTACAGCCGGAGCTAAGCGGGGGGCGCATCTATGCGACCGAGCGGATGCGGCGCTACCTCGATGAGGAGTTGGTCGCGTTCCCCGGTGGATTCAAGAAGGATACGCTTGACTCGGCGAAACTCGCGCTCATGGGCGCGTTGAAGATGGAATATCATAGCGAAGAAGAACTCGATGAGATGGAAGAGGACGGGTTGCTGCTGTCCTCTCGGGCCTACGATGAACGGAGCCCGGTAACGGGATACTGAGGAGGATGACATGGGCGATATGATGGTTAGTCTGCCGGGCGGAGTCGATCCCCAGGCGGCAGGAGAAGGTGAGGCGCTGTTTCCGGAGTTCCTGAGCGAGGAGCAGCGCTTGGAGATCATGAACTATCTCGAGAGCGAGATCAGCTATGTGCTTGATAATCGGGAGGATCTCGAGACGCGGTGGGCCAGGTGGCGGCGACACCGGGTCGCGAGGCCGGAGACGGACGTGAAGAATACGCCGTGGGAGAAGTCGAGTAACTCGATGCCTCCAGTGAGCGCGACGAACACGAACGGAATCTATGCGCATGTCATGCAGTCAATGGAGAGGCAGCGGCCCTTCTTCAGCGCGATGACACCGGTCACGGCTTTGAAGAAGCCCGCAGCCGCGTGGCAGAACCTTCTCGAGATACTGCAGCAGTCGCCGACGAAGGCGAACTTCAAGAAGGCCCGGCGCCGCATTGCGTATGAGACAATCAGTCTCGGGACGCAAGTGTGCGAGGTCTACTGGGAGGATCGATATAGCTTCTCGAACGGGATGCAGCCCGGCGAAGAGGGCAAGGAGATGACCCTCGTGTATAGCGGGCCGCGAGTAAAGACGCACCTGATCGAGGATGTCATCGTTCGGACGCACTGGGAAGACGTGCAGGAGATGCCTTGGATCGCGTTCCGGTATCGGGAGGTGCCCATCCACAGCATCCGGAAGGATGAGGCGTTGGGCATCTTTCAGAATGTGGACGACATCGTAGGCTCTGAGACGACCGAGATCCCCGATACCGTCGAGCAGCATCGGGAGCGCCACGGACTCGATACGACAGTCGACGAGGAGAACCCGACGTACACGCTGTATAAGGTGTATATGAAGTATGACTACGACAACGATGGGATCTACGAGGACCTGGTGTTCTGGATCGAGCTCGAGAGCAGGACCTTCCTGCAGCAGGGCTTCAACGTGCTGGGGTATCGGCCGATCACTCGTGCGTTCTACTGGGAAGAGCCGGGTAGCTTCTACGGGATCGGCGTCGGACATATGGCCGAGTACATGCAGGAAGAGGCCAAGTCGATGCACGATGTCAGGAATAACTCCCTGGCGTTGTCGAGCCTGCAGATCCTCGTGACGCGGCGGGGCAGCGGCATCGGTGACAAGGAGAAGTTCTACCCGTTGAAGAACCTGCAGGTAGACGATCCGAAGAACGATGTGCAGGTGTTCAAGTTTCCCGATGTGAGCGAGGCTACGTTGGTCGCGGAGTCCCAGGCGGTGCGCTACGTGGAGCAGTTTACGGGGGCGTCTGCGGCGATTATGGGTCAGCCGGACCGGACCGCGAAGTCGGGTACGTCGCCGAGCCTGCAGATGTTCCTTGCCCAGCAGGGGAACAAGATCTTCAACGTGGTACGCGATAACCTCGAGGACGCGTTCGATGAAATCGGCATGTTCATGACGATGCTCATGATCTCGAATCGGGAGAAGACGGTCGCTCATCTGGTGCCGCTTCTCGATGCGGAGGAGCAGGAGGATGTGGCGCCGATCCTCGACATTGATCCGGAGCAGATCCCGGGGATGCTGCGCTTTCAGGTGAGGACGACCGACGTCGATAAGACCGAGGAGGCGAAGCGGCAGACGCTGCTTGCGCAGAGTCAGCTCTACTCGATGTATGGGCAGGAGATGCTGCAGATACTGCCACTGGTGGCCGATCAAAGGGTTCCGCCGCAGATGCGGGAGTTCGCGCTGAAGTACTTCACCGGCCGGACCGAGATGATGGAGAAGGCGTTCGCTCTCTTCGGAGAGGAGGAGCCCTCTAACTATGTGCCCTTCGTGGAGCACCAGCAGATGATGCTGCGTATGCTCGAGCTGCAGCGGAAGGAGCAGGCAAAGCTAATCGAACAGGAGGTGGACAATGCCACTGGATCTGGAGCTGGACCAGGAAGCCTTGCGGGAGCTGGAGGACCTCTTCCTCCAGCCGGGATGGGCGGTACTCCGGCGTCATCTGCAGCAGAGGCGCCGGTGGAAGGAGAGACAACTGCTAACGTCCGAGGATCTGACGCCAATGCTGAGAGCGCAGGGGGCGGTCCAGGAACTTGATGGGATATTGATGGATTTCAAGGAGCTAACCGATGAGGTTAAGGAGGCAAGAGGCCATGAAAACGAATAAGAAGAGAACATTTGCCGAGGAGCTGGAGCGGCTCCATCTGCAGTGGTTCGCTGATCCGGAGCCCGCGGAAGGCGAGGGCGACGAGGACGATGAGGCGGCCGCAGGGGTCGGGTTCACCCCCGCCTACGAGGGAGAGGACTTCGAGATCTTCGCCGAGGGAGATCCGAACATTCCGCCGGAGGAGCCAGAGACGCCGCCCGAGCCCGCACCGGACCC
>CAZLHA010000232.1:0-2756 GCA_964559155.1 uncultured Candidatus Bathyarchaeia archaeon | reverse complement strand
GGGTAGGTGGGGTGGGCCTTCATGGTTTCCGCGTAGTGGAGTTACGTGTGTTGGGTGTTTTGTGATTAGGTTGCAGATAGTTGTTAGGGTTTCTAGGCTCTTTGGGCCTCGGTCTACATAGTCACCATGGAACACTAGGTGCAGGTCACGGCCGAGTCTCTTTGTTACTTTTTCTTTTCCTAGTATCTTTTGTAGGGCTTTGTGGTCTCCGTGGAGGTCTCCAATGATCAATAGGTTGGTTTCTGGGTTTATCGTGACTAGTTTTGGTTTGTGTTTTAGTGCGTTGATGGCGGAGGTGACAGCGGCGGTGAAGGAATCCATGCTGTAGGAGTTAGGTTGGGTGTGGTATAATGTCTTTGTAGGATCAGTGCTATGGTTTGGGGTATTTTGTTTCTTGTTCGGTGTAGGCTTAATTTTTAGTTTTATAGGTTTTATTTGATGGATAGGGATGCTTAACTTGTGTTGGGTATAATTGTTTTAGTTTTACTAGTAGCTGTGTTTTTTGCTCCTAGAACCTAAACGGTGGAACCTATAGAATCCACGTTATCAGGAGAAATAGGGGGAACAAGTCCGAGTGATGAGGCTTATGTAGAATACATGTATCTGGCGGGTTTAGCTGTAGACGAGCTTAACGCGTTATGCGATGAGTCTGGTCTAGGCATATCTTTCAGATTTAATGTAAGTAATGGAGAAAACAGTGTTGCAGATATATTGGATCTAGTTATGGATGAGTCGCTGCGCGTGGCAGAGAAGGTAAAGAGGCGATTATATTTGTTTATCTGTGTGGAGTATAATTTCTTGTTATTTGAGAGGGCGCTGTTGAGTGCGATTGATCGCAGGGATATTACATTCTCGTGGTGAGCCGGGTGTCGTTGGATGTTTTCTGCCTGTTATGGGATTAGAGCCAGTTTCCGGGATGTTCTTATTGTCTCGCTTTAGCCATGGGTCACCGTATTAGTTGAGTATGGTAGGTATGTGTGTCTGCTCAGCGAGGGAGGACGCTTTTCTTGATGGTGTCCTTTCTTGTTTATTATAGGAAGCAGTAAGCCTGTTTGATTTTCATAGTTCTATTACTAGGTCGAGGTTCTCGACGAGTTCTTTGTATCGGTTGCGAATTGTTACCTCGGTAACCTGAGCCGCCCCCGAGATAGCCGCCTGAGTTCGCCGATCATCAGTAATATAGGTGCTAATATAGATACAAGCCGCAGCCATCCCGGATGGTCCACGCCCACCTGTAAGCTTGATCTCTGATGCCTGACCTAGAATCAGTGATGAAAGCTGCTCAGTATCACCGTTTAACCCTAGAATATTGACGATCTTTCCAATATACTTTCTAGGGTTGACTTGAGGTACACTTGCCTCTGTCTTCCTAACCAGAATCCGATAGTTACGGGCTGCTTCCTTCCTAGTTAACCCAGCCACAGTAGCTACATCATCAAGAGTCTTGACCAGGCCGCATTGTCTACAAGCCAAATAAATACACGCAGCAACCATGCTCTTGATTGTACGACCACGGATTAGATTATCCTTGATAGCTTTTCGATAGATCATGCAAGTGGTCTCTACCACGTTTCTGGGTAGATTCAGTTGATTCCCCATATCCGTGATCTCACGTAATGCGACACTCAGGTTACGGTTCACACCGTTAGCAATCTTGGTTCTCTGATGCCACTTTCTTAGCCTGTAGAACCTGTTACGTTGACTGGGGTTTAGTTTTCTACCTGTGTGATCCATGTTCTTGTAACCTATGTTTGTGCTGAGTCCCCTGTCATGCATTGTCAGGGTTAAAGGTGATCCAACCCTTGGTAGGTTCTCACGCTGTTTTAGGTCAAAAGCACGCCACTCTGGACGGGTGGATAGCTCGCCTGAAGAGACCACCATACCACAAGTCTGGCATACATATTCCCCTATCTCCGCATCATGGATTAGATGCTCTCCACCGCATTCATGGCAGGATAAATTACCTGTGTTAGTTGTTATAGAAGACCCCTCCTTTACATATTTGAGATACAGCACACGCCATATAACTGTTCTTTAACCAGAATCCTTACAGGGTCCGCATCTAATCTATGCCCATAGGCTACTACTGCTGGAGCCTGCCCCCCTCTGCCAACCATATGAGTGGCCCCGCGTCTATTGACGCCTACACTATTTCACCAGTTGTTTGGTCTCTTCTTTGATTCTTTCTTCGCCGTATCTGTAATGTATGTTTCTTTGTTTGAGTTCTTTGTAGAGTTCTATGTGGCTTAGGTTGGATAATTCAGCTAGTCTCCCGAAGGAGATTTTTCCTTTCGTGTATAGTTCTAGGGTGAGGCGGAGTTTCAATTCGTTGATGCCTATTTTTTAGGGTTTCTCATATGACTGTGGATTTTTCTTTTTCTAGTTTGTTAGTTCGTCTAGGTCTTGTATGGTGTCTTCTGGTAGTCTTATGGGTGTTATTTTATATGTCACAGCCTCACCTGTATTCTAGTAGAATACGCGGTATTTAATCGTGTTTTGACAAGTACAGGGATTATTACTTATAGAGAAACAAGTTTTTCTGTTTCTATAATTGATTTAGCCTCTCTGTGAATACCTTCTTTAAGTATTCCCGGGTGCCTGGTTCATCGTACCTGGGGGAGTAGATGCCATGGTGGCCGCCTTTCCCCGTCTCCATGTGTTTATCAAGCAACCCGTTTTTAACCATCGCTTCAAGGGAGTTTATCACTGAGGCCCGGCTCTTCTCCCGGTCAATAGCGTCCCATACTTCACGGCTG
>CAZLHA010000231.1:0-2772 GCA_964559155.1 uncultured Candidatus Bathyarchaeia archaeon | reverse complement strand
CAGCGAACTTCATCTCAGAGGCCAGATGCCCACCAGCGTTAGTGTCACCGAATATGCCGGTCAAAGGGCTCTTAGCAGAGACATTAAACCGGCTAGCCGTGGGGAACATGGTGCCCACTATTGGCCCTGTGGCGATCATTAACTTGTTCTCGGGTCCAAGGGGATCGATGCCAGCCTCAAGCTCCCTATAGAGCTTATGGGCATTGAATCCTCTCCCACCAAGGAATAATTGAGCTTCATCCACCTCCAGTAGCTCCGTGGATACCTTACCCTCTGATAGATTGATCCTAAGCACCCTGCCAGCGTAACCATATAGCTTATTCAAGACTCCACTTCTCCCTTAATCTTTTGAAAGCTGATTCCGGGGTCTCAGTGGGCTCCGGGGCTTCAATATAGCTCAGTGCACCAGTAGGGCAACGCGATACGCATTCCGGGTCTCCCCCGCAGAGATCACAGATTACAGCTTTCTCAGATAGTTTAATCGCATCATATTTACATACCTCAACACAGGCACCGCAGCCGATACATGCAGAGGAGTCAGCCTTGGTCCATCCCTCTTTTGTCTTCGTTATGGCGTCTGCTGGGCAAACCTCCATGGGTGGACACTGGCTGCACTGGTGGCACATCACCGGGTAATCCAAGCCATCACGGTCATCCTTGTACACGGTTACCCGGGCAGTCGTTGGGCTAAACTCGCCTGTATGGTGATAGCTGCACACCATCTCGCACTGCCTACAACCAGCGCATTTCTCCGCCTGAATCACTATACGCTTCATCTTAGGGACTCATTCTTGGTCTAGCTCGATTATCTCCATCATTACCTGTCCATTTGGGTCCGGACACTCCACTATCCATGTTCTCTCCATCCAGTCACCTGGCTCATCCATATTCCGTTGCTTCGTGGGTAGAAGAGGCAGTATGGAGTTGAGCGCCCAGTAGCAAAAGTGCCCCTCTGGAATTGATAGTTTACCTCCACTTACGATAAAGTAGTCGCCTTCCTGCATGGTATCGCAGTATCCTTTAATCTCTTTCACAATTATTTTTAGATCCTTCAAAAAATCACCTTTATAGCATGATCTATGAGTGTCTTAGAATGTTTCAGCGTGTTTTCACTGCATCTTGAAGCAGATGCTGGTTCTATTTCCAGTCCAGGTGATACACGCTCACATAAACCACGCAGGACACATAACCCGATACTCATTATATAATTCTACCTACCGATAAGCTTGTTACTGCCAGTGACGCTGGATAGCCGCGTAGGCATCCCTTCTAGCCTTATCCATCTCATTACTTATTGGATCTCTGTTTAGATAACTCCGTAACTCTTCGTGAATATCGATAAACTCCTCTGTACCATGGGTTTCAAGTAGATTGGAGATGTTCTTAGTGAGCCTCTTAGATACTGCATCTACATACTGGTTACCTAGTAAGGATTCAACTAACTTTGTATCCTCATTAACGATACTCTGGGTCAATACATATTGAGACGCGAAACTAGTGCCCGATAAACGCCGTAAGAGCACGAGATCCTCGTCAACTAAGCAACCTGCTAGGGCCAAGTTAACCAAGTATGGCAACGATAATATAATACTCATCAACCGGTCATGCTCCCCCGCATCAACCACGATAATAGATGCACCTGGGAAAAGCCGATTAGCTATACTGGTCTCCAAATCTGTATCCAATACAGGGATCACCGCCAAAGCCTTACCAATACAGCTATCCGTGGATGGCCCCCACATGGGGTGAACACATAAAGAAGTAATGCCTTCCTCAACTAGACTCACCAGTTCCCCGTGTACCCCTTTCTTGAGAGAGGCGATCTCCATCAAAATAGTATCTCGACTAATGTTGTCGCTGATCGACCTTATCACATCTCGAGTTACGTCTATGGGCACCGAGATAACCACAAGATCCGATTCACATAGCCTACTTGGGTCATCATCTCTTCGAGTATCAAACCCATGCACCGCATAACCTAACTCAATAAGATGACATTTTAGCCAACGCCCCATACCTCCATCAGCACCTATTATTGTGGCCAGCATATACCCGCATAAAATAGCTCGGATAAAAGGTGTTTTGGACAGGTAAAACCATCTAAGCCCGGGGATAAGAACCCAAGTGCCTGAGATACAGGGTATGCTTCTGGAGGCCTTCAAGGGCACCGGCAACCACCTCATCCAAGATATGCCCGGCTATCTCCACGAAGAAAACATACTCAAAGGGCTTACCCAAGCGCGGACGGGACTCGATCTTCTCCAAGTTGATACCTCGCTCACTGAATTCTCTCAGAGCCCCTACCAGGGTTCCCGGTCTATGCTGGACTATGAAGGCGAGAATAGATTTATCCTCTCCACTGGACTCAGGCTCATCGTAACCGATCTCAATAAACCTCGTATAGTTCTCCGGGTTGGTCTCGATGCCCCGTGCCAGTATCTTCATCCCGTATGTCTCCGCTGCCTGGGCGCTGGCCACACCAGCGGCTTCACACTCATCATTCTCTTTTATCCATTTGACCCCACCGGCGGTATCATAGAAATTCACGGCTTCGATATCATGCGCCTCCAGCCACTCCCGTGACTGGCCAAGGGCTTGCGGGTGACTGTACGCTTTCCTGATATTCTCTAGTTTTGCATCCGGGTGACTGATTAGGCAGTGCTGGATCCTGTGAATCTCCTCTCCACTGGCCTTGAGCTCTCGCTCGTTAAGCAAGTCATAGGCTCTTACTATACTACCCTGTATGGTGTTCTCCACGGGGACTAATCCGTA
>CAZLHA010000230.1:0-2778 GCA_964559155.1 uncultured Candidatus Bathyarchaeia archaeon | reverse complement strand
GAGCTGGATGAAGTGGGGCACCACGCCATCGCGCAGGTGGTAGCTGGAGAAAACGCTAAAAAGTTTTGGGCTAACGCGCCCATGTATGGAATAGGGTTTGATAGAAAACCCCGTCACCATGAATGGATGCGTATGGAGCTGTACGCCACATTGAAGGGGTACTGGTTTAACGGAGCTAGGATGCTCGCCATGGGGGAGATGACTGATGAACAAAGAGCAGATTACCAGAAACTAATAGTCCTGAGAGAGACCGTGGAGGAGAAACTAGAGCCCGGGGTCAAGGCAAGTGAGGTCTATATGGCGGTCAAGGAGGTTGCCTCAAAGAAGGGAATAAACTTGGAGCCCAGGATTACGCTGGGGGCGGGTGTAGGTGTATCTAACTATGAGCCACCGTATATCTCGGGTGGTGATGAGACGGTTCTTAAACCAGGGATGGTTGTGGTTTTTAGCCCCGTTGTTCATGGCTCTAACGGCGAGTTATTGATGAACAGGGATGTGTTCATTGTTACAGAGGAAGGTAATGAGATAGTTGGCTGGTGGAAGGATTGGCGTGAGCCCTTCATCTGTAATTATACTTACTAACCCAACTTTTTTACGGGTCTAATTACTCCACAACCCTATATGTCATTCAGGGTACAGGATAGGGTAATTGAAAGAGGAGAACGCGTCAGGGGCTACGTTAAGATAGGTGAAGCCTCCACCCATGAGGTTAATCTACCTTATATCATATTTAATGGACTAGAAGCTGGGCCGGTGTTAACTATTCTTGGGGGGGTTCACGGGGTTGAATGCGCCCCGGTTGAGGCCATCTACAGGTTAGCCGAGGATCTTAGCTCTGAGAGGATTAAGGGTACTTTGATCCTGGTACCAATCGTGAATACGGAGGGGTTTCACGCGAGGAAACCTTATCATAATCAATTGGATCATCTTAACCAGAACCAGGTCTTCCCGGGGGATCCTGAGGCTACGATAACCCGGCGGGTTGCTTATCATGTCTTTGAGCATTTTGTGAGTAAGTCAGATGTATTGATAGATGCGCATAGCTCAGACTTGGGGGAGGATGTGCACCGTGGTATCTATGTATACGAGACGGAGGATAAGGAGCTGTATGAAAGGATGATTGAGTTGGCCTCACTTTATAACCCTATATTAATCGAGTCCACGGGGATCAGGGGTAACACGGGGGAGGCTGTCAAGGAGTATGGTATACCCTGCTTGATGATAGAGTCGGGTACGCCTTACCCTATCCGGGAGAAGGATGTGGGATACCACTATGATGGAGCAGTAAATGTGTTAAGGCACCTGGGGATGCTTGACGGGGAGACGATCTCTTATGATCCGCCGGTGGATCCATCTAGCCAGAGAATATGGGCGGAGAAAGGAGGAGTGTGGCGTAGGGACGTGGAGGCTGGTCAACGGGTACGAGAGGGAGATTACCTAGGTAAGGTTTGTAACCTCTTAGGGGAGACCATACAGGTGGCGAAGGCTCCCTTTGATGGCGTTGTAAGCTTCCTGAGGATACATTACTCGGTGAACGCGGGGGACTCGTTGCTCTGGTTGGCCAGAGTATAAACCCTATATGTTTTAATAAATTAGTTTCAGAATATCTTTTATAGAACCTATTAGGTAATGCGAATCACCGGGATGCCTATGGTATATGATTTTCTCACCCTTGATGATGTGGAAGTATCTGGCAAGACTGTTTTCCTTAGAGCCGATATTAACAGCCCTCTGGACCCCAGTAGTAAGAGGATACTTGACGCTACGAGGATACAGGCGGTCATACCAACAGTAAGAGCTCTAAAAGACGCTAAACTGGTGATAGGGGCACATCAGAGCAGACCCGGAAAATATGACTTTACGAATCTGGAGAGCCACAGTAAGGTTCTTCAGATGTATCTTGAGAGACCGGTGAGATACACGGATGATGTTATCGGGGATGAGGCTCAGAGGGAGATCAAGGAATTGAAGAATGGTGAGGTCCTCATGCTTAACAACGTCAGGATGCTTGAGGAGGAGAACCTCAGGCGGCCGGCGGAGGAGCTACGGGACACAGAGTTGGTTAAGACACTGAGTAAATACGTGGATATCTTCGTGAATGATGCCTTCGCGGCTGCCCACCGGAGCCAAGCTAGCCTCGTTGGCTTGAGTACAATAGTGCCCATGGTGGCGGGTAGGTTAATGGAGCAGGAGCTTAAGGCATTAAACAGGGTGCTCCATTATCCGGAACGACCCAGTGTCTACCTGTTAGGGGGGGCCAAGGTGGATGACAGGATCCCGGTGATCAACCGGGTGCTCAGGGATGATATAGCGGACAGTGTTCTCCTGGGCGGCCTGGTGGCTGATTGCTTCCAGATGGCCAGAGGTAAGATGAGGAAAAGGTACAAGGATCTGGTAGAGGAGGAGCAGCAGCAGGTTGAGCAATGCAGAGATATTCTCGAGGAGTACCCTGAGAAGATACAGTTACCCATGGATGTGGCCTTGGATGTTAAAGGAGAAAGAGTCGAGGTTTTCATAGACAGGATCACTGAGGAGAAGAACATCTACGATATCGGCTTGAATACAATAGCCCAGTATAGTAGCACCATAGATAAGGCGGGTACGGTTGTAGCTGAAGGCCCTCTGGGCATGTTTGAGAGAAGAGGCTTTGATATAGGAACCAAGGAGCTCCTGAGATGTATGGCCACATGTAGGGGCTATACGGTGGTGGGTGGCGGGCATATGGGTGGCCTGGCATCAATGCTCGATGTAACAGACAAGATGAGCCACGTCTCCACG
>CAZLHA010000229.1:0-2794 GCA_964559155.1 uncultured Candidatus Bathyarchaeia archaeon | reverse complement strand
CGGAGTAATCGGACAATTCGGCTCAACAGGGGGCGACCAAGCGGACATAGACCTTGAGAAGCTGACCTTTTACATCAAGCTCAGTCAGGGACATGAACCGGTCGACTTAGATGACAGCAAGCTCGTAGCAACATACACAAATGCAAGAGTACATGGAGAGATCTACAACACCAACGGCACCTGTATGACTATTACAGGAGTCAATGATGACGGGGATAGTCTCTGTGAGGTAGGAGAGAAATTCAAGGTGTCTGTTAACTTCACGGAGTTACTCTATGACTCAATGGTTGATCCAACTCCAGCATCACAAGATGATGTCTATGCGCATCCATATGAGGAGTTCAGGGTAGAGTTAAGGCCATCCGCGGGAGCAGTCTTAACAATAGAACGCCAGTTACCAGCCGTGTACAGTGATATAATGGTCCTAGAATAGGTCCATTTATTTTTCTATACTTTTTATTCAATTCACTTAGTTTACAGGAACAAATATCCCTAACATTCCCATAAATGAAAAAGGATACAAGCACAAGCAAATAAATGATTTCGCTTATACCAAATCTTTACCTAAACATCCAACCACACCAAGGGCACCCGACTAACCTATCAAACAACACAATACATGAACCACAAAGGAGAACAAGAATGAGCCCCATAAACCAGATGCTAACCTCAGGAATAAACACACTAATCGAACACCTCACAGCCCACGTACTACCATACCCAATACCAGCATTCTTCCTATCAGGAACATTCAACGCCCTAATACCCAAGCAAATGGTGAGTTGAATTTACCCGATTAAGGGTATGAACTCGCATTAACAGGTTTCGCATTAAAGCAACAGCATTCAAAAAAAGCATACATATCGTACACTAGAGGAATCAATCATTTAACTAGAAAAATATTTAATTAAAAACTAGTATCATCGATTATACACGGTTAGTAGGATACGAATCGATCACATGTGGATGACCGGATGTTAAAACATATAGACACCCAAAATATGTGAGAGCATCATGTCCAACAAAGGAAGACTAGTATTAACCTATGTCTACATCGCGCTAGCTACTATCGGTTTTAGCCTAAACGGCGTATTTGGGGGATTACTGGATTTCTCATCAGGTGTCATCTCATGGGGAAGAGGGGTTTCCGCGAGCATAGGGCTGTTCCTGTTTCTACGGGTCAAAGGGGAGGATTTGTTTGTATTCCATAACAGTGAGGATATAGCTAAGATGGTGCTTCTCGGTTTGTTCATGAGTGGTAACTGGTATCTGTTCTATGTAGCCATCAAAGCTTCCTCTGTGGCGATCGCCGTGGTAAGCCTCTTCACGTATCCTTTTATCACCTCGATTCTGGAGCCGTTTTTCTTTGAAGAGCAGTTTAGAGTTATTGATCTCGTGGGCGCGTTATTTGTGCTGGCGGGTATCTGGTTTATATCCCCGGGGTTCAGTCTTAGCAGCTCCAGCACTTGGGGTATACTATGGGGTATGTTATCGGGGCTCTGTTTTTCATTTAGAAACCTGTTGAGCAGGAAGCTTCTAAAAGGATACAGTAGCAGCGTGATGTCCCTGTATCAGTTCATGGTTGCCGGTGTAGCCTTCTCTCCTTTTCTCTTATTTAACTCGACACCATTCACGGTTAGGAATACGGGTATTTTATTTGTTTTTGGAGCAGTCATAACAACCCTTTCATTCGTCTTATTCACGTGGAGCCTGAGAAGAATCACCGCAAGCCTAGCTAGCATATTATTATCCACACAACCAGTTGTCACCGTGGCACTGAACTACCTTATCGTGGGAGAGATTCCAACAGAGAGAACGATCTTAGGTGGAGCCATCATCAGCGTCTCAGTGATACTGGTCTCAGTTATCCATTACCTTAATTCACGTAACATGAAGAAGACGCCGTAAACATTCCTATTGTAATGGGACAAGATAAATATCAAAACCATGCTTGGAACCAGGGTTTCAATATGTTTCAGGGGGTTCTTAATTATCCTCCATAGACATACAAGTATCGAACATAAATGAAGTATAAAACAAAACTGAGGACACTAATCGGAGCATTAATGATTTTTTCAATGACGATGAGCCAAGTCCACGCAGTTCCCGACGAGTTTCAGCTACCACCAGCAAGCTGGACTCCTGAACACCCCCTGTATGGCCTTGAGCGATTCCTTGAGGAACATATAGAGGTTCCCCTATCAAGGGTTAGAGGAGGCAAAGAGGGAGAGGCAAAAAAAAGGCTACAGCTAGCCGAGGAAAGGTTGGCCGAAATGGAGCAAGTGGCAAACGGCACACGCGTTGAAGCCCTAGAGAACCTAAGACAGGGATATATGCGTCAGATGAACCGGTCACACCAGCTGGTTAACGGCTCAGAAGAGCTAGACCAGTGGCTCTTAAACAGAACAATGACCCACGCACAAGTTCTCACCCGTGTCAGGGCTAGAGTTCCTGTGCAGGCAAGACAAGGGATAGACAGAGCATTCAACGCCTCCACCCAAAATATTGGACTGCAGATAAGAGATATAAACCGGAATAGAGTAAACGCGAGCAATCTTAATGAGACTTCATTAAGGCTCAGAGAAAGAATCCAAGAATACCAAAAGATTAGGGAGAACATCCCCTCAGAGGGACCACCCATAAACATCGTGATGCCTTCCTGGTTACAGGAAAGGGGAAAAGGCGCCCAAAGTGTTCCTCCTTAATCTATTTCTCCAGGTTTAACCGGTTTATATAATACATTTTTTCAACACCAAATAATATATTGTGAGAGGGACTCATGAAGAAAAAGCTA
>CAZLHA010000228.1:0-2801 GCA_964559155.1 uncultured Candidatus Bathyarchaeia archaeon | reverse complement strand
TGCATATGAACCCAGCTACACTGGTCTCTTATGTTCGCCATCTCAAACAAGTACTTGTTTAATCCTGCTTCCTCGCACGCCGACTGGAATAATGGTTCATGTGTCCTTGGAGTGCATGAAGCTACTACGACTCGGTTTAGATCATGTTTCTTGATAGCTTCCTGTATCTTCTGTAAGCCATCGGACGAACAGGTATAGAGATTGGGTTCAGCGTATACTACATCATTCAAATTCTCAGAATACTCTACAACATCAGGAACATCTACGTATCCACCTATGTTAATTCCACAGTGACATACAAAAACACCTATTCTAAGGTCTTTACTCATTAAGCATACCTCCTAGCGACCTCTGCGGCACAAGCCGCTGAACCACTTGCTTCCGCAACCGATTCAGGAATATCTCTGGGGCCATGACAACATCCGCACATAAATACACCCGGTTTTTTAGTCTCGATGGGGTGTGTAATGTTGTCTTTTGGCTGGAAGAAGCCCCATTCATCTAATTCTAATCCAAGTACGTCCGCTAGTTCCTTGTTCTCTGGACGAGCCTCCATATTACTAGCCAATACAACAAGATCAACCTCTTTTTCTCCAACCTCACCATTTGCAGTGTTCTCATACCATACGTTCAGATTATTTGTGATCGGATCTTTACGGATCTCACCCGGTCTTCCTCTGATATATTTCACTCCATATTGATTTTCAGCGCGATCCACGAACTCTTGGAACCCTTGACCGAATACTTTGAGGTCCAGATAAAAGATAGTTACATCACTCTCTGGGTCATGTTCCTTTATTAAAACTGATTCTTTTGTAGCGTACATACAGCAGACACTACTGCAATACGGATACCCTTTCTGCTGGCTCCTGCTACCAACACATTGGACAAAGGCTATTCTTTTAGCTATTTTTTCATCACTAGGTCTGTTGAGGTGTCCATGGGTTGGTCCGGAAGCACATACTAGTCTCTCAAACTCCATGGCGGTGATTACGTTGTCATATCTACCATATCCATATTCTGCAAGTTCAACAGGATCATACTCTTGGAACCCGGTTGCTACGATTATGCTTGAAACATTTATTTTTTCATATATATCTGACTGTGTATAATCAATGGCACCCGCTGGACATACCTTGCTACATACTTGACATATACCCTTTTGGAAATAAAGACAATTATCTTTATCGATGTAAGCCACTAATGGAACCGCTTGGGGGAACATTATCGAGATAGCCTTCTTATCTGTTAATCCTTCCTGCCAATCATCTTTGATACGGGTAGGACACTTCTCTGAACATATTCCACATCCAGTGCATTTGGTCTCATCCACATATCTTGGTTTTTTATGAATTGTAACGGAGAAATTTCCTTCCTCACCATCTAAGTCCTTAACGGTACTAAGAGTGTGAATAGTTATATTGGGGTGTCTAAAGCATTCAATCATTTTTGGTGCTAGTATACATATACTACAATCCATAGTGGGAAAGGTCTTATCTAATTGAGCCATTACACCTCCTATTGAGGGTGATTTCTCTACAAGGTGTACTTTTAAACCTCTGTCAGCTAGATCCAGTGATGCCTGTATGCCAGCAACACCTCCACCGATTATTAGTACTGGTTTTTCCATTTTTATTTCTCCAATATCTGTTTAATTATCTCATCAACGGGGCTTCGATTCATCATCAAACCTAGTCTCTCTGGCTCAATACCCATAGATAATCCAAGTAACTGGGTATAGTAGAAAATGGGTATGGTCAATGAACGATCTCTCATCGTGCCCATTATGGGCCGTTGTCGGGCATCATACATTTTAAAGCAAAATGGACAAGTAGTAGTGACCCCATCAAAACCATATGATTTAATCTTCTGAAGCTTCTCTCCAGCTATCTTTAACGTACTACGCCCAGAGGATACAGCTAACTGACTACCGCAGCAATCTATTTTCTCGGGGTAATCAAACGTCTCTGCTCCAATCGCTTTTATTAGGTCATCCAGCTTCTGAGGATCTTCAGCGTTATCCACTTTTTGGAGCTCTGATGGTCTTATAACATGACACCCAGGATGAGCTGCAATTGAAAGGTCTTCCAGAGGATTAGATACAGAGGCACGGATTTTCTCTGAACCTATTACATTATGTAATAATTCTAGTAAATGAACTATTTCAACATCCCCAGTATAAGATAAGTCTTCTTTAGCCAACTTTTCATCTATTTTGTTTTTCAATACCTCATCCTCGGCCAAATAATGCTTAGTTTCGATGAAGGATAGATGACAGCCATTACATAGAGGTAAAACAGGATACCCCATATGTTCAGCTACAGCAAGATTCCTAGCTGTTAAATATATCCAAGCTTCTTGGGATATACTGCTAAAAGCTGGGAATCCACAACAGCTAGTATTACTCATATCACTTAACTCAATGCCTAATTTAGGCATGATTTCTCTAACGGATGCCTCAAGAGCATACTGCTCTGTTTGAACTGTACATCCAAGGTATAATGCGTATTTCACTAGTCACTACCCACTCTCAATATTTCCTCTAGATTTCCCTTGAAGGCGTTCATCTTCATAGGCACAGAAGGCTCCGGTAGCTCTAAAGTGATACGTGTAACCCTTTCACCGGTTCTCGTCCTAACCGAGTGAGGGTTGGAAATATATCCACGCTCAAGAATTCCGTTAATAAAATCATCATAACCAATCGGATAGTTTAATCCCATTCGATAAGCCAAGTTCCTCAAAGCTAGAATAATATTATAAGGTGATATCTCCTCGGGACAACGTTCTCTACATTTTAGACA
>CAZLHA010000227.1:0-2810 GCA_964559155.1 uncultured Candidatus Bathyarchaeia archaeon | reverse complement strand
AAGTAGTTTATCAACTATTTTCATCCCTTCATATCCATAAGAACCATCATCAGTTGAGATGTACACCTCGTCAGCCACTTGTCTTACCTTTTCTTCTAGCATAACATGATCCTTATTTCTAAAGCCAAATACCGCCGTCACCGAATTTCCAGCTTCTTTAAAGGCTTCTATCTGATACAGCATTGCGCCTACAAAAACCCCTCCACCTACACATAGTATGTTGCCATAGTTTCCCACTTTAACCGAGTTGCCTAGAGGACCAGCAAAATTGAGTATCTCGTCTCCTGTTTCTAATTTTCCAAGTTCCGAGCTACTTTTTCCAACCTCTGCAAAGTAAATACCTACAGTACCCTTCTCTGGATCAGTATCCGCTACAGTAATGGGTAAGCGTTCACCAGTCTCCTTTGCTCTGACAATAACAAATTGGCCTGGTTTCGATTTATGAGCCACAGCAGGTGCATGTACCTCGAAATACTTTACGTTGGGTGTTAGTTCTTCTTTTTTTAATATTTTGTACATGTATTCACCACGATGAAATGAATCTCTTTAAAAAGTCATACAGATTAATAAAATTGAGGATTAGTTAGAGTTAAAAACGTACAAAGTCGGTAATTATACCCCCTATTTTTGACGATGTTTTACAAAAACGGAAGGGGAGATACTAGGTCCAGAGCCCTGGAACATCGCCCCAAATGGCGTCCCACCAGTCTCCCTCAGTAATCGTCTCACCACGAATCAATATCTCATAGAGGTTTTCCAGCAATTTATGATGTCTATGTTCATCAGCCAGTATCGCTTTTAAGAGAAGCTTCACTTTCTCATTCTCAACATCATCCATCCGTTTTTCAAGTTCCTTGATTACTGCTTCCTCCATTTTGATATGGTCAGAAATTACTTTTTTCTGGAGATCAAGTTGTTCCTCGTTTAAAGCTACTGTTGTCGCTGATAACAGGTTGATCGCAGACCTATACATCTCAGCATGCTTTGACGAATCCAAGCTTATCCCCCTCAGGGCAGTACTTACTGCTTCATTCTCGATTTCATTAATCGCATCCTGGGCTGATTCGACTATTTTTTTCTCAAGATCAATCTGGTTCTCAAAGAACGTTATCATCTCATCTGTCATAGAATATCAATATTTCTCTATGAAGCGGATTATAAAAATGGAAGGTTATTTCTTCTTTCCTAACACACCAAGATATATTGTGAATCGTTCTACCCCATCTAATCCAAGTGACTTGTTTATCTTGTCATCCTCAAAGGCCGCGATTGCACATACTCCTGAGTCGATGGCTTCAGCACAGAGATACAGATTCTGCATTACATGGCCAGCGTCTAGATGCATATACCTGTAACCTCGCTCAGTATAACGCCACATCATACGATATCTGACAGCTGTAAGAATCAACGCGATAGCTGAATCTAAGATAAATCTCTGATTTAGACATGCTTCAGTGACCTTCTCACCTATTTTTAAGCCCCGTTTTACAACCTGTAGTTTATGTTCAGTAGATAGGAATCGGTAAAGTCCGGGCGATATACCCTCCACATTATTTACTAGGACATATGCCTCAAAACAATGTCTGGCACCAGCACTTGGTACAGTTCTAAGTGTAGCAGGACGAGGTGTAACGGCTTTAACCCCCTGAGTAGACCAAAGAACATAACTCAACTCTTCTAAACTAAGAGATTCTTCACTAAATGATCGAACGCTCTGCCTTTGATTAATAGCCGCACTTAGATCAATAGATTTTACATCAACATTCATTGGATCCGGGAGTTCGATGATTTCTCCTTCATTAGAGGCAGGTAACGTTAATGATGGTTGAGGTAATCCTTTTGACTGATCAGATTTTTCAAGATACCTGTACTTTGTTTTCTCCATGAATTCTTTGCCTTGACCCTTCATACAATCAATAAAATAATTTACAATAGGTCAATAAAAATCATAATTAAAGAGAAATATTGGGAAGAAAGAGTTTAGGCCACATAACCCTGAGCAACCATTGCTCTAGCTACCTTAAGGAAGCCGGCAATGTTTGCGCCAAGGACATAGTTACCTGGATCTCCGAATTCTTTAGCAGTGTCATAGGCGTTCTTGTGTATATTCACCATGATTTCATGGAGTCTCTTATCAACCTCTTCTCTGCTCCAGAATATTCTTAGACTGTTCTGACTCATCTCGAGGCCGCTTGTAGCGACACCGCCTGCGTTAGCTGCCTTCCCAGGTGCAAAGAGTACACCTTTCTCCTGGAATAGTTCTACTGCTTCCGGGGTACATGGCATGTTTGCACCTTCACAGACCGCAATTACACCACTATCGATGAGTGCTTCAGCACCTTTCTTTTCTAACTCGTTCTGTGTTGCGCAAGGCATAGCAACATCTCCGCCGAAAGGCCATGGTCTTCCACCTTTTACATATTCAAGGCTATACTCTTCAGCGAACTCACTGATCCTGCCCCTTCTAACGTTCTTGAGATCCATGACATATTCCCACTGTTCCTCAGTTAGACCTTCTGGGATATGTACGGATCCATCACTATCGCTTAGGCTTGCTACTTTACCGCCAAGCTCCATAACTTTTTGGGCTGCATACTGAGCAACGTTTCCGCTGCCACTTATTAGTACTTTTTTACCCTTAAAGTCATCATCTTTGGTTTTCAACATCTCTTGAGCAAAGTATGTTGCACCATAACCTGTCGCTTCTGGTCTTATTAATGAGCCACCCCATCCCTGTCCCTTTCCTGTTAATACTCCTGTACCATGAAGATTAGTGATCTTTCTGTATGCACCGTAAAGATAACCGATCT
>CAZLHA010000226.1:0-2840 GCA_964559155.1 uncultured Candidatus Bathyarchaeia archaeon | reverse complement strand
GAGGGAAGCATCTGGCTAGGCTGCGCAGACTATATCCCACGAAAATTTGAACTCGAGGAAGACCCCCAACCCGAAGAAGACTACTACACCAACAACGTCTACCATGCACTCATCATGTATTTCCCAGAGTTCGAGGACGTACGCCCCATGAACAGCTGGGCCGGTCAATACGCCATCAACAGCTTCGACGAGTCACCCGTCATCTACAAGGAACCCGGGTTCCTATACGTTGGAGCCGGAAGCGGCAGCGGTATAATGAAGGGCGACGCCATAGGCCGAATCGCCTCAGCCCTATACTATGGAGAAGAGGAAGCAGAGCTCTACGGCGGACGCAGGTTTAAGGTCGCTGACCTCGGGGTACATCACAGAAACATTGAACCAGAGAAATTCGTGATCTAGTACCAAAACATTACCTCAATCTTCTATTCTATTAAATCCATTCTATGGATATTGTAGAATTTCTTTATATATGAGCCAATCCATAGTTTTACTCGTGACTGAAATAAACCCTGGGATAAATGCGCCCCCCGCAAAAAAGATCCGGCTACCCAGACACCCCTAGAGGGCACCCAGGGTGAAGCTCACAAAACAGCCCGAGTCAGCGAGAGGAGACAGGGAACACCCCCGTTCAGAATAGGAAAAGATACAGAACCCCCGTCCAAACAATACAGAAACCCAAAACGGGTCCACAACAGAGCGGAGCCCCCCGAAAAATCAGGGGAGTACTCCGAGGAAAACACGTGAACAGCCCTGTTACCCAAATAGGGACAGGAAACATCCCAGTTCAGAAAATCTTCCACACAAAAAGGGCACCTATTCCACCCCATAGAGGCACCTATTCTATGTAAAAACGCAACACTCGGGGAACATAAACGCCATTTTTTCAGCAGTTTTTCTCAAGTATCTCCTCTAGTCTTGACTTGAATTCATCTTCCTCATATAACCCGACGAATGTTCCTAGGTGTTCACCTTCACAGAAAACCGGGATAATGGGCGTCGTATCCGCCTCATACCTCTCGGCTAATCTAAGATTTTCCATAGTCTCCATCATGTTCATCATGAGGAACTGGATATCCGGATACTCTTCCGGTAACTCTTTGAAAAATGGCTTGAATCTAGCGCATAAACTACAGTGTTTCTTCCAGATTAACAACACCACAGCCTTACCTTCATCAAGGTACTGGTCAAGTTCATCAGCGTTTATATCAAAAATCTCTTTCATATGTCATAGTGCCGAACGGTGGATTAAAAAGAAGAATATTAAACAGTGGGGTACCCTGCGCTCTTCCAGCTGGACATACCGCCGAGAACATTATGAACATTCTCCACTCCATTCCTCAGCAATATACTGGACGCGAAACCTGACCTGGTACCGGATTTACAGATAACCGTTATCGGCTTATCCCGGGGAATCTCACTAATGTGATCCCCAATGGTACCCGCGTAGATACGCAAGCTACCCTCAATATGACCCGACTCATACTCCTCTAGGCTCCGAACATCAATAACCGTCCACTCCTCCGAGTCAAGTTTATCCTTGAGCTCAGGAGCCGTCATCATATCCAGCCTATCAAGAGGCCTAGCCGTCAGATACCAAGAGACAATACTGGGCTTCAGGTAACCCACAATATTATCATAACCCATCCTCCCTAACCCAGTAACCACTTCACCGAGCTCACCAAGGTTACCCAACACCAACACAATGGGCTTATCATATGGGAGAACCCACCCAGACATACCCAGACGACTAATATTCACATTAAAGCTGCCCTCAATGTGCCCAGCGCCGAAGGAAGGCGGTGGCCTAGTATCAAGAGTTACAGCGCCCTCAGCAATATATCTCTCAAAATCCCTAGCTGTTAACGCCTCCACCGTAGGCCCGAGCCCATACTCTGGAGCGCCTTCCAGATTGTATTTCTCCATCATCTTAAAGTATGGATTATACTCATGATGCTCCTCAACCTTGAATTTAATGAACTCCTCCCTAGTCATCTGCAGTAATGGATTCATCAAGCGTTCAGCTCCCAGAGTGCTCTCCTCTCTCTTAGCTATCCCAGAGCCGCAGACAGAGCCACTGCCGTGAGCCGGACAGATCTTAACATGATCACCCAAGGGCAATAGCTTTTCATGTATGCTCTCATAGAGCCATGTGCTCCACTTCTCACGGTTCTCTGGTCCACCGAAGTCAGTCCTACCCGCATCACCTATAAACAAGGTATCACCGGTGCACACAAGCACAGGCTCATCCCCTGTCTCAAGATCAGTAACCGCATAACTCATATCCCCCGGTGTATGCCCCGGAGTAGCCAACGCCGTTACCTTAAGGCTACCCACACGGTACTCGTCCCCATCCCCCGCTGTCTTACCGTACTTAAAATCAGGCCAACCTCCATGATATATCTCCGCACCCGTATGCCTAGCCAACTCTATGCTCCCAATCACATAATCCTCGTTTCTATGAGTCTCAAACACATACTCGATGTTCACACCATGTCTCTCAGCCAAGTCCAGGTATTGTTGTATATCTCTCGTTGGATCCACTACAAAGGCGTTCGTACCTGAGCCTATGAAGTAGCTAAGATGAGACACAACCTCTGATTTCAGTTTTTCAAATATCATATAAACATCTAAGTAACCATAGTTTAAAAAACGTCTTCAATAAAAATAAGGTTGGAATAGTTATCGGTTCTTTACCCCAGTAATAACCCCGTCAACAAGGCGGCGAACCGAGTCAAGCCCTTTTCTCTCCTTATCCCGTCTCCAAGGGTACGAGGCCACCCCGAAGCCCTTGACACTCGGGTACTCAAACATGAGCTCCAACGCCTCCCCCAGCTCATCAG
>CAZLHA010000225.1:0-2867 GCA_964559155.1 uncultured Candidatus Bathyarchaeia archaeon | reverse complement strand
AGTTCAGGCGATTAACGCATACTTGGAGAAAAGAGAATATGATGGGGAAGTATTAACCGATAATTCTCCTTTGTTTGTTACCCGAGATGGGGAGAGATTATATGATAATAGTATCAGATCATATATTTGGATTCTTAGAAAAGAGATACCAGATCTGAATAGGAGACTTAGTTTACATAGTTTCAGAAAATTTAATGAAACTTATCTTGAAACAGTTATGAATAAAAACTATATCGCTAAACTTCAATGTAAATCAATAGGTGATAGTACAGCACCTTATAGTAATCCTCAAGATCTCCCTATAACAGAAAAAGAAAATTTGACTAATACCTATATGCGTTGTTATGATTCTCTCAGAGTTCTTAGTGATCCTAGTAAGATAAAGAGAATAGAGGAAAAAGCCCTTTCAACACAAAAAGGGTTGAAAGAAATGGAGCTTAGATATTCGATACATAAAGAATTAACAAATGAGGAAATAAAGGACTTAAAAACTAGAAATGATATACTTGAAAGAATAGTTAAAAGATATATGATAAAGGAATTTGGTGTATCTGATCTAGGTGAATTGAGAGAGAATGATGAGGAATAAGCTATAATTAATGTTCTATAATTATCTTAAGTAACTATTTTTATGTTATTTTTCTGTATGTATTCTTTAGCTACTTCTTTTTTATTAAGCATTATCCGATCATCGTTTAACCAGGACCAGATATAGCTATTTCCTATCTGTTTCCATACATGATAAGGCATATTCTCTAGAGGCATATTTTCGTAACATAGTTTAAGATCTTCTTTCATTGTCGGGTGCTTCGATCTATTAATCCATATCTTGTATCCTTCTACTTTGTGTCTGAAAGGTAGCCCTGTCTTTGTGTAAAATAGTTTTCCCTGAGTGTTCAATAATCGGTTCCAGATTCTATTAAAACTGTTTACATTCATAGGCATATTGTATTGAAAAAGGTGTTCTAGTTATAAAAAAGTAATGAATTATAGAACAATAATGTATCAGATGATACATACTTGTAAATAATGAGTCCGGGTAGTGGATAAGGTAGCGCGTGGCAATAGTGAGCCTGCCTTATGGGTGATGAGTCCAGCTCATGGACGAATTGGATCCCTTTTGGTTACCCCTGAAAGATTACGAAGTAATGCCCCCCGGCTCGTAAAAAGCGCCCTTTGGGCGCGGCAAAAAGCCTTTTGGGCAATGAGGCGCTTCGGCGCCGACTGGTAAACCTGGAACAGGTTTTAAAGCCCGTTTTAGGGCGCATTTTGTGGCGACCGGAGGGAGCCACCAGACATGACCGGGTGGCTGACGACTTGATAATTATATGACTAACTCAAACTCACAAGACATTTACTAGGCGAATACAATAAAGAAGCTCAAGAGAACTGGATTTTGAAGAAGTGGAATTAATATCCAGAACATTCCTTGACACAATTTTCTCTATTGTCCAGCACCAGTTTCCTACTATAAAAAGGATTTACAAACTATATACAGATGAAGCTCAACCTGAATTACGCGAAGAATTACAATCATTAGATGTTTAATTAAAAAAGGAATATTATTCAAATGAGGAAGTTGAAAAAACTAGTTAATCTCCATTTGGTATCCTGCCTACTATGAGTTTCTCGCAATGATAGAAACGTCTAAATTGAACATTTGAAACTATAACCACTAGGTGGTTTTGTGAGGTTGAAGATTAGAAAAACAAGAAGTGGAACATATTATGTTCCCAGTCTTTCCATAAGGGAACTTAGAAAACTTGCTAAGAAGGGAAAAAAGAAATGGTATTTGAGCAAAGATCAAAAAAACATATACTTAGAAGCAGAATAAACAATATTAACCTATAAGTAAAGGATATACCTTTAAAAATATTTGAAGAAGCTTATTCATATAAAATGTTAATAGGTTAAAATGTTACTCCTTTAGATAAGTTTCGACTCGTTCTTTTCCTCTACCCGGGTTCTTTCGTTTTAACTTTATCTGACCTATCTCTTTTGTGTTTTTTACGTGAGTTCCAGCGCAGTGCATTTCTACCGGACCACATTTCCAAGTACGTATTCCTTCCTTATCCTCGGTTATTGTTATTTCATGGTTTTCCGCAAAGAATTGATTGGTTTCTTTTTCAGTCTTGTACAATAAATCTGGGTTTAAGCGTCCATCGTGTACATAGTCTGCTCTATCTTTTCTATCATCAACATTACTTCCAAGTCTCTCCATGTAGCCAAAATTTTTCCAGAGAAAATATTCCATAATGTGACTTGCGCTGTGCAGTCGCATTATCTTGTATCTACGATACCAGCTAATTTCTCCATGTACTGTTTCTCCAATGTTAAAGCTTGGTTCCTTTTCCATTACATGCACATGTTTGTTGTCATCATAGATTGTATTAACTACCCTCTCATTGTTCAAGAACCCAGTATCCCCTGATTGTCCACCAGACTCAGCGTAGAAAGCGGTTTCCTCAAGTTCAACATGTTTTCCATATAATCCAATAACCTTAGCATCAAATTCTTTGACGTATGCATCCTCGTCGTATAACCTAATGGTCATGATACTAGTGATTAAAAAGGTGAATAAAATTATTCGGGGTTAACCGAATGCGCCTCTTAGGAATGGGTATAGATCTTCTACCTGTTCCTGTACCATTGTCTGATAGTACTGATATAGTATACTTACAGCTAATAATGCACCCATACCCGAGCCGAATACACCGAAAAACTCGCTGAAGGCAGCGAGACACCCAATTATCATACCGCCTATTACGGTGATTGTGGGTATGTATCGATTTAATAACTTCTCTAGGGGTCTTCTGCTTCTCCTAAATCCCGGTATTTGCATACCTGAGTCTAGTAACTGGTTTGCC
>CAZLHA010000224.1:0-2889 GCA_964559155.1 uncultured Candidatus Bathyarchaeia archaeon | reverse complement strand
CTGAGCCCAGGACTACGTTGACGTGCATGCCGGCTATTTTGCTGAAGAGGTAGCTGGCTGTGAGACAAGCATGATAGCTGCTTCCGCAGGCTACGAGGAATACTCCCTTGGCTTCGCGTATGTGGTCTGCTACGTGATGGAGGGTTTCCTGGTCTTGGTTGATAGCGGCTTTAACTGTGTCTACTTGTTCGGTGATCTCTTTCATCATGAAGTGGTCAAAGCTGCCTTTCTTTGCTTGTTCATGGTCCCAGTCTACGCTGTGGATGGGTCTTGTTATTGGTTCCCCGGTTTTGGTTGACTTGAACATTACTTTGTCTTCTTCTAGTATGACTAGGTCGTGGTCGTGGATGTATTGTACCTGTTTGGTGTATTCTAGGAATGCGGGTATGTCGCTTGCGAGGTAGTTTTCTTCTATTCCTAGGCCTACTACTAGTGGTGATCCGTTACGGGTGCCTATGATCTTGTCGTGGTCTTGGTGCATTGCTAGTATGGCGTAGTAGCCTTCGAGTTCCTGTACTGTCTCTATTGTTGCCTCTGTAAAGCCTTTACCCTGGTTCATGTGATATTGGATGAGGTTGGGTATTACCTCGGTGTCAGTCTCCGTGTAGAAGGTATATCCTTCTTCCTCTAGTTTTTCCTGTAGTTTTTGATAGTTTTCCACGATACCGTTGTGGATTACAGCGATCTTTCCGTCATTAGAGGTGTGGGGGTGGGCGTTGCTCTGGGTTACTCCGCCGTGGGTGGCCCACCTTGTGTGCCCCATACCCATGGTTCCCTTGATCTCAGCGAAATTATGTTTCTTGTTAGCCTCGTCTACTCTTCCCACGTCTTTACGGATCTCTATGTGATCCTGTTGGGGTATTGCTACTCCTACGCTGTCGTATCCACGGTACTCAAGTCTACGCAGGGCCTCTAGGATTATTGGAGAAGCCTGCCTGTATCCGTTGTAACCAATTATACCGCACAAAAATATTCACCTGATAGTAGTAACATCATAATTTGTTAAAAGATATAAACATTCACTTGGATACTTGAAGAAATTTATAACCAACAGTAGCTTGTTAATGTTTTCTAGAACAAAATCAATTCTAGTTTATAGAGGATAGGGTAGTTTTTTCTGGGTCGGATTCTCTGGTGGAACAAGTTGGGAATGTTTATAGTGTGCGTTAGACTCTATTGTAATCGATGGGCATGACGCACAAGTCGGTCACAACTAGACTGCCACCTGAAGTCCTTGAGGAGATTGAGGGTATAGCGGAACAGGATAGGATAGATAGATCTGAAATCATTAGAAGGCTTTTAGATCAAGCATTAGCCCAGAGAAGAGTCGATAAAGCCGTGGATGCGTATAGGAACAGAAAAGTCTCAATGTGGCGGGCGGCAGAGATGGCGAAGGTTTCGTTACGTGAGATAATGAGCCTTATGAAGGATTTACGGGTTGAGTTGAATTACACCGTCGAGGATCTAGAGCGTGACTTGGAGTATTCCAGAGAAAGAAAGAGTAGTATCTGATAGCAGCCCGCTTATTTGGTTGGGGAAGATAAATAAACTCTATTTTTATAGGCGTCTTTTTGGGGAAATACTTGTTCCTGAGAGGGGGAGGGTTGAAGTAATTAGTGGTGAATCGGCTGATGCGTTGTTGATTCGTGAAGCTCTTAAAGAGGGATGGATAAGTGTTGAAGCCTATGACGATGTGGATGAGTTATTGGAGGTTTCTGGGGTACATCGTGGAGAAGCGGAGGCGATTCTTTTAGCCCGTAAGTTTGACGCGTTGCTTCTTGTAGATGATAAGGAGGCTTCTGTTGTTGCTAGGGTGTTTGGTGTACGGTGTCTTGGAACTTTAGGGGTTTTGTTATCAGGGTTGTCAATAGGCTTGATTGATTACGAGAAGTTTATTGTGTGTGTAGATGAGATGATTGGTCTTGGGTTTAGATTATCTGTTGAAGTTTATAAGAGGGTTCTGAAAGAAGCGGGAAGAGTGTCCAAGGATATGTAGATAGGACATTATATTGTATTCTATCGCTCTGGGAGTATGCCCGATGGTTGGCGGAACGCTTCTTCGCCTTGGTATATGTAACCGGTGTTTGTCCAGTTTTTGTCTATGTCTGGTTCTGGGTTCTTCTACGAGTCTGGAAAGGTCTATAGGGGTGCCAGTTATTTCTCCAAATTGGTCTGCTCATACCTTCTTTGTTATTGAAACACAGAAATGGTCTGAGTAGACTCATGAATTCTATCCTACAACTGTACAGCACCAATATTTATTATTAAATTTAGGTGCAGATATTTGTGTCCCAAATAGTAAGTAGGTTGCTGTAACGGAGAAAAAAATCACAGGTTATGTTTATTGGTGGTTACAGTCAATAACCGGGTGAACTTGGTTCTAATATGCTACGTGTTATCTTGGTGATAATCAAGGTTTGCTAGGTGTTCTGGGCTATGGGGCATAATTTGAGTCTTGTTGCTAGATTTGGGTTATGTATTTGTTTGGTGGTTTTGTTGGGTTGGCTGGTAGTTTGAGGTATGTGGTTTTTTCTCCGGTTGTGTGGAGGGTGAATGTTTGGCCCTGGGATATGTATCCGTTGGGTGGTTTTTCGTGGCCCCGTATTATCCACTCTAGGTGGTTTTCTGTTAGGAACCGGTTTACTTGTGTTGTGCCGACGTAGTAGCCGTGGCCTCGGAAGCTTGGGTGGGTGTCAGGTGTATTTGCTGGGTCATTCCAGAGGAGTTCCTCAAGAATAGGGTTATTTTCATCTAGTTGGCTTATCTCTTCTAGGTTATGGGTGTTGTGGGGTATGTGTCCGTGTACATGGAAGGCGTAGCCGGGGGTTACTGCGGCTACTGGAAGATGTGAAAATAGGGTTTTGACGTGTAGTGATGCTTCTTTGTCTC
>CAZLHA010000223.1:914-2957 GCA_964559155.1 uncultured Candidatus Bathyarchaeia archaeon | reverse complement strand
TATGTTACTTCAACTGTATCAGTTGGGGTGGTTGTAGGTGAGTCTTACACACCGAAACTTGGGCTCAACATAGATCCGGATAGTATCAACGCTATAGCCGGTGTGAAAACAGACTTATCCTATGAATTGGAGAATATAGCTAATAAGAAACTAAAAGACCTGGAACTAGTAACCACCTCCACATCCCCCTACATAACAATCACAGGAGGAGACACGATCCGCAAAGAGGTATTTGGAGAGAATGAAAGCATAATAATTAATCCAACCCTATCTGTGTTAGAAAGCACGCCACTAACAACCTATACATTAACATTCACAGCATCATTCAGCGATGAATCAGAAAAGACCTATTTCGAGTCATATACACTCCCTGTTAACGTTAACTCGGCTAAGACCTCTAAGACAACAACAGTAACCATCAAAGAGGTCTCCATCAAACCCAGCACAGTATACCCCGGGGATATATTCGATTTGGATATAGCACTCGACTGCACAGGAGCAAACGCATATGATCTTATGAGTATAATCAGCTTCCCCCAGATGAGCCCTATTTCCCCCCTTACACCTTCCACTATAGATGTTGGAGATCTGAATAGCGGTGAGAACACATCTTATACATATAACTTACTGGCTTCCGGATCTGCACCCGCTGGACAGTACGCCGTCACCATAACCATAAGCTACACCAACAACAAAGGGATCCCAAAAACCTTGACAGAAACAGTAACAATAATGGTGGATGGATTGGTCGACTTCCAGTTACTAGATACACCCAGTCAAACCACAGCACCAGGAGAAACCAATGAAATGGACGCTGATCTTCTCCTAATAGGCACCGAGAGCGTGGACTTTGTATCCATACACGTAATGGAGGATGATCTCATTAAGAGGGTTAGCGGCAGCGATGAATACATCGGAGCAGTAGACCCTGATAGCCCCATACCCTTCGATATCTACTATAAGGTTGACGAGGATGCGCCAGAAGGCGAACACAAGGTAAAACTCGATATCAAGTACAGGGATCACCTAAACAGGGAAAAAACCCAGGAGATCAGCTTCGATATCACAATAGGTGGAACAGTTGATGATGAACCTCAGGAGCCACAGGGAGGTATCTGGCTGTGGATAAGAAGATTACTGGGATTAGGACCATAGAGGAGTAGCCGTGGATCCCCTTGATATCTTTCAGATCGCTACTAATGGCTTGAAGGAACGCAAGTTCAGGTTCGCCCTGAACCTAGTTGGTATCCTGATTGGATGTGCCGCCATAACCGGTCTGATAAGCATAACACAGGGGCTGCAAACCAGTGTCAGTGGCCAATTAAACTATTTTGGACCAAGTAATCTGATTATTATACCCGGTGAGATTGCTAGAGGCCCCACTATATCCGGTGGAACATTGAACTGGAGAGACCTAGAAATTGTGAGGAGAGTTGATTACATCAAGGGCGCTACTCCGATAATCGCCAATAAGTTCGCTGAGTACACTATCAAAAGAAGATATTTTCGCACCGATGTATACGGCGTTGAGCGAGCATATAAGGAGCTAAACCCTAGCACGGAGCTAGCGGAAGGGAGAAACTTTGTACAATCTGACTCCGCCGTGGTGATAGTGGGTTCTAATATTGCTCAGCCCCTTGACTTGGATGAACCTATAGTGGATCTAGGGGATAGAATAAAAATAAAATCCATAGTAAACGGTGTGGAGAAAGAGAATACACTAAGAGTTATTGGCATCCTTAAAAAGACAGGGAGCAGCTTCGGCGCCAACCTGGATGACTCTATAGCAATACCCTTGAAGACCGCACAGCAGATATACGAGGTAGGGGGCCAGTTCAGCTACTTACTGGCACAAGCAGATAACATTGACGTGGTTGAAAGAGCGGCTGAGGGAATCGAGGAGAAAATGGGTGACAGGGTCACGGTGGTAACAGCTGCGTCCGCCCAAGAACAAGTTAACTCCATACTAGGCACCATTCAAGCAGTGCTGGGTGGAATAGCCGGTATCAGCCTCGTGGTTGCGGGTGTGGGGATTGTCAACAC
>CAZLHA010000223.1:0-904 GCA_964559155.1 uncultured Candidatus Bathyarchaeia archaeon | reverse complement strand
AGAGAGATCGGGACCCTGAAGGCGTTAGGCGCCAAGAGTTTTGAAGTATTGTATATGTTTCTAGCTGAGGCTATGATGACAGGCTTGATCGGTGGCGCCATCGGTGCAGGATTCGGCTTCCTATTAGCCAGACTCATAGGAAACTTCATAGATTTACCTACATCTATCTCGTATTTACTGGGATTGGAGGTAGTAGTGTTCGCGGTAGTTACCAGCGTAATATCCGGGTTATATCCCGCTTATAATGCATCAAAAATGAACCCAGTGGAGGCTTTAAGACATGAGTGAAGAGAAAACAGGATTTTTAACTCAATTAACCGGGGTGCTCTACAAACCCCGGCAGATATTCAAATCAATGGATGAAGGAGACCTAATTAAAGGCTTAGCTATCACGCTGGTCATGGTGATCTTAGCGGCTTACAGCAGCATGCTCTACCTGAGTAAGATTCCATTATCTGTTGTCTCTCCTCAGCTAGAGGGCATTTACACCAGTCACTTTGAGGGATCCATGGGGTTATTCGCAGGAATCGGCTCAGGTATCACCATCATATTTGGCTGGACAGCGGCTACCCTTCTCCTACACGGCTTGGGGCGTTTAAGCGGGGGAAATGGATCCATGAAGCGTTTGTTCGCTATGCATGGTTTTGCCTCTGTCCCCAGTCTCTTTAATCAACTCATACGGGTAATTGATGCATACCTAATGGATAGGAAGAGCTTGGCAGGGTACTTTATTGCTAACAGGGATATTGAGAGCAAGGTTTTGAAGGCTTTGATGGGAACAAATCTGTTTAATTTCTGGGGACTCGCTACCATTGTCTTACTTGTCTTGGCCGTGGAGGAGAACTACCAGATAGGCAGGGGAAGGGCAGTGATGATAGTATTATTGCCCAGTTTGATCTATTTC
>CAZLHA010000222.1:0-2992 GCA_964559155.1 uncultured Candidatus Bathyarchaeia archaeon | reverse complement strand
AAGGGATTTTGAGACAGCTGCTGAGTTGATCAAGGATCGTCCTGATGAGCCCGAGTTGTACGCGAGTGGGGGGAAGAGCGAGGGCAAGATGGGTGTGGCAAGCTTCAACTGGAATGTCTACTATCATCAAGGGTTCACATATTATGCAGCTGGCTTGTATGAGGAGGCTGTTGAAGCCTACTGTAACTGCATGGAGGTTGCGGATAATATTGAGAGTCGGATAGCAACCAGTCACTGGCTATATATGCCGTTAATCCGACTCGACAGGTGGAGTGAGGCTGAGAAACTTTTGGAAATAGTCGAGCCGAATATGGATTTAATCGAGGTAGATGACTATCATGAGACCCTCCTAATGTACAAGGGATACACCACCCCAAAGGAACTGCTTGATAAGGCACGAAGAGAAGGCCCCATAAGGTTCATGACACGGGCACAAGCAGTGGGAAACCTGTACATGGCGCGAGACGAGTCCATAAAAGCCGTTGAGGTTTATAGGGAGATAATAAGGGAAGGAAACTGGACCGGGGGCGTTCATCTCTGCACCGAAGCTGAGCTTATGCGTCTCGGCGTAGCGCCTCGATGAATTCATCTATGGCTTTGAATACCTCAGGTTTCTCGTTATATTTTATCATGTGTAGGTTCTTGTTTCCGTTTAGAATGGCTGAGGGTGCTCTGTTTAGTGATTCCCTGTATAATAGGAGCACCGGTAGGCCCCAAGTTTCGGCTTTTGCGATCTCGTAGCCCACACCCAGGCTGGGTGCTGTCACCTCTGCTATTAACCCATCGGATTTCCTGAGCCACGCCATATCCGTTGTATATATCCCCGTATCATCCTTCTTGATCTCATCCTCGTAGCTGAAATCAAAACTGTGCTCGGTCATTACCTTTGCGTACTGCTTGATGTACTGAATTAGTTGCTGGAACCATTCACGATCTGGTTCACCGCCCCTTATACTGCCCGCGAAGTAGATCTTCAACATGTATCCTCTATATAGTCCTCAACACGATGATGGTGTTAGTCTTCTCGACGCCCTCTATCTTTCGTATATCCTCTATGACGTGGTTGATGCTCTCAATATTGTTACCACTGGAGACCATAACGATATCATATTCCCCGGTGACCTCATAGATACGTTCAACCCCACCAAGTTGGTTAACCTTCTTACTCACCTCATAAGTCGGAATACTCGGCTCAACAGCTATCATGGTGAGAGCTCGAACCCCATGATTGACTGATTTCTCGATGGTAAATCGTTTAATCACACCATCCTCCAGTAATCCCTGGATCCTGTTCCTAACCGCGCCTTCACTCAATCCGACTAGATCCGCTATCTCGACATAGGTCATACGAGCGTTCTCCTCAAGAAGATCTAGTATCTTCTCATCTATCTCATCAATCATAATATGGAATTCGTAAAACCGGGATAAGAAACCTGCGGAAAAAGGAATGGGGAAGTTTATTCGACTAGGTTCAATATATCGTCTATAACGAAGTCGATGAACTCTTCCGGTGTTGACTTGCTAAAGTTGGTTATAACTACGCTACGGGTGATGCCAATGGTGTATCCTTTTTCCTGACTGGCGAACACAACATACCATATCATACCATGGTCGATATACTCCTTGTACATACCAGTATCAGCCAAGCCTTCTCCACTAAGGCAGAGCTTATTGACCCCCGGTAGATCCACGTTATCAAACCATATCAGGTTAGTTGCCTGAGGATTAGACTCGTGGAGTCTCTGAAGTGTCTCGTGGGTGATCTTGGATTCACGTACATCTGCGTTCAGAATTCCACCTAGAGCGGTAGCCACATGATTACTCAGCAACTTCTTGACACCACGAGCCACGCTAGGAGCCATAACCACGAGAAAATCCCTATCATCATGCTTCAGTAGCCAGAAAGGTGCTTCCTCTGTCTGTGGACTAGACATTATTCGGCGACGATAAGTTCGCTCCCTATAGAAATCCTTGGCGAAGATACCTTTTATCATATCCTCTTCTTCCTCGACCTCGATGACCTCTGTGATGAGTTGTAAATCGGCCTCATCTTCTACATCCGTCGCTTCTCGCCAACCAATCAACTTGTCCAAGGGGTTGCCTTCGAGTCCCCGGATCTCGAATACTTTTACGGGTAAAACCATTACTTGATCACTACTCTGAACCCATTGTATCCCTGAGATAAAAGGGATAGGCGAATTAACTTACGTTATATTTAAAGCCGTTAACTTAATACATTCATTTCCAAACATTTCACGGGTATGAGGATTTACATCTCAGCGCGAAACATGTACCATGAGGAGACCGAGAAGATCGCCCGGTTCCTAGAGAAACATGGCCACATTGTATATTACTCGGCCAAGGACACCTACCAGGATGCCCCATCCGGTGAGTCCTTCCTTAACAACCTAGTCTTAATTAGAAACGCAGATGTGTTTATAGCCTATTTTACAAAAGAGGGGTGCTATGGAGTTGACTCCGCAGTTGAGGTGGGAATTGCGGCTGAGGCTAGTAAACCCATCATAGGATTCATAGACCTTAAAGAGGAACATATGGATCGATTCAATACACGATTCAAGAAGGATATCATGTTCAGCGGCGCATTCGACCATATGTTCACAGATCTTGAGGAATTCGCAGAGTATCTAATCAAAATGTAATCCTGTCAGGATAATCACTGATAATCCCGTCCACACCTAAATTTATGGCTTTTTTAATATCCTCTTCATTGTTTAAAGTCCATGGATAGATTTTAAATCCATTTCGATGTATCTCATCCACGTATCCTTGACTTAATAATTTGTGATAGAGGTTGATACTGTCCGCATCAATGATCTGAGCATAGACCAGAGCCTCTTCATGGTTATTGAAAGACAAGACACCTAGTCTTGCATTTAGATTAAGATCCCTATACTCTTTTAGCATCCCCCAGTTGAATGAGGAGACCATAAAATCCTCATGTCCCCATCCCTTTAACGCTAATATCCTGTTA
>CAZLHA010000221.1:0-2998 GCA_964559155.1 uncultured Candidatus Bathyarchaeia archaeon | reverse complement strand
TGATGCTTAGGATAGCACGGCGGGTTGAACTCTTCCACCAAAAAAGCGGGGATTCTCCACGGCGACGTCGATAAGGCATCGGTTCCGGCATCCCGAGTTCAAGCATGCGCCGATACCGGGCGAACGGCGGCGGCCTTGTTCGTGGGGGCGGCTACCTGTGCCGAGGCGCCGGAATCTTCCGTGAGGCGGGGAATGGATAGTCATTGAGAATTTCCCAAATGTCTCCCACTGCACCCCGTCTGTACTTCTCCGGGTAGTGTTGCCGAAGCCACTGGATCATCGGATCCATCGAACCCGCGCCAGTTGTCCGGTCCTGTGTCGCAGCGTTTTCAAGTTGCCGCCGGTCCCGCTTGCTCAGATCGGCGAGCCATTCCCGGATGACATTGCGCCGATCTTCCCTTGGGAGGTCTCTGAAGCGGTTGGGCTCCGCGCGGGCGAGAAGATCTCTGACAACCTCGTCTCCCAATTCACCCGGCGGGTCATCGAAAAGGTGATCCGGCAGGTCGATCTCTCCGACAAACTCCTCTCCAGCTTCGTTAGCTTGACCAGCCCGGCCCGGGACGGGCTCCGGCGCAGGCGGAAGCGTCGGGCGCGAGGTTGCGCCGTATCGCTGATAATACCGAGAGAGCGCCATAATCTCTTCAGGGGCCAGACCGAAATCCTGTGAAAGAATGTTTAACACCGTAGAGCCCCTCCATGCTATGGCGTCTCCGTGCTCTTGCACGAACTCCAGAAGCCGCTCATTGCCCGGCGCCAGAATATTACTGATAACCTCTTCACCAGAGGGCCGGTTTCCGCGTGCTTGGACTCGACGGCTCCTTTCAGCAAGTTCGGCTTCCGGGGTGAAGGGGGCTTTGTCGAGTAGCCCCCCTTTCCGCAGCCACGGGTCCACCCCTCGCACTGTTTCGAGACGCTCGCCCAGCGGCTCTTTATAATCGAGCGCCTGCATCCACGCTTCCACGCCTTGTGGCTGCATTTGCTTTTCATGGAACAGGCGAAGTTGCGCCGCATTGGGGTTGATGATCTCCTCATAGATTTCATTCATCAGTTCATCAAGAGTTTCCGGCGCGGATCGGGGGTTGGCGCGTCCTTGATTCAGAAGCGCCTGGGCAAGCGCGATGTTTTCAATCCATCCTTCCGATTGCTCCGGGGAGGCGAAGCCGCGAAGCTCAGTCCGTCGCAGTGAAGGAGTTATTATATCCAAGGGCCGCGCATTGAAAGCTGCGGCTTTGCCGGGGCCGGCCCGTCCGAACTCTCTTAGATTTGGTTTCGGCTCAGTCCATATGGCGCTGTGACCGCGCGGTCGCTCGCTTCCCAAGTTTTCCAAAAGCGGCATGACGTGGGCTCGGGCCTTAGGACGATGAGCGGATTTGCTTGGATACAGCCACGGCTCGGCTCGCAACCACTCCATCATGAAGGGCCGGATATTCTCCGTCTGCATTTCCGGCCAGCTTACGTTGAGATGCCCGCCGCCGCCCCACGGCCCCCCGCGATGATACTCATCCATGAGCGGCCCCAGCTCATTGGCGAACCGCTCGATGTCATCCCATCCGGCGAGAGGGTCACCGACAATCTCCTGAGGGTAACGGAACTCGCCGTAATTGGGGCGATAACTCATGGAAGTTTCGGCTCCAGTCGTATAGCCGGTTCCCCGGAGTTTCTTGCGCATCTCGGGAATATGCAGTCGGTTTCGCCCCTCCCATTCCATGCCGTACGTTGCCAAGTCGTCCTTCGGAATACCGCTTGCCTCCAGCATTTCGCTCAGTGCGTCGAGCGCGGTATTCTCGCTGGGAACATCCTTCGAGAATTTCTTCGCGAAGCGGTTCGCCGCCCGCTTCCCGCCGGTTGCCTGGATCGCCGGCTTGACCACCGCCTCAAGAAGCGGCTCGCGCCCTTTCAGGAAGATGCCCCCAATCGGCAAACCGCCCAATAATGCCGCGTTCGGATCATCCGGCACGGCATCCGCAAGCGCGTCGGCAAGGCCTTCATGCTCCCCGGTGAAGTACCGATACCCGGCCCGTAACGGTTCCCAAAGCATCTCTTGCAAGCCGCGGGCGAGCAGGCTTGGCGCATGAGAACCCTGGATCTTGTGCGGCTCCGGCATCCCGCGGAAAGACTTCTTCCGCTGGAATAAACCGTCAAGCCCCGGCGCCTTGAATGTGACGGGCATTATCGTTTCCTCCGTGACTCGGGAGCTGCGCTGCTATGAAGGGGAGACGGCATGGTTCAGCCTTTCTCGAAAGACAACGGCGGCCGGCCGAACGCTTCCCACATGAGAAAGGTCAGGCATTGGGTCTTCGACCATCCCCGCTTCCGTCGCAATTGCTCGAACCGTTTGGCGAGTTCCTTGTCGATGCGCACTCCGGGGAGCATGACGGTCTTCCCCTCATAGCGTCGAGTGCCGGGAATACGTTGTGGTATCGGCGGGCTGAGGCTGTCACTTTGCGGCATGACTCCCCCCATGCAAAAAGTGTGCCCTGAATGTATCACTCCCTCGGGATACGCACAAGGGGGAATCATATCGATACGGCAATATTCTTCGGTAGGTGAGCGTTAGATGCGGCGGTAGGGGCAGACAACCCGGGAGGAGGGGGAAACGGGGCGGGGCCTTTCATTCAAGCAAAGAAGAGACCCTAAAACCCGTCTCTACACGACCACCATTCCCGCCTTCCGGGTTCCGTCCCGGCGGCGTGGTGTAGTATGGCGCGGCATTCCCGGCATTAGCGGGAGCTTCATGGTTTGCAGATCACTCGCCGCTCTGATCCTTGTCATTGCCGTTGCGGTCCCGGCGTTCCCGTGGGACGAACAGCTGTGTCGGGTATGAACGGGAAACACTTTTCACGAACAGTGTCTCATTTCTCTTGACCCACGTGCATGGCCAACATAAACTTTTTGGTCACCCGCGGCCGTATTCCGAAGATGCTTTTTAGCAACTGCCAGCTATTAGAATTGCCTGTGAAACGACGGCTCTGTACGAGTGGAGAGACACACACCGACA
>CAZLHA010000220.1:0-3037 GCA_964559155.1 uncultured Candidatus Bathyarchaeia archaeon | reverse complement strand
TCAATGAAGCCCTTGTACTTTTCTTATTTTTTTTTTCTGAGCACGTTTCCCATATTTATAATGCAGAGGAATAGGCCATGAGAAAAAACGAGCATCTGCTTTTAAAAAAAATCAAGCTCAGACAAGGAGTTTGCTTACGTAGACCCCTTCTTTCCTGTATCCTAGTTTAGTGTAATACTGTTTTGTGCCTAGGGCGCTCATGACGACCATCTTACCGGCATCATACTCTTCTATAGCAGTTTTCTCAGCCTCATTCATCAATCTCTCACCCCAGCCTTGGTGCTGCCAGTCTTGGGCATCCTCACCCACAGGAGTCATCTCCCCGTAGACGTGAAGCTCCCTGATTAAACCAGTATTCGGGTTTATCTCGGGTCTATGAGGGTTCTCACCGGGTAGTCTTAATCTAACGAACCCTATGAGGGTCTGGTTCCGATCCTCTGCGCTTATAAACGCCTCCACACCCCCTGAGGCTTCATAGACTCTATGATGAATATCCAGTGTATCCTTATCTATGGTGACATCTGCACGTGCCCTGTGCCCAACTTCTCTACACCTAATACAGCTACAATCCTCCCCTAGTTCCTTGAGCTTTTTCTTGGCTAGTTGGCGGAGATTGCTCTTGTTTACCCCTGCCTCTATCTGGTGTAGGGGTATATCTCGTTGTATCCTCATGATCCTGATCCACGGTGGGATCATCTGTTTAACCCTTGAGACTAAGTTTACTGCTTCCTTCGTAGTAAGAGGCTCATACGCGCCGTTACGCCACCAATCATATAGACGAGTACCCTTCACTACCAGCGTCGGGTATATCTTGAGCATATCAGGCTTGAACCTTGGATCCTTGAATATGGTCCTGAAGCCCTCTATGTCCCGTTCAAAGCTGCTTCCAGGTAGCCCAGGCATCATATGGTAGCATATCTTCAAGCCGACATTCTTCATGACGCGGGTACCATCCACCACGTCTTGGACAGTGTGCCCCCGGTCCACCAGCTTATATATATCATCGTATACGTTCTGTACACCTATCTCCACCCGTGTTCCACCCAGTTCCAGCATTCCATCTACATGGTGGGGGTCTAGGTAATCGGGTCTAGTCTCAAAAGTAACTCCAACATTCCTCGTCCTACTTGTCTCAGCGTTAAGTTTCGCTTCCTCCAAACTATTTGAATCCTCTAAAGTGATGGCATCCAGACACCCTTTCATGAACCAGCGCTGATATTCTATAGGAGAGGCAGGGAAAGTCCCGCCCATCACTATTAAGTCAATCTTATCCACCTCATGCCCTATGGCTTCTAGTTGCTCAACACGGCTTCTGACCTGATCATAGGGATTAAACATGTTCTGTTCTCCGCGCATCGCTGCTGGCTCGTGACCTGTATAGCTCTGGGGAGAATTATCATCAGGTCCACCTGGGCAGTATGCGCATCGTCCATGGGGACACGCATGGGGCTTGGTCATTACTGCAACAACGTTTACGCCGCTGAGGGCACGGGTGGCTTTTCTCCTGAGTATTGGGATTAACTGGTCCCATTCATCGTCTTCTAGGAGGCTTATGATCTCAGAGTTGGAGGGGATGTAACCCAGATTATATTTACGAGTAACCTTGAACTTGGCTTTCTCCACATCACGCTTGGTGGGGGACTCCATGGATAACAGAGTATCGATAATCTCTCTGAGTTCTGATTGCAATTCGGGGGAAAGAGAAGTAAAGGGATTAAAAAAGGATTAGTTTCGACGATTATATCCCGTATTTCCGCTGAGTATCCGTTTCTTGTAGTTACCCCTGTTCCTCTTTTTAGGACTAGGACTTTTCTTTGGTTTTCCCTCGATCTTGGGAGTCTGGGATCTTACTTTCCCAGCTTTTGTTAATGAGCCGTGTGTTGGCAATTTAATTCACTACAGCCCTTACCAGTTAGGAGTATTAAAAATATTTCCCTTTTTTATACAATAAAAAAGAGGCGTCAAAAATATGTTGTGTGGTTTTATGGGGAGAAGGGTGCATCGTGGCCTGGAATCACCTGAATAGGTTTCAAGTCTAGGACTTTCTTCATGCTATTGATAGCAACATTGGCATCGATGTTCTTGGTGACCACACTTGGAGGTCTCAGCTCCAGCATGTCCTCTTTTAAGATCACTGCATCTCCTACTAAGGCCACTAAACCTTCATCGGTCTCTACAAGTGTGGTAATACTTCCAGGAGTATGTCCAACTGTCTCTATTACCCTGACATTCTCCGAGATCTTTTTCTCTCCCTTGATTACGTTTTGATCCATTATTCCTAGAAAAGCTTCTTTCCACTCAGGCCAGTATAGCTCATCCGTGTATTCTAGTTCTTTCTCATGTATGATCAATGGTTTGCCTTTGAACAGATAGTTTGCCTCCACGTGGTCATAGTGGCAGTGACTATTAATCACCATATCAATATCATCTAAGGTGAGATCAAACTCCTCCAGTCTACGTTTTAGTGTTCCATATCTTCCTAGTTGCAGTATCCCGGGGTCATGGATTATATTCAGATCACTGTCTCGGATAAGTACAGTGTTGGTACTACCCAAGCTAAACACCTTGCCATCGTATACATCGTTAATTGTCTCCCGGGGCATAGATGTAAGTGGCCATCTTATACTTAGAACAGGGTGCCCATTGTGGAGGCCCATCCTGTGATAGAAACAGTGAATTAGTATATCTACTTCTGCCTTATTCATTATTCAATTACCCATACATTGGGTTGTATGTATTCGTCTTTTAGTTTTTCCCGGTTTCGTGCTACTAATCCGTTGGGGGTGTTTGAGATCATGTCCAGTGCGTGGTCTTGGTCCACGTCTAGTAAGCTGAGTAGGGAAGCTAGGCCCTGTGGGTCTCTCATGCCCCATACAGTACGTGCGCAGCTGCTGGCCACGACCGGCAGGTCTTTCTTTTCTGCGTTATCCTTGTTTCTCTTAAGGTACTCGATGTTTTTACGCAGGATATATGGGTCGTCTGTGATGAGCTCTGATAGGTCTATAAGGTACCCGCATCCAGAGTCCCTCATCAGGCC
>CAZLHA010000219.1:0-3054 GCA_964559155.1 uncultured Candidatus Bathyarchaeia archaeon | reverse complement strand
GAAGACTCTCCTCCCTGGGGCTAGTAACCAAAAGTTTTCCTGTCTGGGCCCAGTTTGATGCCCTAATCTTGGCGAACTCATCAGTTAACTCATTCAATACTTGGGGTGTAGTGTATAACCTAGTGTCTGGGCTTGTGGATGTGAATCCCTGTATGAAGGCACTGGTGTCAAGTATTATTACTCTCAAGGTGTACTCAACTTGTCTGCAGGTGCACTAGTCTCTTCTGTATCCGGGAGTAGAATGGCTCAAACCTAATGAAGCGCGTCATTTTCTCGCTAGCAGTGGCTTCGATTACTGAACCGGGTTTCAACGCGGTGTAGCTTCTACCATCTATTATAGCCATGCCATCTGTTCTGGGTTTCAATAGCTCGATTCTTACAGTGGAGGACGCTGGGAACACTAGGCTCCTGAAGTAGCTGTAAGGACATATCACTGTAAGGCTCAGGGCGTTCATATTGGGTGCAATAATGGAACCCCCGGCTGACATATTATAGGCAGTGGATCCTGTGGGGCTGCTGATTATAGCTCCGTCAGCCTGTATATCAGTGATAAAGTTTCCGTCTATGCTTAGACGCATTAACAGCATTTTGCTGGGTAGGCTGCTTGCTATTAGAACCTCGTTAAGGGCGTCGGGGAATACATCGCTCATCCCGATAGACCAACTCTTCACTTTTAGGCTCTCCTCAATGGCGTAATCTCCGTCTATTAGACGCTGGATAGCTTTCTCTATGTTGTAGGGAGGTACCTCGCTTAGGAAACCTCTTCTCCCCATGTTTACTCCTAAGAGGGGTGTGTTTGAGGTTTTCATCTCCATGGCTGCGCGTAGTATTGTTCCATCGCCTCCAATGGTTATCACAAAGTCTCCGTCAAGGTCCTGGAGATTGGTGTTATGTTCTTCCAGCTCTAATGCGAGAGCGGTGTCTGTCTCGACGGTTGCTTCGACTCCCTGGCTCTCTAAGTAATTGATTATCCTCTGTGTTATCTCTAAGGCTTCTTGGTCATCAGTACGTGAGATTACTCCTGCTCTCATATTATCCTTTGAGTAACGGGAGAGGATTTAATTCTAACCCTATTCTGGGTGCCCGTATTTACCAGTTAAAGGGACATAGGCTACGCTCATGAGTTTCCGTTGATTTATCGCTCGACGCATTTTCTCCACCAGTAACAGGTCTTGCCCGTAAACGGATTGGTTTCCTACTGGTGCTACTAATCTGCTTTTTTCAGCCATCTGTTTGAGTATGGGTGGGGGAATATCGGGTGTACTGGCTGTGATACTCACCACGTCATATGGTGCCAAAAGGGGGTAACCCAATGAGCCGTCCTCCTGAACTATTCTAACGTCCTCATATCCTGCATCGACGAGGTTCTTGGCTGCAAACCGATAGGTGTCAGGATTGATCTCAATAGACACCACAACACCTTCTCGTCCAACTAATTCATATGCTAACGCAGCTCCGTACCCTGACCCTGCGCCTATCTCCATGAAACACTGCCCTGACTCCAGTTGAAGGGGTTCATAGGTTACTGGGTACATGTATGGAGCACTAATGGTCTGCCTCCCATCTCCGGGTATGGGAAAAGGTCTGTCAAGATAAGCGTGTTCCCTATACCGTGGGGTCATGAATTTCTCACGAGGGACTGCTAGAATGGCTTCCTCTACTTTTTCGGATTTTATGTACGCTGATCTCTTGTATCGCTCAACCATTCGGTGACGCTGCTCAGTGAAACTGGGCATAAATAATGATTAAGTAATATGATTAATAGTTATTTGGAAAAAGAGGATTTTATTTGGGAACCACGACTGTTCCTGATTTTCGTAGTTCCTCGATCTTCTCTTCACTGTATCCAAGTTTCTCTTTGAGGATCTCCGCGGAGTGCTCACCTAAAACTGGTGCACCCATTCTGTACTCTGCTGGGGTTTTCTCCATCTTTACAGGGAATCCTGCTAGTCGTATCTCGCCGGCTGTATGGTGATCCAGTTCGATGATGGTTCCACGTGCCTTTACGTGTGGGTCCTCAATCGCATCTGCAATGGTTGGAACCTTGGCTACGGGTACTCCTGCTGCTGCAAGTTTATCGACTACCTCGTCAACGGTTTTGTCCTTTAACCAGTTCTCCAATACCTCGCTACCTTCTCCCAAATCATCGACTTCCATCGCCATCATTAACCTACTGTGCATCTGGGGGTCTGCTGCGATGAATACCCAGTCATCCTCACACATGAAGTTGCCCCAAGTTCTTGGCCCGGGCATCTGCTCCCTCTCGTGGGGTAGATTTCCCGTCAATGTGTATCCTGCGATCTGGACACCTTCCTGGGCCAACATAACGTCTAATTGTGCCACGTCGATTAATTGTCCTTCTCCTGTCCTATCCCTATAACGTAATGCCCCTAGACATGCTATAACACTGTATAGACCAGGGTCTAGGTCTCCGTGATAAGCGGCAGGGACTATCGGCTTGCTGCCGGGTTCGATATTATCTGCAGTCATTCGTGTCCAACCGCTGTAGCTCTCAGCTATGGGCGCATAGCTTGTTCGCGGCATGTAAGGTCCAGTGAGTCCGAATCCACTTAGGCTAGCGTATATAATCTGTGGGTTGATTTTCTTGGCTTCCTCGTAGCTGAGTCCTAGTTTGTCAAGGGTTCCGCGTTTGAAGTTCTCTATAATTATATCGCTATCTTTTACCAGTTCCTTGATGATTTCAAGTGCTTTTGGATCCTTCATGTTTAGTGCTAGGCTCTTCTTGTTTCTGTTAAGGCTGTGGTAAGTGCTACTTATTCCACCGAAGAGGTCTTTGCTCATTCTGGTCATTTCGCCCCATGGGGGCTCTATTTTTATTACCTCTGCGCCCATGTCCGCCATCACCATGGTGGCGTATGGTCCGAAGTATACGTGGGTGAAGTCTAATATCTTGACGTCGTCTAACATACCCATTCTTGAATCTCATAGGAGGATGGGTAATCGCTCTTAAAGTTTATGAGAAAACTCATTTCTATCGTGTTTATTGTAAATAATTCTTTACATGTATTTATTTAGTATTTTTGAATCGATTTG
>CAZLHA010000218.1:0-3066 GCA_964559155.1 uncultured Candidatus Bathyarchaeia archaeon | reverse complement strand
ATGTATTCCATAAGAGCATATTGAGTTGCTTGAAGGAATGCTTGTTTAGATGTATCATGTTGATCTACCCTCCCCAGAGTTGAGGGGATGATAAGATCGAATGTAAGTTTGATACGATAATAGATCATTTCCTCTTGTCCGTAGATCTGGATATTTGTATCTCCTAAGTGTTTGTATAAGTACAAGTTTCCGGAATCTATAATATAATCTTCTTCTTCTAAGGTTTCGGAAGAGAGTATCGTTAAACTTCCATCACTGTTTTCCTCTTTAATAACTTGTAGCACTACGCTGGAGATTGGATATCCAAATTCTTTGGTATTTAGAGGTATTTTTGCTTTATACCCTACTTGTTTCTCAATTGATGTGAGAGGATAGACATTTACTCCTCTGGTATTCCTCATTCCTGGCATCTTCACATTTACCGAAAGGTGTCCCACTTTAGGAATGTGAGTTAGTTTCTCGTATCTCTCTGGCGAAACAACGACTGGTTGATATAAGGTTGTCTCAGGAAGGGTTAACTGATTATGTTGGGTGTCGGAATCTACAAAAATATATTCTGGGCGTCCTTCGGTACAAACTATCTTTACGGTGTCCAGTTTTCCATTGGTTTTATTACTAATTAGTTGTTCAACATATCCTAAAGTATTAGTAGCGCGCTCACCATACCTTGCATCTATTGATGAATCCTTTAGGGTAAAGGAATACTCGGAATGTTCATTATACCCGTATAATTCATTTGTAAGTAATATAAAATTTAGATTAACATTATCATAATCAAGATTATACATATCATCTGGATTAGGCTCTTGTAGGGTAAAAGCATTCCATGCGTTTTTGATAAGCAAGTCAGGCAATCCGAAATACGTATCACGTGAAAGTATGCTAGCCCATGCATTCCTTGGAGGATAAACCAACGCTTCAGCGGTGTAAAGGTTCCCGGGTTCTCCTCCGGTGATGGTGGTATAATATGCCCCGGGATGTCCTATTAGTGCCGCTGCCATTGAATCTCCCAAGATTGCGCCACAAACGAATCGTTCATTTAATGATGTAGGACTCTTTCTTTCAGCTCCTTCTGTATAAAAAGTGTTGGCCTTTTGCTCTGCTTCAGCCCTATATCGTTTCATATCGGAGAAATATTTAGTCATTGCGGTATAAAGTAGAATATACGCAGCAGTACCTGCGGCTGTGGCTCCAAAAGATCCTACAACCGTTCCATATAAGGCGGCTTGAATAGCTCCTGAGACTGTACTCGCGGTTACCGTCATAAAGACTTGTTCTGCAACATCTTGCGCGAATTGTTCCTTATACAAATTCCATGTCCTTGAAAATTCGTCGTGTCGAACTTGATAAAAGAATTCAGAAAACTTGCTATTTTGCCGACTTTCAGAGACTAGCTTTCTAATCTCAAAGAAATGGTCTCTTGGGGATAATTGATTTAAAGCGGAACTATCCGAAAAGAGAATTTCTAGATTTTTTAACTGATCAAAATGATAGACCCATTTTTCTTCCGTGGTATAACTCTGTCCGGTAGTTATCTCTCCTGTTAAGATGTAATCGTACTTGGAATGTCGATGAGGTTTTGTTTCAATTTTTTCGTAAGGTCTTATCTCATGATCTCCGTCGTAATTATATGCAATCGAAATAACTTCATAAGCTTGTAATTCATTTCCATTTTCATCCTTATAAGTTGATTCTGGAGCCAACACATAAACCGTTTCATAGAATCCATTTCCATCAGAATCGAAATAGAAGTAATGTCCGTCTGTCTTGGATTTATAATTATCCTTGTCCGAAGTATAATAGACTCCTTCAGGAGGGCTAACAAAAACACCTCGAATTTCAAAAAGCGTATCACCTCCAAATGTAGTTTGGGAGGGACTACTCTTATACGCATCATGATACAAACTATATCTGTTAGGTATAACAATAACAATTTCTTTAATATAATAATTTGAATAATATTCTCCCGAATAATCTACGGTTAATTGAGAATCATATTTTACGGGTATATTATCCTTACTCCATGTTTCTTGTTCCCAATTTTGAGAATCGGGATCTGTCAAGGGGAAAGTCCCCTCGTCATTAATGGTTTTATCTAATCCAGATTCTCTATTGGTAATTACATATTCTGTAGTAAATCGAGGGGCTATCTCTTCACTGTCAAATTTATCTCCATACACATTAATACTTGAGATCTCTCCTTCTTCAAATTCAAGGACCTTGATCTCTTCCGATACATCTTGTTGGATGTGAGTAATCTCATTTGTCTTAGATAATTTCGTATAACTGGCTTTCAAGACTTCCGCAGTATCCTCCTCATAATAAAACTCCAATTTATCGCTCTCCAACATATCTTGAGTCAGATCCTCATTAAAGACTGAATCCTTTATTGGCTGTCCTATTAATTCATTGAAGTTTCTGGTGAGATAATTTAACCAATATGAACCGGGACTCTGCGGTTTGGCAGCTATAATGGTAGTCTCGGTATTTATACTGGTGTAATAAACAGTAGAATCAATTTTTTCATAATCGTATTGAACATCTCCATATCCATCTCTATCGTTATCTAACCGTAAACTGTAATATGAGGATTTGATATACCTTCGCTCCTTTGTTTGTTGCTGTAAGGACTTTTGAGCATGATAATCTAAATCAGAAATCATGAATGTGCTTATTTCATACAATAGATTATCGAGATTTAAAATTAAATGTAAGAGGGCTTCCAAGTCAAATTTCTTAGAAGCAAATAATTTATCATCTACATTAAACCATTCTGTTCTAAATTCCTCCTCTTCGCTGATATGATAATAGTCCTCGGACATATCATATTCTTGAATAACCGTATGCCAAATGATTCCATTTTCCACTTCTGAATCTTCAATTCCGTACTTTATTATATCATAGGAAGCATCGCCATCAACATCGATCACTTGCTTATAGTCTGGAGTACCATCAAGGTCTAAATCAGCGGTGTAGATTATATTACTCTCATCCCGATACAACTCAAATTTCTCTACAATATCTAGTTCATAATTATCCATTGCGTGTCTTGTGCTTAGAATGTCG
>CAZLHA010000217.1:0-3069 GCA_964559155.1 uncultured Candidatus Bathyarchaeia archaeon | reverse complement strand
GTTTGGCGTATCACTTGTTCTTGTATATGTTTTAGCCCTAAGCTTTTAACAAAGCCAAGTGGATTCAACTTTGAACAAGTTTGGGCGTTCTATTAACACCCATCATACGAACAAAGGAAGTTACCCTAGATCAGCTCAGAGGAAGAAGCTTCGCCGTAGATGGTTTTATAGTGCTCCACGAGTTTCTAGCACTTGTAAGAGATAGAAGAGGTCGCCCTCTCACCGATGAGAAGGGTAACGTCACTAGTCACCTTGTGGGACTGGCTTTCAGAACCACCCGATTGGTGTCTGATTATGATATGCGAATGGTCTTTGTTTTCGATGGTAAACCACCTACATTAAAGAAACAAGAATTATCCACCCGTAGAGAGGAGAGGAGAAAAGCAGAAACAAGGTATGAAGAAGCATTAAAACGCGGAGATCTGCAAGAAGCATATAGTAAAGCAGTAATGACTGGTAAAATTACAAAACAGGGAATAGATGATGCTAAACGGTTACTGGACTATCTGGGTATCCCATGGGTTCAAGCGCCTAGTGAAGGTGAGGCACAGGCAGCGTATATAGCTAGTAGGGGTGACGTATGGGCATCTAATAGTAAGGATTATGATTCGTTGCTATTCGGGGCTCCTAGACTTGTGAGGTTTCTCAACATTAATAGCAGGGAATGGTTGCCCAGTAAGGATAGGGCTAGACGAGTTTACCCTGAACTGATAGAGCTTGATGATTTTCTGGGTTATCATGGTATAACTAGAACCCAGTTAATAGACATGGGGATTCTGATAGGCACTGACTTCAACACGGGAATAAAGGGTATTGGACCCAAGACAGCTTTAAAATTAATCAGGAAACATAAAACACTGGAAACTTTACCTGGGGATATTAGAGAAAAGCTCCCAGAAACAGTAGACCAGATACGGGAACTCTACCTGAACCCCAATGTAACCGATGAATATGATATAACACAAGGAGAATTACAGGAAGAGGCTCTGATTGAGTTTCTCTGCGGCGAGAAAAGCTTCTCAACCAAACGTGTAAAGATACTAATTAACAGGATGAAGAACAGCGCAGCGCAGCAAGCACTAACAGACTATTTTGGAGGGCTATAGATGAAGGCGACAAGTTTTAAACAATTAGCCCTTGTCTGCAAAAAACTGGAATCCACCACCAAGCGATTGGAAAAAACAGCCATACTCAGCAAGTTCCTGAAAGAATTAAGACAAAGTGAAGTGAAACCTGCTATACTCTTGACCATTGGAGTCATCTTCCCGGAGACCAGCGACAAGACCCTTGATGTGGGATGGAAAACCCTAAGAAAGGCAAGAAACAGAGATGGACAGACCTCTCTTTTCAAGCATCAACTCAGCATACTAGAAGTCCATGATATATTACAGAAAATAGCCCAGTCATCAGGGGAGGGGAGTAGAAGACATAAAGAACAACTGCTAGAGAGGATGTTCGCCCAGACCGAGCAAGTAGAAAAGGAGATACTCACTCGGATAATCTTTGGTGAGATGAGGATCGGTGTAAATGAGAACATGATGCTGGAGGGGATCGTAGCGGCAACCGGAATCGCTCCCTCGATTGTGCGTAGAGCCTTGATGATAACAGGGGATATTGGTAAGGTGGCTGAGGAAGCAATGGAAACAGGTGAGGAAGGTTTACTCGGGTTGAAGGTCGCCCTCTTTGTGCCATTGAAGCCAATGCTTGCGAATGCCACTGACTCTGTTGATGAAGCAATAGAAGATTATGAGGGGAAAACAGCTTTTGAGTACAAATACGATGGCGCCCGCATCCAGATACATAAAAGAAACCAAGAAATCAGGATATTCAGCAGAAGGTTATCAGATGTAACAGATAGTATACCTGACATCGTTAGTATAGTTAGGGGATTCGAGGGGGATTTCATCATCGAGGGAGAGGTGGTTGCTGTTGGTGAGAATAAACGCCCCTTACCGTTTCAGGATCTTATGAGACGCTTCACCAGATTGAAAGATGTGGAGGAAATGATTGATCAGATTCCTCTACGACTGTACCTGTTTGATGTCTTGTATTATAAAAGGGAGTTATTGATCGATGAGCCTTATTATAAACGCTGGAATATTTTAGAGAAAATAGCGCCAGAAGAATTCCTTACCAAGCGGATAATAACAAAGGATCCGGCACAGGCAAGAAGATTACTGGAGAAAGCTATTAAGGAGGGGCATGAGGGTTTGATGGCAAAGAGACTTGATAGTAAGTATACTCCTGGTTCAAGGGGTAAGAATTGGTATAAGATCAAACAGGTTGAGACCCTTGATGTCGTGATAGTGGCTGCGGACTGGGGTAGCGGACGAAGAAAAGGCTGGTTAAGCAACTATCATCTGGGGGTCTGGGATGGTGAAAAGTACCTGGCTATTGGTAAGACCTTCAAGGGCTTAACAGATGAAGAGTTCAATTGGATTACGGAGTATCTAAGGAAGATCAAAGTTAAGGAAACGGAGCACACAGTTTATGTAAGACCTGAACTAGTGGTTGAGGTGGCTTTCAATGAAATACAGAGCAGCCCTCACTATAGATCAGGTTACGCGCTACGCTTCGCTAGGATAACAAAAATTAGAACCGATAAAACACCAGAGGAAGCCGACGCCCTTAATCGAGTATCAGAACTATATGAGAAACAGTTCAAGTATAATGATCGCTTAGAGGGGTAAACGTTTTCGTATTCCACCTAGGAAGGATTGCACCGAAGAGTTATCCTTAATGGGTTCTCCCTCCGTCCGCGGAGTGGCTTTATTCTCTATCAACTGATAATGCACCAGTAAACCTACCATCATCAATACCCCTGAGACCAGCACCCACCAACTAATAGCAGTCATGAAAAGGGTAAAAGAACCGGTAAGACGCACACCATCAGGCAAAACAGTGCCGATAGCCGCAAATAAGATAGATATAAGGGCGAAATAATAGACCCAGATTGTACGTTTACGCATAGCTTGAGCCTCCTCCCTGAGCTTACTCACCCTGTCCAGTTTTTCTCGCCAACGCTCACCGAACCCAGCCACTTCAACAGCTTCAGGATCCAGCTCTATA
>CAZLHA010000216.1:0-3111 GCA_964559155.1 uncultured Candidatus Bathyarchaeia archaeon | reverse complement strand
ACAATTCTATTTTATCTGAATCCTACTAACTATGTATGAAACCTGTTGAACGAGTTCTAGGAGACATATACAGCAGCACAGAGCCACTGGACAACGTTATTGAGCTCTGCGATGAGTACGAGTCACGTTGGCCGGGTAGCGGCATGGATAAGGCAAGCTGCGAGTATATGGCTACGAAACTCAGAGAATATGGATTAGAAAACGTACATCTTGAGAAATTCAAGATACCGGGATGGATACGTGAATCCAGCAGCCTAGAGATGACCTCACCCAAGAGCAAGACCGTAGACTGCATAGCATTACCCATGAGCAGCCAAGGCGTTGTGGAAGCCGAGCTAATATACCTAGGACCGGGACCCATTGAGTCCTATGAGGAACGCGATGATGAGATCGAAGGAAAAATAGTCATGGTGAACAGTGGAAACCCACGTGGTATGAGCCGTTATCTACACCGTAGCGAGAAATATCAGAGAAGCGTCATGGCTGGAGCGGTTGGCTGGATATTCATGAACCATTATCCTGCTTATGGTCCCCCTACCGGAGGTATCAGCCCCATTATCCCTGCCGTCGGTGTTAGCTACGAGGATGGAAGATACCTTGCACGGATGCTGGAGAGAGGAGGCAGAGTTAAATTAAGGCTTGAGACCCGGTGCAAAAACATTGAGGTAGAGACCTATAATGTGATGTGTGACCTTAAGGGTACGGCTGGAAGCGATGAATGGCTGGTATATGGCGCCCACTATGAGGGACATGATATCGCCGTAGGTGCCTTAGATGACGCCACAGGCGCCGCAATAGTAATGGAACTAGCACGTACACTCGCCAAGGAGAAAACTCATCTAAAACATAACCTACGATTCATGCTATTCGGGGCGGAGGAAATAGGTCTCCACGGAAGCAGAGCCTACTGTAAAGCCCACCCTGGTTTCATGGAGAAGATAAGATTCATGATAAACTTCGACGCAGCTGGACGAGCTGGTAGACAAGGCTTCTGTATCCATGGATGGTCAAACCTGGAGCCACTATTCCAGAGCATAATAAACGAAATAGGCATAGACCTACCCATATGGTCCAGAGTAGGACCATACAGCGACCACTGGCCATTCTTACTACAGGGAGTAGCCACAGCAACTATGGGTGATCCGGATGAAGCTGCAAAGAGAGCTGGAAGAGGCTTTGGGCACACCAAATATGATACAGTGGACAAAGCCGACCTACGGGTCATGCGTGAATGCGCCGGAAACGCCGCGGTGGCTGCCTTCAAGATACTGAACATGGATACCTGGCCATACGAGCAACGTTCACAAGAGGAGATTGATGAACTGGTGGATGAGGCTGGTATACATGAGACTGTGCGACTGGGATTGAAGCTGAGGAAATATCTTGAAGATAAAAAGGATCTCAGACCAGAGACCCGTGAATACTTGAAGCAATTATCAGGTAGCTGGGAAGAGGTTATCTAAGAGAAATAACCCCTATTTCATCCCTGTATTCTACCTTTGTATCATAGAGTTTGCAGAGTCTCTGCAAGTTTTCTATGATCTTCTCGGCTTTTTCACCATAAGCTCTATGGGGTACACCTGCTGTGGTCCTTTGCTCTTTTAGCGGTTTATCAGGGTCCATGTCCAGGTGGATGGGGATCAACCTGATCTCCTGTAACTCCTTTCCTTTATAATCCAGTTCAGCGACCACGCTCTCCCAGTACGCCATGTCCTGGAAGAATTTGCTCGGTGGCTTCTCCCGTGTCATGTATAATCCTACTGTTGTGCTTTCCGAGTCCAGTCCCCATAACTCGTACAGATCCGCTGGCTGGCGCCTCGCTAGGGTGCTCTGGAAGATATAGTTACCCAGACTATAGAAAATGGGTTTTCCTTTATAGATCTCTATGCCTCTTAAGATGTGAGGTCCGTGGCCCATATAGATGTCTGCTCCAGCGTCTATGACTTGGTGAGCTAGATCCACCACTGCTTTGAGTGGTATCTCTTTCTCCCTGTAACCCTCTGGGGGATGGACTTCCTCGTAGTGATCGTGAAGACTGAACATAACCCAATCGCTTATCTGAGAAGCGTCCCTGACAGCCCTAAGGTTTTCCTCAAGATCCACTGGATGTGGATCATATTCTCTAAGAGTCTTCTCCCCGGGTACGAACTTATGTTCTCTTGTTGGGAAGTTAAAACCATCCTCAGATTCCTCTGGTAGTAACCCAAGGTTACTTGCAACTGATTTGAGTCTATCCCAATCCTCAGAGTCTAGATTATACCTTGGCTTGAGCCTCATGGGGTTTACACCTGGCCTACCGATAACGTCTTTTCTGGCATGTCCGGCTAAGCCCAGCTCCCAAGTGGTTGCTGATAATAAGCTAACTATCCCCTTACTAGTCTCCATGAAAGTTGGCTCTCTGGCTTCCGCGAGGTTCGTACCTGCTCCAGCGTGATATATTCCAACCTGATTCAGATATTTCGTAGTGGCTTTTAACCCTCCCTCAGTGTAATCCATTGCATGGTTATTGGCTCTGCTAACGATTTTGAAGCCCTGGTTCTTAATATCTTGAGCAACCTGCGGATCGGCTTGGCCATAGGCATCGTATTTTCCAGCCCCAATAGGGTAGCCCTCAAAGTCATGGATGGCTATCTCAAGGTTCATGAATGACACATCAGCGCCATGTATATGCTCGAAGATTGCGTTTACGTCTTCTTGTTCCCTGTATTGATGTATACATCGTGCCTGGAAGGCGTCACCTGCTAAGAAGAATGATGTTTCCTTTGACAATTTAGATCAATGATGTGTTGTAGATAGGCATAAAACTGTTTTCGGTGGAAACCAGTTTAAACTATTGATTAATTTGTATTATATGATTCCAGTCACTGAGTCTCAATGGAGTCCAGTTAATATAGCTCAGTTGAATGATCAGGTTGTACGGGACTAGATTCCAAATATGTATAAAATATACCGGTATTATTCAGACTGATATTATGGTATACTCTAAACAAGTTCTCAGGTTCTGGGAAAAGGTGAAAAAAGAGACCGGGATAACTGGAGACTATGCTGGCGCTTGGAGTTTTGGTGATAACTCGGAACTCGCTGATGAACTACTTCATGCCATCAAGAGAG
>CAZLHA010000215.1:0-3115 GCA_964559155.1 uncultured Candidatus Bathyarchaeia archaeon | reverse complement strand
ATAGCCCAAAAAACAGATAGCTGGTCAGATGTAGATTGATTAATGCTCTCAATATCAGACTCAGAAACCGGGGGTGGAGGAGGAGAAACCCTAACCGTCAAACCAGGAGAAGACCCAGGGGTTACAACACTTGTAGATATTTGGTTCAAGAGCTTTGCAAATACTGGTAACAAGGAAATCTATCTCGGAGGCCCAGAACGCGGTGTAGGATCACAAAGAGTAGAAACAGATTTCATATGGTCTAGCCTAGGGACGCATTCATTTGTTTTCATATATGATTCATCCAGTGAAGAACTATCAGTGAACCTTGATGGAGCCATCTTAAGTAAGGGAGGCTACACGGGAAACGGTTGGAACTATCTCCAAATATACATCTACAATAGAGATGACGAGACAACTGTTGAACTGAACAATCTAGTTATGGACGGGTACTCATTAGGCGATTATACTAGTGCAGATCACGATACATGGCACATCTCAGACTATGACTTTAGCGACGACTTTACATTGACCGTTGAAATAGACCTAGATGGCGAAATCGATGGCAGCGACGAAGAAAGCAAAATTGAGATACGAGTAAATGAAATAACATAACCTAATAAATCCACCCAAGCCTCCATAATACCAACTCATATACGTTTCTATAAGACCATTATATGAAAAACTCTATAGTATTGTTAAAATGAAATAGGTTTACTGTTTAATGTTTTTAATTCCTCTTATGTTTAGCCATTCTATAACCTTTGCCTTTGCTATCTCACAGGGAAGAATTAATCGATACAATTCATTTATTAGAAATGAATACAATCGTTTCAATTAAAGATAGTATTCTATAATACTATTTAGAATTTTATTTGTTAACGCTGAAAGATAATAATAAAGTTTTTTATACCATATAGCCTGATAAAGCATACATCAACATTGATTCTAGAATGTTTAGAAAAGACTAATTTCTTCTACAAACATGGCACCTGATAATAATATATAATCAAATGGCATTGTTTTTTACAATTGATAATAATACTGCACGTATTTTACCTTGAAACAAAATAAAAGTCGACATGTAAAACTCAGGCCCGGTTTCATTAAACAGGGTTACAGAGTAAAGAATATTATCAGAGTAATAAGAGGTAAAGAGGAAACCGGGTTAGACGCTAAATCCTGGAACCATGAACATGAAACAGTTGATATTCAGTCGTTACAGGAGAAATTATCCCCTTTCATAGATACGGCTTACATAGGATAATAGATGAGTCCACTGGTTTGTTGATGCCTCCAAGCTTAGTGAAGTCCTTTGGAAACGAAAGACCAGCAGACTCGGCTAAATCACCTTAGGGTCATTTAGCAAATGGTTTACTGTTGAGGTTTATCGTCTGCTCTCACATTCATGATTGTTATGAATCATATAATGATGTAAAAAATATCTACAACATATGCTTCCTGTATTGCTATGTCATATTATGAATTACTACGATTACACATCTTTTTCTAAGTATACCTTTTTGTTCCTCACAGAGACATTAACCGTATCTAGGCCCATTTTGTCGCAAACCTTGGTTAATTGCAGTCTGAGATAGTAAGCTTCCTTACCTGTATTATCTACCCTAACCAGTTTGTGTTCTGACTCTAAGAAAGCCTCGATTATTGGAGCATATTTTGACCGCCCTGTCTTCCTGGTTCTTTCTGGTTTTTTATCCACTGGCTCTATTGTGAATCCCATATCAGACACATTAACTATCTGACATAGGGTATTATAACTTTCATCATGCAAAGCCGAGAAGATTCTACTTATGCATTATTGTGTCTTTGTTGATACTTGGCTAATAATATCTTCATCAACAGGTTCTTTCATTACCCTTAAAATACTCAAAGCCGGCTTGAAAACTATCAGAACTTGTGGTCTTAGTTTTCTTTCTCAATCATAGTAATGCAATAGAAGGTGCCAGTGAGAGACCTTTACTACAAGGGAGCAAAGCCTTTCTCTGTTCAATGTGTTTCTGAATAAACGTAAGAGAATACTTGAATAATTCTTGTTTAAATAATGGAATATCTGGGTCTATCCTGTTTAAAAAACAAATGATTGCCCTGTTCTAAAGCTAGGAAATTGGATGAGTATCTGGGAGATTATCTCGGTATCCTACAGCTCTTTGGCATGGATGTTTACAAGCGTGGATTATTGCCCATCTACTTTTTTCATTAAAAAACAGCATCCTTCGTCTCCTATATATAAACGGGGGTAAATTTCATTCACAACCATTACCTGTTCTTGACACTAGAAATCGCTGTATCTTTGTTTCTAACCTAGTTTCAACGGGTTTACCCTGGTGTAGGGCGTTGATAAACGCATTATAGGTGTCTATCTGTTTCCATTATGCGGCTCCATAATCCAGTGCCTGTGTTACTACTCTTCGTTTATCTTAGTTTTTGAATAGTTTAGTCTCTATTATGTATAGTTCTCCATCTTGGTCTATGGCTACTGCGTCTATTGGCCCTGAAGGCATGGGGTATTCCCTGGTTATCATAGATAGGCTGAATTATAGACCTGAGCCTGTTCCAGTCTATGAGCGGGTCCACCTCGGCGAGCTTGGCCCCTTTCTTCTTAACGTTCTGGTAAGCTTCCCTGAGCATATAAGATCTGAAAGAGTCCATAAAATAGAGAACTCCTTCTCTGATCTATAAACCATCCCGAGGGGGTGGAAAACAGCTAAAAACACAGGTAAATAAAAATTCTCTATTGTTTAATAGTCTTCGTAGCAAAACATAATATTATGCAGGTGCTTGATGGGCTTAAGAAACTCGGTCTAACCGAATACGAGTCAAAGATATATTTATCTTTAATGCGGTTTGGCGAACTAAAAGCAAAAGAACTTAGCGAGAAAAGTAACGTACCATATTCAAAGACATATGAAATAACCTCATTATTAGAGAAAAAAGGACTAATCGAAGCCCAAGAAAGTAGACCCATGATTTTTAGGGCGTTACCCCCCGCACCTTCATTAAAAAGATATACTTCAAAAATCGTTGATGACATTGATTCAAAGTATAAACACCAAATGACGCAACTACAAAAAGAGTATGAAAACACCACAACTGAGATAAAAAACTCATTAAATGC
>CAZLHA010000214.1:0-3120 GCA_964559155.1 uncultured Candidatus Bathyarchaeia archaeon | reverse complement strand
GACTATCTAGCTTGTATTTAAGGTTAAGAGGAGTATTGAGTGGTCTAATAATGATTTTAGGAGAAAAGAGATGCTCATAACTGGATTTTGAATATTCTTATCGCTTGGTCTAAGCTCCCTGTCTAATCATTTCTAGGACCAAAGTCCCACGTAAAGTACCAAGTATATCCAATAACACGAGTAAAACCGCTACATTATCGGTTATCAACCTTGAACAAGGATTCTTCAGAAAAGAAAAAAACATAACTAAATGCTTTTTCGGTTTAAAAAAGGTCCCTGCATATTGTTAATTGATTAAAAATGAGACTGAAAAGACCATTTGAATACAAAATAAAGCCAAAACAAGTTGAGAAAGGCACCAGATGGATTACTGTCGACATAAAGAACGTTAGCACTGATGAACTTACACAGCTTGATGTACAACTTCACTCCTTAGACTCTTACTTTATTGGAATCTACGGCACAGGAAGTTATGTCTCTGAGCTAAACCCGGAGGAGACAAGGAGTATACCGTTTCAGATAACAGCAAATGGAACTAGCAGCGTATATGTAACGGTAACAGGATACAGAGACGGAGTTTACTTCTACTGGGAATCACCAATGGAGGAGATCAAGGTAGGAGCAGAGGTAGCTGAACTAGAAAACCTCTTCGTACTATCCCACCCCTATACAGCCATAGGTAAGACTCTAGAGATAGAGGCAATAATTAGAGCGGTGACTGGTGGAAAAAAACTAGAACTAAGTTACTGGGTTGATACACGATCAGGTTCCTTTGAGAAGATAGCTGATATTGAGACCAAGGTACTGGAAGAAGGCGAAGAAGTTAGGTACTCTGCAGAGTTTACACCAGATGAGACAGGCATCCATGAAATCTACGCCTACCTCTATGATGGAACCACGCTACTCGGACGTAAAAATAACACTATCTACGTTCAGAGCGAATAAACCCCAATTTTATCCACATATATTTTTGAAAGTAACTAAGGACTATAAGGTACCATATACTAACACATAAACGGGAAATATTATTTGATATCATTAGAAGAATTCGCATCAAAGGAGATCAGAGAATACATCAAAGCAAACTATATTGTCTTCCAACCTGACGATAATCTATCCAAGGTCCTAGGACAACTAGAGAACGAAGAGCACTACGAGGCAATAGTTAGAGAAGGTAACAAAATCGGCTTCACCACAATCAGGCATATGTTAAGCGTTGTACAACCTCATCAAACAAAGATAGGGCAATACCCTGGCGATAGGTGGAGCGTTTTCGGTATAGCATCCCCTGACTATACTGTACTGGATGTAGTTGAGATGCTTGTAGAAAATAAGATAAGAGCTATGCCAGTTGCAGAGGAGGGTAAGTTAAAGGGGTTCATTTGCCAGCGAGATCTTGTTAAAGGATTATCACAGGTTCAAGAACTAGAAGGAGCCCCTGCTAAGGATATAGCAGAACTTCCACTCATTACCATGAGGCCTGATCAAAATGTTGCAGCAGCGAGGAAACTAATGCTGAATAAAGGCTTCAGTCACTTACCTGTTGTGAAAGATGATGAACTGTTGGGGATAGTTACTGCAAAAGATATTGTTACTAACTTCATAACCCCCATAGGTGAGACAACGGTTGGAGACGTTGGCGGAGATAAAGTTCCTAGATTTGTTGGAACCCTTGGCGATATCATGGACGATAACCCTGTTACGATTGGTCCCGATGCGAGTCAACTTGTAGCAGCCAAGAAAATGGTTGAAAGGAATGCGAGCGCTGTTGTCCAGTTAACGGAAGAAGGTGTACCTATAGCTATCATTACTCCCAGGGAACTCCTATCCATTGTACTCACACTCCGTGGTGAGGATGAGATGCCCGTATACATTACAGGTTTATCAGGGATAGGGGACTTCATCAAGAGAGCAAGAGTAGAAGAGAAAATTAGGAGAGTGATGAAAAGAGCTACGAAAATTCATCCCCACCTCTTAGAGGTATCGATCCACATTCAGACTAGTAGAACAGAGGGAAATAGAAGCAGATATGAGGTAACAGGCAATGTCCTCTCTAAGGCAACTGATGAAAGATTCTCCTTCAAACATGAGGGATGGGATATCATTAACTTATTCGACAAAGTTAGTGAGACCTTGGATAGGATGATGACAGAATCTAAACATCAGCCAAGAGAAAGATCCGAGACTCAGAAAAGGATCAAGTATGCGCTTAGAGAAAGACCTGGCTTCTAAGTTAAAACGTTTCTCTCTTTTTTCATGTCTTTAATTTTATCCAGTGACATGTCTTCATTTTTAGAGCAACAAGCAGTCTACGACGACGGATATCTTTCTCAAATATCTCTATTAGTTGTGCTGCATCAAAATACTCCACATAGTTTTCCTCAGTTATCTCAGAAGATAGTAGTTCATCCAGTATTTCCTCTGCTAATGTCTTTTCTATAAGTAACTTATCGACTTTTTCTCCGAGTGAACTCAAAGTGATTTTATATAGTAACCACTTCATTTATACCGATCAAAAAATAAAACTAGAAATAGTATCAAGTTGATCTTCCATCTATTCCATGCATAAAAAACCATCCACCAGATAGATTATTTTCTATAAACACTGGACAAGATGGACAGTTACATCCTTCATCTTTAGGTTCATGTTGTTTTTCTTTGTATCAGCTACACCAGTCATTTTCATGTCTCAAGCCTAGATGAATTATTTAAATAGCTTAACCATTGTAACCAGAACTTTGTCTATTGTTTCCTCATTTTTCGGTTTATAAATAGTTAAATTTTATTTTGTTGAAAGGAATATGACGGGGATTGGGTTACTTTCTTTAGTGGTTGCGTTGATAGCGGCTAGTTGTTGGTACTATAACTGTAATAAACAATAAGTACCGCCAATAGAACAACAGTAATTTTTCTATTTAGGTTTAAGAATGATTACTACTTTCTCTAATAATGTTAGAAATTGTAACTATATACACCTCTGTTATTGTTTTTCTTGGAATAGTTGTTCATAGTATAGCGGGGTTTGGATTTGCACAAGTTGTAATGGGGTTACTTCCCTTAATACGAGGGGCTCAGGAAGCCTCAGTTATCTTTAACATACTTGCCATAGCCAGTAATGCA
>CAZLHA010000213.1:1836-3158 GCA_964559155.1 uncultured Candidatus Bathyarchaeia archaeon | reverse complement strand
CTGCTAGTGGAACTCCTGTTTCGAGTTCGCTTGTTGTCGCGTAGAGATCACCGTATTGTATTGTTTTACCTTCTAATGGGGGCTGTGTTACGGTTTGGATTCCATCTCCATCGGGATCAACTGCGTTCTTTGGGGCCAGCATGAATCCGGCTCCTCCTCCAATAATGAGTCCTACTACGAGGACTATTGCTAGTAGTTGTTTTTGTTCTATTTAATTCCCTCTTGAATCTGTTGTTGTGTATCAGCACAGTATATATGGGTTATATTATTATTGAAATTACTAATTATTAGTGATTATACAACTGTTATAGTAAATACTATACCTCATAAATAAATATTATTTTATGATAGTTTCTGTTTTGCCCCCCAGTAGATAACGAAGGCAATAAGAATATCAACTGTCCACCATTTAATCAAACTAGGGAGCCTCGTCCTTTCCCAAAAAGATGGCTCAACATGTTCACCTGTACCCTCAAAGCTCTTTATACCTGGTTTTTCATCATCTAACGATTCTATATCCCCCTCTGGGGGGATAGAATCTATACCAAGGTTATCGTCGCTTCTTTCAAGGGTTGATTGGGGAATCATATACATGGCTAACTGCTGTGGCAGAGCTGATACAAGAAGATAGCCAACCGCCACGGCTAACACCATATATGCGAGAGACTTTTGGGTCATCAAACTATGTAATTCCTCCATTATTAATAATGCTAGAGATTAGAACACTATGCATGAATGTACTTTGACCCTGTTCTACTATTCGAACACTCATTTTGGGCGATCTCTCCATATTCGTATTGTCTCATACCAGAGTATCAGGGAGGGTACCAGCCCCATTACGATGGTTGTAATGTATTCTCTTGTTGGGAAATATGGAGCCTGTATGAGATATGTAATTAACATACTGGTCATCAATACCGCATAGAAGAGATATCGCGGGAGAAGAACCCCTCCAAGGGTTATGAAGTGTTTTAAGACCCCTACTTTAACATCTGTAACAAGTTTATAGTCTCCGTACTCATTCTCCACTAATCCAAGATCCTGTAGTTTGTTAAGATGATAACTGGATACGCTTGGACTACTGAACCCGAGTTCTCGCTGGACCTCTCTAACACCCACTGGCTCACCCGGCTGTTTAAGCATATGCATATAAACTAGCAGGGTTTTTCCTTTGAGCTCGGATTCGATTATTTCTTCATCAGTGGACATCGTTTGCTAACCTTAATCGTTAAAGAGATTCGTTTCTCTAAGTTTAATCTTGTTTTTAGGAGTGTACCAGGTATTAGGTATGACAACCATTCTAGTACACTCCCTTTCAAGCA
>CAZLHA010000213.1:0-1826 GCA_964559155.1 uncultured Candidatus Bathyarchaeia archaeon | reverse complement strand
ATAACAATATTGAGATTAAACTCTAAGCAATCAATCTTTAAAGATATTTAAAATAGCGAGAGTGGATATTACTGCTTCCTCGGTTCGAACGGTTTCAACTCCCTGATCTGGTATCGAATTTATTATGTAATCGAATATTTCCCGGGCTTTACGACCTTCACTAGCAATCATCTCAATAACTCCTTCCTTGTAGGAGCCAAACACGATCAAGGTCTTCCCCGCTTCTACCCACTTAGACTCCATGTCATTCATAACCGATAAAAACTCATTTCCTTTCTTAGACGTAGCTATTGTCATATCCCACTCAGGGCTGTAAACTAGTTTACTAAGACGCTTGTTGCTTCCTCTTAGATCATAGCCCCAGTAATATGGTACATTCTTGTTTTTCACGCTTCTTCCGGAAAACTCTGGCTCAGTATCCATTATCTCAACGGTTACTCTGGTTCCTTTCGCCGGTGGTTTTCCACGAACAGTTATCAACTTATCTAAACCAATATCAACCTCGTAATTGAAACCTGAACCGCCTACTACTACTCCGTCCCTAAAGTCACCTACATCCACTTCACTTAGTCTATCATCAGTTGGGTGGTGGGGTGTTCTTAGAGGAGGTAATATTCCCACATATTGGAGTTCGGGGCGGACGTCAAATCTTTCTTTTCTGAGATACTGGGGGGTCTCAAGGTATCCCAGTATGTATTTCATAGTCATACTCTCGTCTGGCTCATCACGGTAAATTATTATCTGGTCCACCCTGTATATGGCTGCGGCTCTACCTAGTTGTCCCAAAACGCTGGTTTTCTCTCTTAGATCCTTGATCTCTGCAACCATGCTGGCTGGTATTGCTATCGCTATTGAGTTGTTTCTTTTCTTCATTATCCATCCCTGTGTTTTACCCAGTTTTTCCACCCCGTCTTCACATACTTTTCCCGGTTCACGAGGTCTTCTTTTACCCAGTTAAGCAAGCCATTAAAGCTTCTCATAGAAGCCACATCACTATATGACCCTACTCCATGTTTTACTAGGCTCTCTATAAATGTGTGTTCAGCCAAGTCCTGTGTTTTACCATCTATTTTTACATTTAATACTTTGTATCCTAGATCTTTTAGTGTCTCTTTAGCGTGCTCGAATATGTACCCCGTACATATATGTATGGGTTCACTATTAGGTACGTCTAGTTTGTCTAATCCTGTTAATATTATCTGGGTAGCATATCTGAGGTAGGCTTTATACTTGAATTCCTCTGACTGGAATAGTTCAAGGGGAATCTCACCTGTATATGTTTCATCAGTCTCAACTCGCCTTAGAACTATTACCACTCCTCCGATTAAGTCCCCCCAACCTGAGTCGTCTACCTCGATAACCATTTTCGATGGGTAGTTTGATGCCTTGTTTAAAAAGTGTCCTAAGTATCCATACTAGCTTTTAGTAAACCTATTGACGCTGTCGTACTTGGATCGATCCCATAAAGTATCCCAAGATAAGCACTCACATAGTCACCCTGTATCAAGGCTGACATCAACCGTGCTAAACGGGTTTTCCCCTCTGCTTCAATGGATAAAACCTTTCCAAATGTCTCCTCCATGAGCCTCAAAGATATACCTATTTTCTTTTCAAGACGCTTGTAACCTTCCGGATCCTTAATTATTACGGCACAAATGTTTTTCAGTAAATCATCAGGTCCCTCCATCGCCATAACACTGTTATGGAAGGCTTCAGGGTAGAAATTTGTCGCGGCAGGGATTTTACTGTTTTCATTAAACTGGGTGCTATATCTGTATGCGACACTTCTGAATAATCTAGGTGCGTATATGAATGGTATATAATCT
>CAZLHA010000212.1:0-3184 GCA_964559155.1 uncultured Candidatus Bathyarchaeia archaeon | reverse complement strand
TCTGTGGATCGTAGTTTTTCTCGTAGCCGGTTGCGTGACACGCCGCGCAGCGCGAATTCCAATTCTTGTAGGTCCCGGTCCAGTGCATCCCGTCGCCCGGTTTCAGGTCCTGATCGGGATAGAGGTGATACCAGCGCTTTTTCTCGGTGTCCCAGGCGACATCGAAGGCTTGCAGCCGGCCCGGCTCGGTCTCCAGCAGGTATTGCTGCAGTGGTTCGATTCCGGCGACGCCTCTGACCTCGAAGTTTTGTCGCCTCCCGTCACTTCCTTCTGTCTCGATGACAGGCTTGCCATTTTCTGTGTCGAACCGCGTCAGCACACCCCTGTGTTCGAAGCGCGCGCCGTCGTACTCACCCAAAACCGTCGCCGGGTCCGGCTTTGTCCAGGCCAGAGCGTGATGCGATCCCTCCCAGGCCTTCGCCGCGTCTCCATGGCAGCCGATGCATTCCTGCGATCCGACGTAGCGCGGCGCAGGCGGCGCGCCCGACAAACTCAAGCCCGTTACCAGTACGGCGAGCGCGGACAGAACGGCCGGGAGAAGGCGGGATCGGATCATTGCATTTCAAGGCCAGTCAGAATGGGGGAAATCGGACTGACGGAGTGTTCTGCCTCGACCATAAAATATTTGCTAATACAGCCCTGTTGACGATAATTCCCCAAAACAATTTTATTCATAAAATATGAAAACAATAATCTATTTTTTATATAAATTTTTGAGTGAAGGAATACTCACTTCAGCATCGGCGAATTCTTCCGATGTGCTGCCTCTCCCTCGGCGCTACAGTGAAATGGCCCGTTCGATACGCCTCCACAAGGCGAGGCCCGGAACGACGACGCCGGGCTGCGGGCGCCGACGACAACTTTAAGTCTTCAGGAGTTCTTAATGACCTGCCATGCCAAGCGGTGTTGCCCCCAAAGCCAGGGCACACCCGGTTTTGTTCGCATTTTCAGCGCCTGTTTCGCCGTGGCGGCCCTCTACGCGGGCGCAGCCATCATCATGCCGGCCCAGGCGCAAACGGATAGGCCCAATATTCTCGTCCTGTGGGGCGACGACGTCGGCATCACCAATATCTCGTTCAACAACCGCGGCATGATGGGCTACCGCACGCCCAACATCGACCGCATCGCCGAAGAGGGTATGAGCTTCACCGATTACTACGGCGAGCAATCCTGCACGGCGGGGCGCTCCTCCTTCATCACCGGCCAGAGCGTATTCCGCACCGGCCTGTCGAAAGTCGGTTTTCCCGGCGCCGATCTGGGCATGCGCGAGGAAGACCCGACGATCGCCGGCCTGCTCAAGGGTCAGGGCTACGCCACCGGGCAGTTCGGCAAGAACCACCTCGGCGACAAGGACGAGCACCTGCCGACCAACCACGGGTTCGATGAATTCTTTGGCAACCTCTACCATCTGAACGCGGAAGAGGAGCCTGAACAGCGCGACTATCCGCGCGATTTCGTCTTGCCGAACGGCGAGACGTTCGAGGAGCGTTTCGGTCCGCGCGGCGTCATCCGGTCCTCCGCCAGCTACGAAGGGGACGAGATCACCCAGGACATCGAGGATACCGGGCCGCTGACCCGCGAACGCATGAAGGTCATTGATGACGAGACCTCGGACGCCGCCATTGAATTTATCCGGGAACAGACCGAAGCCGGCAATCCGTGGTTCGTCTGGTGGAATGGCACGCGGATGCATTTCCGCACGCATGTGAAGGACGAACTCCTCGGTATTTCCGGCCAGAATGAATATGCCGACGGCATGGTCGAGCACGACATGCATGTCGGCAAGTTCCTGGACCTGCTTGACGAACTCGGTATCGCCAACAACACGCTCGTCTTCTATTCGACCGACAACGGCCCGCACATGAACACATGGCCTGACGCGGCGATGACACCCTTCCGCGGCGAGAAGAACACCAACTGGGAAGGCGGCTGGCGGCTGCCGGCTTTCGTGCGGTGGCCAGGCGAGATCGAGGCCGGGACGGTGTCGAATGAGATCGTCCATCACATGGACTGGCTGCCGACCTTCATGGCCATTGCGGGTGAGGCGAACGTGAAGGAAAAGCTGCGCACAGAAGGCATGGAAGCGATCGGGCGCGACTACCGCGTCCACCTCGACGGCTATAACATGTTACCGATGTTGACCGGAGAGACCGACAAGAGTCCGCGTGAAGAGATCTTCTATTTCTCCGACGATGGAGACCTCACGGCGCTGCGCTACCGCGACTGGAAGCTCATCTTCATGGAGCAGCGCCGCCCGAACACGCTGGAGGCATGGGCCAACCCGTTCACGCCCTTGCGGATGCCGTTGCTGTTCAACCTGCGGCGGGATCCATTTGAGCGGGCGCAGATCACCTCCAACACCTATTACGATTGGCTGATCGACCACGCCTACATGATGGTTCCGGCCCAAGCTTACGTCAGCAACTTCCTGAAAACGTTCAAGGAATTTCCCCCTCGCCAGAAGGCAGCGAGCTTCAGCATCGACCAGGTTCTGCAGACGCTGGAAGACGGCGCCTATGGCGCGCGCTGACGCGGGAAACCCTCACGCTGCTACGGCCTCCCCGTGGCAGCACTGCCAGGCAGGAATCGCACCATGCTTGCCCGATACGTTCTCGCGGTGGCGGCCGCGCTCTGCCTGACGGCTACGCCGCTTATCGCCGATCCGCTCCCCTCCTGGCGCGATACGGACGCCAAGGCCCGGATCATCGCGTTCGTGGAAAGCGTGACGGCCCCCGACTCGGAGCAGTACGTCACGCCAGCGGACCGCATCGCGGTGTTTGACAACGATGGCACGCTCTGGGTGGAAAAGCCGTTCTATTTCCAGCTTCTCTACGCCATCGACCGCGTGCGCGAGAACGCCGCGGCCGATCCGTCGATCCTGACCTCGGATGCGCTCAAGGCCGCCGCGATCGGCGATGTCGAGAGGTTGCTGGCACACGGCAAGGAGGGCCTGCTGGAGGTGCTGGCGGTTTCGCATTCAGGCGTCAGCGTCGACGCGTTTCAGGCAGACGTGCGCGATTGGCTAGAGAGCACTCGTCACCCCACCACCGGCATGGCCTATGACGCCATGCTTTACCAGCCGATGCTTGAGCTACTGGTCTACCTCCGCGACGAAGGCTTCACCACCTGGATCGTCTCGGGCGGGGGCGTGCACTTCATCCGCGCCTTCGCTGCCGAGGCTTAC
>CAZLHA010000211.1:0-3225 GCA_964559155.1 uncultured Candidatus Bathyarchaeia archaeon | reverse complement strand
CGGATTATCAGCGGGTATGCCGATAGGGATATACTTTTTTCAAAACCTTGATGCTGAGCAGTTCAGAACAGTTATCGGGTTAACGCTTCTACTAGCTGTAGTATTAATTATATCAATGAGACAGGTGGAATACATAAAAGAAATTATTAGGAAATCAGGTTGGAAACCAGGTTATAAAACAGCGATCTTAGCAGGTTTTATTGCAGGAATATTAGGGGGAGCGGTTGCAATCCCAGGTCCGCCCATGATAGTATATGGGGCGTTTTTGATGGCATCAGATCAATGGAAAGGGGATCAGATGAAAGCGGTTTTCACCGGCTTCTTTGGAACATTAATGACTTATCGATTATCTGGACTTGTACTATCAGGAGACGTCTCTATACTCCTCTTAAGAGAGGCTCTGCTAGCTTTACCCGCTTTGTTTATCGGCGCTGCAGCCGGGATATGGATATATGAGAAGATCCCTGAAAAAATATTCCAGTGGCTAGTAATAGTAGGATTGACTATAAATGCATTCATCCTATTACTCTCATAATTTACCGGTTTAAAAAGAGGTAAACCTTACATTAAACAATATGAGTGCTAAGAAAAAGATCACCATTATGCAATTAAATGATCTACATGGTTATTTGGAACCCCACCCCGAGTTGTTCTGGGATGGAGACCACCCAATATACAAGGAGGCAGGCGGTCTGGCGAGGATATCTACAATATTGAAAGAGGCTAGATCTGATAACCCTAGAGGAGTTATAGCCCTGGATAATGGAGATACGATTCATGGAACGTGTCCAGTTGTAAGGAGTAAAGGTAAGGTATTGAAACCCATATTAAATGAACTAGCTTTTGATGCGTGGACGGCTCACTGGGATTTCGCATATGATGCCCCGTACCTCAAAGAATATGATAAAGACCTAAATTATCCATTACTCGCGATTAACTGTTACAATGAAAAAGATGAAGAGCTTACCTTCAAACCTTACAGGATACTTGAACCACATGGAATACGAGTAGCGGTAATAGGGATCGCTGCAGTCATAGTTGACAAGGTTATGCCTAGTGGGTTTAGCACAGGCGTAAAGTTAACGCTTGGAGAGGAAGAACTTCGATATTGGGTGAAATATGTAAAAGAAGAAGAGAGAGCCCAATTGGTAATTGTACTAAGTCATCTCGGGTACCCTCAGGAGTTAAAGATGCTCAGCAGAGTAGAGGGAATAGATATTTTTCTAAGCGGTCATACGCATAACCGTGTACGACAAGCAAAATTAGTTAATGGTGCAATCATAATTCAGTCTGGTTGTCATGGTAGCTTCCTCGGGAGAATAGACTTGGATGTGACCAGCGATGGTATAGTAAAGAAATTTGAACATCGGTTAATTCACGTGGATAACAGCATCAAGAAGGATGAAGAAGTGAATGAACTAGTCCAATCAGCCAAGGATCCATACCGAGAAATGTTGGAAGAGAATATTGGAGAGACAAAAATGGATCTGCATAGAAACATGGTTATGGAGTGCCCAATGGACAATCTGTTACTCCAAGCCATACAGAGTTATACAGGAGCAGACCTCGCCTTCAGCAATGGGTGGCGATATGGTGCACCAATACCTCGGGGAGAAATAACTATGGAGAATCTCTGGAACATAATACCAGTCAACCCCCCTGTTAGCGTCTGTGATATTACTGGTCAAGAGGTCTGGGATATGATGGAGATGAACCTTGAGAGAACGTTTGCCCCCGATCCTTATGAACAAATGGGGGGATATGTCAAGAGATGCATGGGATTGAATCTTTACTTCAAGATAGAGAACCCAGAGGGAAAAAGGATAAACATGCTCTTTATCAACGGAAAGCCATACTCTCCTGATAAGAGTTACAAGGCTTGCTACGTGACTAGACAGGGAGTAAGACCCGGGGTTGGGTCAAATAAGGAAGACATGGATATACACGCCATAGATGTACTTAGATGGTATATTGAAGAGAATGAAAAGGTGGATGCACCTCTCAGAAACACTATAGTAGCGATATAATTCTTCTTTATATTTTACCAATTTTTTTGTCTATATGAATACAATGTTTCACCAAGTGGCAGCGTTTCCCATTGGATTAATATGGGCTATGATACTTCTCTTCATAATAGGATCCATAATCATTTACATAGTTGGGGCTTTGATTTTTTTCATACCAGCGGGTATTGTAGCAGCTATAGTATGGTTTTTGACGAGTAATGAGACCTTAACTGGGCTAGCGTTCCTACTGGTTGCCTTATCATCTCTTACCCAGAGAAAATAAAGAGATCCCAGGTCTTCATTATAATTGCGAACCCCATTACAAGGGAGGTTATTGTAATTACTGTTTTAATATCATCTTGATCGATTTTTTTCAATATAGTCGCTGCCACGGGAGCCGCTAATATTACTCCTAAAACCGTGTTTCTTGTTAGACTCCAGCAGATACAGTCACCTGAGAAGAAATAATAGAAGACGCCTACCATGCTTACAAAGGACTCGGAGAGAGATTGTATGGCAACGGCTGCTTTCTCGTCTGTACCAGATAAGATACCCCCAGAGGTTATCACTGGCCCATAACCTCCTCCTGTTACTCCCTTATTTATTGCACCGCTTAAACCCATTATGCTTATTCGAAGCCAAGTGAATTTGAAGGTTAATCTTGTTTTATACTGTATGAATAGCCCAGAGAGCAGCGTAATTAAGCCGATATAGGTTTGAGTATATTGTTCTGGTATGTTAAAACTAAAATATACACCCACAGACATCCCCAAAGCGCCTATTCCTCCCATGATGATAGCCATCTTCAAAGCCCTGGATTTTAGGTCAAAATCTACATTTCCTAGTCTCTGGGGACTGATACTGCTTATTACACCTCCTATAAACGAAGCAGCGAGTACAGCTGGAAGCGTCTCGGTTACTGAATATCCAAGTAGGATTAATACAGGAGTTACCGTGAAGCCAAACCCCATTCCAACGCTCAGATCAATTAAACCTAAGGTAAAGGATACGACTATGACTATAACATCTCTAGTAAAGGAATCCAAATAGATCAAAACATTATCTGAATTGTAGTTAATAAATGAAAAGAGGTTTATCCATAAGAAGGCTCATTGGTTGGAGCTTGGCGATGAAACTTTACCTCATTCTCCATCAGACGGGAGATAACTTTTTCAAAAACCTCTCCCTTAATCCAGGGTTCGTTTATTGCTTGGACTGT
>CAZLHA010000210.1:0-3249 GCA_964559155.1 uncultured Candidatus Bathyarchaeia archaeon | reverse complement strand
GTATTAATAAACAGAAATCTTTAATGGAAAGGATAATAAATGCATTTATAGTTTAAGATAGTGATTAAGATTGAGTACAGATAAACATAGAGTTTGCGCCAAGTTATTGTTCTTAACTATTATATTTGCTGTTACCTTTACTGGAATAATAACGGCTTCAGCTCAATTTACTATTGAGGGATGGATTAAAACAGATCAAACTGCTCATGATCCAGTTATAGGTGCACATATTGTGTTTTTCGATTCAGATGGAACTGTAGTAAATACTGCAGACAGTCAAACCCCTCCTGATGATGGTAAATTCACTATAGATTTGGCTTCTGGTGTATATGAAGTTATGATTTATCCTCCTAACCCTGATAGCTTAAGTGGTCTACATATCGAAGAGTTTGAAGTAACAAGTGATGAGAATGTGGGGGATTGGTATCTTCATTACTTTACTACCGAGGCTTATCTATCGGGGACAGTCTACGAACCAACGGGGGTTAGTGGTGTGGAAGACATTGTTATCCATCTGGAGGATGGGGAATTCTTTTATTATGATACCACTGATGCAGTCGGAGATTATCAGATAAAGTTCCCTGATGCTGGGACTTATGATTATTTCACAAAAAATCAAACAGATCTTGGATTTGATGAATATTACTATCCAATGTTTGATGTAACTAATGGTGACACGTTAAATGTAATTTTAACAAGCGATCAAACCAGTCCAAGCATATCTGGAACAATAACAGATTCCATATATGGTACTCCATACGAGGATGTTAGAGTAATCTATACTCTAGACCCAGTAACCTATCCGAATCATGGCCCATATGTTGGAGTAACTGACGAATCCGGACAGTATGCATTGAATATAACGGCAGGAAAAAGTTTTGACATTACCATAACCCCCTTCCAGTATTCTGGTGCAGAAACACAGACAGAGGAGGATTATAACAGTTCAGCTGCTCCTGACTCTGATGTCAAGAATTATACGTTAGTGAATCCTTTTCCGGTTACCGTAACTGTTGATGATGGAACAACTATCGATGAACTCTATTTTACTGACCATAATAGTGAACTAGATAATGGCAACTATATTAGATTAAACACAGGCGATATTACCGTTGATTTGCCTGATCCGATTGATGTAAACTATAGTGGTCCAAGGACCGCGGAGAACGAATATGATGGAAACACGGTTAATGCATATAGTGCTTTTGAGACTCGCAGTATTACCTCTCCGATAAATACATGGGAGCTTTATTATGCCCCAGCCAATCTCATGGCTACCTATCATGGAGATCCTGGACTAGCAGACGATTCTGTCGAGGTAAGGCTACTTACAGCTACTTATGATGATGTAATCGATGCAATTACTGATGCTAAAAATGGAGACACTCAGCCATTAAAAGACCTCCTAGCCGATGACTTGGAGACTGTTACAAAAACTATTAACGCTACAGGGGATTTTGATACTAACCCAGAGTTTACGATAGATGACCCAGGAGACTATACTATAGCTATTGTTACAGAGACCTTTAACCCATACGTTTTACATGTTTATTCAGTTGCACCAGTTGAGATCCTAGACTATAAGATAAATGTAGTCACAGAACATAACGCAACTACTCCAGAGCACGGGGTTGATGTTAAGATAGACTTTATTGACGTACCTACCGCAACAGAATACAGTTACGCATCAATATTGATTCGTGAAGACGCTTACAGCCTATATGCTGATATAAATACGGATGGTACAGTAAATGGGACAACAGTAGATTTACAGCATCAAGGAGATACACCAAAGAATCTTACTAGGATCGCATCAAACGGAGAAATATTAGGCATACCCTATTCGAATTACATGGACCTACTTGACTATGATTTGCTTAATAACGAGTTAGGAAACGTATATGATCTCGATGAATACTCTTTAGGATCACAGCTTGAAACCACTCAGACATCTAATGTAACCGTAAGTTTGGACACAGATGGATTCCAAGGCCAATATGTATTAACAACCATAGTCTGGGAACACGATACAGGAAAAAGAATAGTAGCATTTGATCAGCAAACAATAACACTGGGCCAAGATGTGACGATTGACTCGGTAACAACGAATCTACCAGAACCCTATGCAAATATTATTACAATTGAATATGAGTTAACTAGCAGTGCTGAAATTAGTAATGCAGTAGCAACATATACTTTTAGTATAGATGGGGTGCAAATTGCATCATCTACAAATGATGTTACAATTGATATATCATCAGGAACACAAACCTTGACTTACGAATGGGATACACTAATAGATGTAGCTGACAATGATTATAGGTTTGGTGGTAACGTAGAATTTACTATAACCATACAAGATAGTAGTCTAAACGAACTAGCTTTACAAACTGAAACAGGCATGTTAGAACCAACTACGAAAACTAGCCTTTTCCTAGATAGATTAAATCCAATTTCATTCGAATGGGGACAACCAGGGGCAGATAAAACTGATCTTTTCTTGAATTATCTAAACCCTATCTCTTTCTTATGGGGCCTACTATAATCCCTTTTCTCTATTTTTTTTAATCTATAAAGGCTTATATTGATAATAGGATAATTACTTTTTGAAGACATAAGGAGAATTTATGTTGAAACTTAAAAAATTAAACGTAATAATACTAATAGTACTACTAACCTTATCAACACCTACATTATTGGTTAATTCAGATGCTGGAGATGCTGTAGTTATCGAAACGCCAAATGGTGCCACAATAACTGTAGATCCATCTGGACTTTTTTCAATTAGCTGGGAGGTTGATTTCACAGATACAACAGGTTTCCAATCAGCTACCCTACAGGTAATTGGTTTCCCTGTTGAAGACGGTTTTGCTTATGCTGGTTACACTGCCTTTGACAGTTCAATGAATCCAGTAATACTTGATGAAGGTGGAAATCATGATCCTGCAAATGGGGATGTTGATTTAACATCAGCTACGATACCTGCTGATATAGTGACCTTTAATATCCAATTTACGGCTCCTGCAACACCTAGTACAGGTAATGCATTTGGTGGAACACGTATGTTTTCCGCAGGTAATTTCCCGCCGCCTACTGATTGGGATTGTACTGTAGATGTTGTTGCTGATTATGGTGTTTCACTCAATCCAACAACAAGCAGTGAATCCGAATTAACTGGGACAAGTATTGAACACATTATCACAGTTAATAACGAGGGTAACATAGCTGATAGCTTTTCATTATCCTATT
>CAZLHA010000209.1:0-3252 GCA_964559155.1 uncultured Candidatus Bathyarchaeia archaeon | reverse complement strand
ATCCAGGGTTCGTTTATTGCTTGGACGGTGAAATACATCTCTATCTCCACTCCTTGAAGTCTTTCCTCAAGCTCTTCAACTCTGAACTTGAGTTGATTAAACTCGTCAACTATAACATCATCGTGGTTCTCTGCCACGTTTCTCATTATTTCTTTTATTTGTTGATAGTCTTCATCGTAACTTACTCTAACAGATATTGAGGAAAGCATTACGCTGGAACCAGAGGTCATGTTTATGATTTTGTCATCAACTGCTTTGGAGTTTGGGATTACAACTATGTTTCCGTCAAATGTTTTTATCTCTGTGTTTCTTAGGGTAATCAATCTGACAATACCAAATGTATTATGGATCAATACAGCATCGTTCACCTGATAGGTCCTATCAAATAAGATAAATATACCACTCAATAGGTTAGACAAGAGATCACGGGCGGCGAAACCAACAGCTATACCAACTATTCCTAGGCTTGTGGCTATTAATGTTAGATCAATACCCAAGATACCGAGGATCGTTAACAACCCAATTGTGGCCATAACATATTTGGAAAATAATTTGATTTGTCTTGTTACTCTTTGCTCAATCTCTCTTTGTTCTTGAACTTTATCTATAAGTGAATTAATAGCATTAGTTAGTAGAAGGAATGCTACACCTATCACAAGTATTTGTCCGGAGATTATAATCAGATTAATGAGATCTATGTTTGAGATCGTGTTTAATATTTCATCATATAAGATAGTTTGATTTATACCTTGTTGAAGGGTATCTGAATTATACATTTAGTAGTGATTAGAGAAATGATTTAAATAGATTAGTCAATATTCTGCATGGGAACTCTAAAACTGACTGTAGTATCAGTTGTTTCACATTCTAGATCATCCAAACTCAGTAATTCAATGAATAATGATTCAATGTAACTCTCTAGGAAAATGCTCCATTTCTTATTATAGACATGTCTCAGGTGAAATAAATTATGATCATCTCGTTCATGAAGATCACATATAAACCAGTCATGATATCCGCCAAGAACATCCGTGATAAACCAGGTAACAGATTCACTGTTAATGGTCATACCTCTCATGAGCAACCAATCTTTTGGGACAAAAGTACCTGATTTAATACCAGCAGCCTTGATTTCATCGTCTTCTAAGTTAATTATTAGTGCCTCAAGTGTTCTAGGTGACAGCGTTATTGATTGTCCTTTTCCCAGATATCGTTCTGATTCAGTGTATTTTTTTAAAATCTGGTTTGCAAGACTATTGACACTTGTACCTAGTTCCTCTGCTTCCTCTCGCAGAGCTGAATCGTAGTCTTTTTCGATTCTGAAGGTCCTTGTAATTGGTTCATCATCCATAGCCCGTCACCCAATCTAGTTAATATACAATTGTTTAGGATATATTAGTTTTGATTGCAAATGATTGTATTTGATTCATATATAATGAAATAAAAACAAGTTAATAATAGTGATTACATATGAATTAAATAAAATACATGTTAAACATAGAGCATATAAGTGTATAATACATTACTACTAATAACAAGATAAGAGGATATAATGACTAAAATGATGAATACTTTGACGCAGAAAAACAATCCCCAACCTGAAACAGAATCTAAACAAATAACAACATGCCCCGCATGTCAATCAAACTCATTAATAGAAGACATAAAGACAGGTGAGATAATCTGCGCCAAATGCGGCCTAGTATTACAAGAAAAAAAATACAGCCTCCAACAAGACTGGAGAGCCTACAGCCTACAGGAAAAACAGAATAGAAGCAGAAACGGTTACGCATTATCAAACAAAATATACGACAAAGGACTCTCTACTACATTCAACAGTGGATACGACTCAAAGGGAAAGAAACTGGACCCAGAGACCAGGAACATGATGACAAGGCTCAAGAAACAGGATCAGAGAGCAAAAGTAAACGAGAGCTGGCAACGAAACCTCAAGATCGCTTTATCAGAGATGAGCAGGATAGCGAATGAGCTACATCTTCCAAATCATATACATGAGAAAGCTGCTCAAATCTATAGGAAGATACTCAAAGAAGACCTGGTAAGAGGAAGATCCATAGACGGATTCGTCTCAGCAGCCATATACGCAGCGTGTAGAAAAGAAAAGATCCCACGCTCCATCAGTGATATAGCTGAGGCCTCATGTCAATCAGAACATGATATCAAATATCATTATAGATTATTCGTGAAGGAGTTAAACTTTAAGCCACCAGTAGATGGACCAACCAAGTTCATCTCCAGCATATCCTCAAAGCTAAATCTAAATGGACAAGTGGAAGAACACTCAATGCATATACTAGAAGAAGCAAGAAAAAGAAGGCTAGTAGTTGGAAAAAATCCGCGTGGAGTAGCAGCCGCAGTATTATACTTGGCTTGTCAGGAAAAAGGAGTAAAGGTAACCCAAGCTGAAATAGCTAAGAAAGCTGATACCTCTGAGGTAACCATGAGAAAAAGATTCAAAGAATATCAGCCATTCCTCTAATTTTTCTATTTTTAAAACATTGTTATATTGTATTAATTGAAATGAATCAGGATAGGAACCGGTTAATAGTAACTTTAATACTTGTTGTAATAATTGGAGCAGGGATTTTCATGTACTTGACCCCAGAAGAAAAAGAGGAAATCCAGTTGACTTATGGGTTTGATTATGGACTGGAGGATTGGAGTAAAGAAGCTGACGTTCCAAGGGATCCAAATAACCCGGGTAACAAGGTTGCATGGAATATCACACAAGCCGAAGACATGACTGATCCAACCGATGGGGTAGCTAGATTTTATATTGATGGATCACAAGATGATGGAACCATATGGCTTGAACAGGAAATAGCGTTAAAGCCCAACACAGAGTACAATGGAACAATAAGCTTTGAACTCTACAGTAGGTCAGAGAGCTTTAACCAACTTGCAGAGGTAGTTGGCTATATAGGTCCTCAAGACCCAGAAGCAGAGATAGACCTAGCCCAACTAGGAGCAGCAAACCAAGTGGAGGGGTGGAAGACTTATAGTCAAAGCGTCGTGTTTTCCACGGATTCAGATGGATCCGCATGGGTTGCATGCGGAATTTCTGTTCGCTGGGAGACTGAGATGATCTACTTGATCGATGATGTTATGATTGAATTCAAGTGATGAAAGATAAGAAAAAAGTGAGAACACAGACATGACGCTGAGTTACCCTCACATTGATCCAAGATTAGATGTGGAAAGCACTGGATAAAATTGTAGAATCTATGGATA
>CAZLHA010000208.1:0-3268 GCA_964559155.1 uncultured Candidatus Bathyarchaeia archaeon | reverse complement strand
TGGTGGAAAACTAAAACTATTAGCAATCTCAGCTAATGAATCGGAGTTTAAATTATATAGAATCATTGGAAAAACAAGTCAAAGAAACGGGAAAACACAACTAAACTTCCACGATGGATCAAATATAATGATAAACAACGAACAGGACATATACAAAGTCAATGATGTTCTAAAGATAAAGATACCAGAGAAAGAAATCCAAGATCATATAGAATTTAAAGAAATGCAGCAAGCAATAATCATAGGGGGAAGGAGTCAAGGCGCAAAAGGTACACTTATCGGCCTAGGCCCAGAACCGGGGTGGAAAAAGACCGGTACCATTAGAACATCTCAAGGAGACGATATCAGAACACTGGTTAAGTACATATTCGTTGTGGGATCAGATAACCCACTGATAAAACTAAGTGAAGAGGAGGAACAAGAATAATGTCCGAGAATCCCATGAAGAAGATAAAGATTGGGAAAGTAGTTGTCAACATAAGTGTTGGTCAGAGCGGGCAACCTCTTAGGAATGCAATGAATATACTTGAAAACATAACCGGACAAGCACCTAACCAGAGAGCAGCGAAACAATCAATCCGACCATGGGGTATAAGAAAAGGTGAACCCATGGCTTGCGCCGTTACTTTAAGAGATGAAAAAGCAGACACCTTCCTTCGGAAAGCATTCGCAGCAATAGGTCATAGATTAAACCCAAGAAGCTTTGATCAATATGGAAATTTCTCCTTTGGAATTAAAGAGCATATTGACATCCCAGGTACAAGATATGATCCACAGACAGGAATAATCGGAATGGATGTAGCTGTAACAGTAGAAAGACTAGGCTATAGAGTTAGCCGCAGAAAGAGATCACGTTCAAAAGTCGGAAGCAGTCATCGTGTCACGAAAGAAGAGGCACAGAGATTCATTGCAGAGACTTATGATATAGAAATGGGGCTTGATTAAATGAGTGAGCAAATACCACCCAAAGAAAGAGACTATGGCAAAGGCAGCCGAAAATGTAGAAGGTGTGGCAGTAAAAATGGTCTAGTCAGACGATATGGACTGAACCTTTGCAGACAGTGTTTCCGTGAGGTAGCGGAAAAGCTGGGATTCAAAAAATATAGGTGAAATGATTGGACCCACTAGTTAACGCATTAAACACAATAATGGCCCATGAAGGGCGAAGGAAAACCGAGTGCATAATTGTACCCGCGTCAGGCATAGTAGGCCGTGTACTCCGACTAATCCAGTCAAAAGGATATATTGGAGAAATAGAGTACATAGATGACGGAAGACAAGGAAAATTCAGGGTTCAGCTATTCGGTAGGATAAATGAAACAAAGGCTATTAAGCCACGATTCAAAACCCGTGTCTCCGAACTGGAGAAATGGGAGAAAAGATACCTACCTAGCAGAGACCTGGGGATGGTTATACTTTCGACCAATAAAGGCGTAATGGACCATATCCAAGCAAAAGAGGAACACGTAGGCGGCATACTGCTAGCCTACGTATATTAGGTGAAAAAAAGTGACTGTTGAAATCGTAGAGAACACTATTGAGGTACCTGAAGAAGTAAACCTGACCCTAGATGGGCATAAGGTTGCAGTCACAGGAACCAACGGGACGGTGACCAGGGACTTTGGACATACAAAGTTAAACCTTGGTTATCAGGATAATACCCTGAGAATTTGGGCAGAGAACCCAAGGAAAAAGGAAGCATCCCTTGTTAACACCATCACTAGCCATGTCAAGAACATGATTAAAGGTGTAATTGAGGGATTCACATACAGACTTAAGATCGTATTCATCCACTTCCCCATGACAATTAACGTTCAAGGAAATAAAGTAATAATCAACAACTTCGTAGGCGAACAAAGCCCAAGGACTGCAAAAATTATGGGCAACGTTGAAGTGAGTGTAGATGGAGACGATATAGTCGTAACCGGAAATGATATTGAATCAGTAGCTCAAACAGCCGCGAATATACAACAATCAACACATATACGTAATAAGGACTTGCGGAAGTTCTTGGATGGTATATATGTTTACCAAAAGGAGTGAGGAAAATGAATGAACAAGAGAAGAAAAGACTACTGAGAATAAGGAAAAGAATCAAAAAGAATCGACCTCACTTCAAGAGGTTTGAGTCTTGGCGTTTCGTAAGAATTAAAGATCAATGGAGAAGACCAAGAGGCATAGACAATCATATGCGTACAGAGGAAAAGGGTTGGCCTAAATCCGTTAAAGTTGGTTATAGAGGACCAGCAGCTGTACGTGGATTACATGCATCTGGATATGAAGAAGTAATGGTTTGGAACACTGAAGACTTGAAAAAAGTTGATCCAGAAACTCAAGTAGCTCGTATAGGCGGATCTGTTGGCGGACGTAAAAGAGAACATATTGTTAACAAAGCCGAAAAACTAGACATTCACATATTAAACTCTGGAATTCAGGAAATCGAAGATGATTTCGAGGAACTTGAAGAAGAGGAATATGATGAAGATCTATTAGATGCCGAAGAAGACGATGAAACCATGGAGGAAGAAGAATGAATCTAACTAGTCAACGAAAACTAGCGGCATCCGTCTTAAACTGTGGTGCAAATCGAGTATGGATAGATCCTGAAAGGATAGACGAGGTTAGTATGGCTATTACTCGCGACGAGATTAGACAACTAATAAAGGATAAGGCGATTAAAGCTCTACCAAAGAATAGTCAGAGTAGAGGTAGAGCAAGAATACTTGCTGAAAAAAAGAAAAAAGGTAGAAGGGTTGGTCCCGGAAGCAAGAGTGGAAAAAAATACTCTGTAGTAAGTAGAAAGCAGCGCTGGATAAACCGTATTAGAGCACAGAGAAAACATCTAAAGAGCCTACGAGAAAGAAGAATCATCAATGTAAGTACTTATCGTAGCTTATATAGAAAGGCTAAAGGTGGAGAGTTTAGAAGCGTAGCAGAACTAGATCGTTACATTAATGAGAATGAACTGAGGAGGCGTACATTTGGGTAAAGGAGCAAACTATAGAGTACCTTATCGTAGAAGAAGGGATAAAAAGACAGACTACGCAGCAAGAAGAGTTCTTGCTACATCTGAACACCCACGATTCGTGGTACGTCTAAGTAATAAACACATCACAGTACAGGTAACAAAATCAGAGATAGAAGGCGACTACGTATTAGTCAATTCCTCCAGCCATGAATTAAAAGACGAATACGGTTGGATAGCCAGCGGAAAAAACATACCTGCAGCATATCTAATAGGATACATTGCAGGAAAGAAAGCTAAAAA
>CAZLHA010000207.1:0-3343 GCA_964559155.1 uncultured Candidatus Bathyarchaeia archaeon | reverse complement strand
AGCAGGCGCCAGGCGTTTATGCCAGTCACTATAGGGATAGAACAGATACATGAGCACATCTGCTCCATTACCCGCAGAAACCACTAGTAGCCACCAAACCCATGGATGTATTCGGTTATAATGAACGACCAGCTGGTCAAAACTTTGTTATCGCGATACTCAGTAGCATCGGATATAATATGGAAGACGCCATCATTTTCAACAAAGCTTCGGTCCAGCGTGGATTAGGTAACAGTAGTTTCTTCAGGATATACAAAGCCGAGTGCAAACAATACCTTGGTGGCAGCAAAGACAGGTTAACAATACCAGAAGCGGGTATCAGAGGATACCATGGAGCTGACGCTTACAGACAACTAGAATCAGACGGGCTAGTAGCCAGTGAAGGAGAAGTAAAAGGCGGCGACATACTAATCGGTAAGACCAGTCCACCAAGATTCATGGAGGAATACCGTGGCCTAGAAGTAAGAGGCCCCCAGCTACGTGACACTAGCGTGGGTGTAAGACCCAACGAGGTAGGTGTCGTAGACAGTGTATTTATCACCAAGGACATCGAGGGCAGTCAACTAGTCAAAGTAAAAGTAAGAAGTAACCGTATCCCCGAACTTGGAGATAAGTTCGTGTCAAGGCATGGCCAGAAGGGAGTAATCGGAATGCTTGTGCCACAGGAAGATATGCCTTTCAGTACAACAGGTGTCATCCCTGATATAATCATGAACCCGCATGCTTACCCTAGCAGGATGACAGTAGGCCAATTCATTGAGGCCATAGGCGGTAAAGCCGCATCCATCAGGTGTGACATCGTCGACGGAACTCCCTTCGATAACGAGGAACCAAAGACCCTGCAGGAGCACCTGATAGACTTTGGTCTCCAACCAGGTGGTAAGGAGATACTCTACGATGGGCAATCAGGGAAAATGTTTGAGACAGAGATATTCCTCGGCGTTGCATTCTACCAGAAGCTCCACCATATGGTCGTGGATAAGATACACGCCCGTGCACGTGGGCAAGTGCAGATGCTTACAAGGCAGCCAACCGAGGGCCGAGCTCGAGGAGGAGGACTAAGATTCGGAGAGATGGAGCGAGACTGCCTAGTAGGACACGGAGCAGCTATGCTTCTCAAGGACAGGTTGCTTGAGGAATCCGACTCTTACACTATCTACGTCTGTGAGCGATGTGGGAGACAAGGTTACTATGATATCAGACAGAGAAAATACGTCTGTCCAACCTGTGAGGGGAAGGGAGACATAGAACCCGTAACAGTAAGCTACGCCTTCAAACTACTATTACAGGAGATGCAAAGCCTCGGCTTGTCCCCAAGCCTAGAGCTAACCAAGGAGGTCGAGTAAAATGAGTAAAGTAATTAACGCAATTAAATTCGGTTTACTACCACCAGACGAGATTAGGAGACTAAGCGTAGTTGAGACCAACACCAGCGACACCTACGATGAAGACGGAGCCCCAATTGCAGGTGGTCTTATGGACCAAAGATTGGGAACATTAGAGCCTAGACAGCGGTGTCGTACATGTGGAAACATCGCTATCAATTGTCCGGGACACTTTGGGCATATCGAGTTAGCTGTACCCGTGGTTCACGTAGAGTTCGCTAAACCGGTATACAAAGTGCTGAACGCGACCTGCCGAGGATGCGGAAGCATACTACTGGACCCTGAACTCAAGGAGAAGCTTCAGGAGCAAATGGGTAGAGACATCGATTTATTCGGTAAAGTGAGTGAAGAAACCGAGGATGAGATCAAGAAACAGGCGAAGAAGTACAAGAGATACAAAGAGTGCCCATATTGTGGTATGGTCCAGACGAAGATTAAATTCAATAAACCAACCAGTTTTGTTGAGATCGAGAAAGAGGAATTCTTTGATGAAGGTTTGGAGGAAGAAGAGGAGGTAACCCGGAGACTCACTCCAAACATGATCCGGGAATGGTTTGAGCGTATTTCAGATGAAGACCTAGAAATGCTGGGATATAATCCATCTGTAGCTAGACCAGAGTGGATGGTGTTGCAGGTAATGCCTGTTCCTCCGGTGGATGTCAGACCAAGCATCATACTAGAGTCAGGAATAAGAGCCGAGGACGACCTTACACACAAATTAGTAGATATAATCAGAATCAATCAACGACTCAGGGAAAACATAGATGCCGGAGCTCCTACATTAATCATTGAAGACCTCTCTGAGCTACTTCAGTACCACGTTACAACCTACTTCAACAACGAGGTATCAGGAATCCCCCCAGCGAGACACCGCTCAGGTAGGACACTAAAGTCACTAGCCCAGAGGCTCAAAGGAAAAGAAGGCAGATTCCGAGGGAATCTAAGCGGGAAACGTGTAGACTACTCTGCTCGTACAGTAATTAGCCCAGATCCCAACTTGGATATTAACCAGGTAGGAGTACCAGTGCACATAGCATCAAAACTCACAGTACCAGAGGTTGTCACTGAGAGAAACATTGAAGAAGTTAAGAAAGTGGTCATTAATGGACCAAATAACCACCCGGGAGCATTATACGTCATAAGACCCGACCAGAAACGCATAAGACTCGAATTCGTACAAGACCGGACATTAATCGCAGAGAGCATTGAACCCGGATTTATTCTTGAAAGACACCTTAAGGACGGCGACATCGCCCTTTTTAACCGACAGCCAAGTCTCCACAGGATGAGTATCATGGCTCACAGGGTCAAGGTATTACCCTACAAGACGTTCAGGATGCACCTCACTGTCTGCCCACCCTACAACGCGGACTTTGACGGAGACGAGATGAACCTGCATATACCTCAGAGCAAGGAAGCCCAGACAGAAGCACGTATGCTAATGCAGGTACAGGACCAGATTCTGAGCCCAAGATACGGAGCACCAATCATAGGCGCTGGAAAAGACTACATCAGCGGAGCATACCTCCTCACAAGAAAGGAGACCATGTTGAAAGCTAATGAAGTTGGTAAGCTTCTAAGCTATATAGGGTATCAGGGTGAGGTACCTGAGCCAACAATCTCTGAGCCTGAACCTTTATGGAGCGGTAAATCAATCTTCAGCATATTCCTTCCAGCTGACTTTAGCTTCGTCAGCAGGGCAAATATCTGTATGCACTGTGCTGAATGCAAGTATGAGGCATGTGAATACGATGCCTATGTAATGATACAAAATGGAGAACTCAAGTCAGGCGTCATAGACAAGAACAGTATCGGCGCTGAGCGCCCAGACACAATCTTCCACAGAGTCATTAAGGACTATGGAACAGACGCAGGTCATGACTTCCTAAACGGTGTATCCCGGCTTATCAACGGTTTCCTGACTTTGACGGGATTCACATATAGCTATGACGAGCTTA
>CAZLHA010000206.1:1389-3354 GCA_964559155.1 uncultured Candidatus Bathyarchaeia archaeon | reverse complement strand
GCACCACCATCCCGAATGTCGTGTAGCGCAGGAAGGCGAACACCGCGCCTATCACCGCAGCAGAGAACAGGAAGTAGATCATGCGCCAGTATGGGTACACGATCTCGTTGGGGGCGAAGCCGAACAACATGCCGACATCAAGCGAGGTTGCGACGGGCGTGGGCGCCGGTTGAGGGATCGGGTTCGCGCCGTAGAACAACTTGACGATTTCTTGCAGGACGATGGCAAGCCCGAACGTCACCAGTATCTGTTCAATGTGCGGGCGCTTGTAGAAATACCGGATCAGCCCGCGCTCCATGGCCAAGCCGATCAGCAACATTACCGGGATCGCTAGGATGATCGACAGCGGAACAGAGTACTCAACGATGAAACGGCCAAAATCACCAAACCACACCTCGGCATAGGGGACCTTGACCTCCATGGGTGTACCCCAAGCGGTGGTCCGTGTCGGATCGACCGTCACCCGCTCGGCCGAGACGATGGTATTAAAGGTAACCGCGCAAAACGCGCCCAGCATGAACAGCGCGCCGTGCGCGAAGTTAACAACACCCAGCGTGCCAAAAATGAGCGTCAGCCCCAGCGCGATCATCGCGTAGGCGCCGCCCTTGTCGAGACCGTTCAATAACTGAAGGAGAAAGACGTCCATGACTTCTTAACTCTCCGCTCGAGCGCGAAACCCGTCGGCCAGCTCGCCGGCCCCTCTGACGGGACCGGCGTCGTATTGACATGCGCTTGTGCGGATTAAACGCCGTCGTTGTACGGACCGAGCTCACCGCCCAGAAGCTCCGGGTCGTACGTAACCTTCTCGCGCGGGGTGACCTGGAACACTTCCAGAACGTCGAATTCCGATTCCGGATTGGCCTTGCCGCGCACAACCAGCACGTCCTTGAAGCACTGGTGGTCAGCCGCACGGTAAAGCGTCGGGCCGTTACCGAGACCGTCGAACTCAAGCCCTTCCAGCTCCGCACCAAGCGCGGACGGCTTGAAGGTTCCGGCGCGCTGAGCTGCGTCGGCATACAGCAGCGTCTGCACGTAGCAGGTGTGCGCAGCCTGGCTCGGCGGGAAGCCATATTCCTGCCCGAACGACGTGACGAAAGCCTTGGAGCCTTCGTCGTCCAGCGACCAGTGCCAGTTCGTCGAGCCGAAGATCCCTTTGACGGCTTCACCCGCACCTTGTGCCATCAGACGGGAATACAGCGGCACGACGACGCCGAATTCCTTGCCGTTCACGGTCTTGTCGCGCATGCCGAACTGAACGGCCTGGGTCAGCGAGTTCACCATGTCCTTGCCGTAGTGGTTCAGCACGAGCACGTCTGCGCCCGAATTCAGCACGGGGGTAAGGTACTGCGAGAAGTCGCCTGCGCCGAGCGGCGTGCGCACGGCCTCGACTGTCTCCCAGCCCAGAGCCTCAGTGTACTTCTTGATCGACCCTTCCTGAGACCAGCCCCAGGTGTAGTCCGCCGTGAGGTGATAGGCCCTACGGTCCGAGCCAAATGCCTCCTCCAGCACCGGCGCAAGGGCGCGGCCGGTCATCTCCGTGTTGAAGAAGTGGCGGAAGCCGTTGGCACGCTTGTCCTTGCCGGTTGTGTCGTTGGAGTGCGTCAGGCCGGCCATGAAGATCACGCCCATCTCCTGGCACAGGCCCTGCACAGCGATCGCCACGCCCGACGAAGAACCGCCGGTGACCATTACGACGCCATCAGCCTCGATCATGCGCTTGGCGCTGGCGCGCGCGGCATCAGACTTGGTCTGCGTGTCGCCCGTGACGTACTCGACCTTCTTGCCGTTGATGCCGTTGCCCGTGAGCGCGGTCTTCTCGCCGTTGCCATAAACGAAAGTGTTGAGCATGCCGCCATCGCCTTCACCGTTCAGGTGCTTGACGGCCAACTGATAAGCGCGCAGCTCGTCCGCGCCCTCGTCGGCATACGGGCCGGTCTGCGGGACGTTGAAGCCCAGCGTGACGGT
>CAZLHA010000206.1:1005-1379 GCA_964559155.1 uncultured Candidatus Bathyarchaeia archaeon | reverse complement strand
GCCAGCGCAAAGGCCGTCGTGCCAGCGCCCGCCTTGAGAACGGTACGGCGAGACAGAGTCTTCTTGGTCATATGCACATTCCTCCCTTTGGATGATTGGCGGCTCGCGCCGCTGAAGCTCTTTTTTACGGCTTCTTGAGTAATAAATCATCTGCGCGGCGGGCGATATTGGCTAAAAGGTCATTAGACTTTCGTCGCCATACCCCGCCCCACGCGATGTTCAGCGCGGCATTCGGTCAGAACCGGCACTTTCGCGCGGCTCCGGCAGACATTGGCGAGCCTAGCGCGGCAGCAGGCTCTCGCCCATGAGAAATTCGTCGATAGCCCGAGCCGCCTGGCGGCCTTCCCGGATCGCCCACACGACGAGAGATTGCC
>CAZLHA010000206.1:0-995 GCA_964559155.1 uncultured Candidatus Bathyarchaeia archaeon | reverse complement strand
GACGAATATTTTATTGCGAGATGTTAAATATTTATCATCGTCAGCGGCAACGTTGCCGCGTTCGGTGAGTTCGACGCCCAGTTCGCTAACAGGCCCGTCATGGCGCGGATGCACGAAGCCCATCGCCAGCAGGACCAGGTCCGCGCGCATCTGGAACTCGGTGCCGGGGATCTTCTGCATCTTCTCGTCGACGCGCACGCAGTGCAACTGCTCGACCTTGCCGCCTGAACCGCTGAAATACTCGGTCATCACGCTGAAGTCACGGTGAGCGCCTTCCTCATGGCTCGACGAGGTGCGCAGCTTGAGCGGCCAGTGCGGCCATATCAGCAGCTTGTTCTCCTTCTCCGGCGGCTTTGGCATGATTTCGAGTTGCGTCACCGACGCCGCGCCCTGGCGGAACGATGTTCCGATGCAGTCCGAGCCGGTGTCGCCGCCGCCGATGACGATGACATGCTTGCCGGTGGCCAGTATCGGCTCAACATCGCCCAGCGGCTCGCCCGACACGCGACGGTTCTGTTGAGTCAGGAAATCCATCGCGAAATGAATGCCATCCAACTCGCGTCCGGGGATCGGCAGATCGCGCGGATGCTCCGCCCCACCCGCAAGCAGAACGGCGTCATGTTCGCGCTCAAGCTCTTCGGCGCTGATGTCCTTGCCCACCTCGATATTGCAGTAGAAGGTGACGCCCTCGGCCTCCATCTGGGCCGCCCGGCGCTCGACGATATGTTTCTCCATCTTGAAGTCGGGGATGCCATAGCGCATCAGGCCGCCGGGCTGCGCGTGCCGCTCATAGACATGCACGTCATGACCTGCGCGCGCCAACTGCTGCGCCGCGGCCATGCCGGCCGGACCGGAGCCGACGATCGCAACCCGCTTGCCCGTCTTGTGCGTCGGCGGCTGCGGCGTGACCCAGCCAGCATCGAACGCCTTGTCGGCGATGGATTTTTCAATCGCCTTGATGCTGACGGGCGAGTCCTCAAGGTTCAACGTGCAGG
>CAZLHA010000205.1:0-3368 GCA_964559155.1 uncultured Candidatus Bathyarchaeia archaeon | reverse complement strand
TTTTTTTAGGTCGTGTTCGCTGTACTGGATTAGTACTCCTTTTGTTCTTAGTACCTCTAGGAATCTCCATAGGCTTATTCCTGCTTCTTGGGCTGCTTTCCAGCTGGTTACTTGTCCTTTTCTGTATAATTCTACGGCGTGTTCTATGTCTTTTTCCTGGATCCCGTTATCTAATAGTTCTCGGATTAACGTGGATCGATCTTTTTGTTCTTTGTTGGCTAGTTCATCTAGTTTATCAATGGTTTCTCTGGTTAGTCTCAAGCTAATTGGTTCAGACAACTCAACCCACCGTATTACGACATATATCATGTGTAATATATGGGTTTCTAATGAATTTTTACCTATATTTAACGATATCTTCTCTGGTTGTAGTATGGACGTGTTTTTCCTGGGCTAGGGGGTATATTGTGCATATCTTAGTGGTCTCTTTATGGGTGGGAACAGTTACGTTGAATAATTAGGTAAGGAAAAGCAAAGCATTGATTTCTTGTTTTTTTGTTTGGTATGGTTTCTCAAGGTGAGGGTTTTGATCGGTTTAGCTGTGTCTGGGTCGGCTCCTCTCAAGACTGCGAGTTTGGTAGATTCGAAAAAGGAGATTATGTGTGTCATAATATTCTAGAGGATTATATTGAGTAGGATTTGTTTACGTATCTCTGGGAATAGAAAGTGTTGTGAACTCTGTTCTATTACTCCCATTCTGTATCCCTAGGCTTATTGTTTCAAACGGGACTTTTTCACTGATAGTCTAACTAAATTGGGTTATAGAATGATTATGATCTTCGCGTTTAGGTAATCCCGGTTAAACACCGGTTTTTTCAGGTATAAGGGCCTTGATCTTCTCCACAGGGTTTGATTTTCGGTGTTTACTGGATATTATGGGTTTTAGGAAGTTGTGTAGGGATAACTTGTCTGGGATTGCTCTGGTATATAATAGGTAGGTTGCTATAACGGAGAAAAATTTGCTTATAATATGCTACTTGTTATAACTGGAAAATTTATGTCAGCACCATTTCTCTTGTAGAAGTATTAGACCAGAGATATCGTATAGATGTATTTACAACCTATTTTACGAGTATAACGCAATCACCTAGAGTCCACTGCCACAAGCAATACTCCCGAGAGGTACACCCGAAGCCGAAAAGCCATCATACACGTGATTGGTGGATCGGTAACAGCATCATGTTTAAATGATGCATGAGGGATCTTATGGGTACCAAAGCCCTATTCTATTTATTTAAGCGGATAGAGCCTTCAGCAGCTCCGCTGCTGTTACGATCTTTATTTCTCTGAAAGCACCCAGCTTCAGGAGATGATGGTCGCCTGAAACGATGATGTCGGCTTCGGCTTTTAAGGCACACTCTAGAACCATGTTATCGCTTGGGTCTTCCATTATGATGTCAATGGTTTGCCTGGGGTTTACTATCTTGAATAAAAGCAGGTAGTAGCTGCGGATCGATTCCACCTCTTCTTGGGATAGATTAAATTTTGGGTATCTGAGGAATCTGCTGAGTTCTTCGATTAGTTGTTTTGAGCTGTACCCATGGATATGACCTTCCTCAACGGATTCTATGAGTCTCGACTCGTTTCCCTCCCAAAACCAGGCGGAGACGAGTATGTTGGTGTCGAAGACTGCCTTAGGGTTGTTCCTTCGCCCATTCGACGGCATCTTCTACATCCTTCTTGGTTATGCATAGCTTTTCCACTTTCTCTCTAATGGGTTGGGATAGGAGACTGAGGATGCTTTCCTCGTCGTTCAGTCTTTTAAATATGATGAGGTCTCCCCGGGCGTATGCGATGAGTCTGTCTCCCTCCATCAGGTCTAGACTATCTCTTATGGGCTTGGGTATGACTACCTGTCCCTTGGAGCTTATCTTGGTCACGTCCATCATGTCAGGTAAGATTTGTCTTACCTGTTGAAAAACGTTCCTAGGGGCACGGCATTGATAGTTACTTAGACGGAAAAGGAGGAGCGGGATATTTAGGTTGGAGTTTTTTCAAGCGAGGACTCTTGGCATGGGTTTTGACTTGTCGGGTCTGGTTAGGCATTTACTGAGTCCTATATCATTGAATTATTGGATACAAATGAATAGGAATGCTTGGGAGATGACCAGGGGCCTTGTCTTGCCTTTTGAGCTGAATAGATCACCGTCGTCGCCTGTGAGTACTAGGTAGTAGTCTGCTGGGGTTTTTGATGTGTCTAGTATGTTTTCTTTTTTACCGTATAGTTTTATGTTAACGGATTTGTTTTCCAGTCTGCTCTGGGTGAAGTATCCGTCTATTCCTTTCGCTGTGGCTATGGGCATTAATTCTATGTTGAATATCTTGGAGGCGATGTATTCGCCGATGTGCTGGTTTAATGCGGGTCTATCTATTATCTTGGCTATTTCTTCTGATATCTTGTTTCTTTCATTGATTAGATTTGCAGTCTCCCTCATAGACCCCACAGAGATTGATATGTGTTAGAATTTGTATAAACTATCGACAGAATTAATAAACGGTTCTAATAGTAAGCTGATTACTACTTAGAAAATCATTTGCTTATTGGTAGTAGGTATCAATAACGGAAAAAATTTGGGTTTTTTAGGGTCTTGATGAATTATTTGATTTTGTAGAAGATGAATGATGTGTTTCCTATTAGCTGTTTGCCTATGCGTTCGTATCCTGGTTCTTCCCGGTGACGGGTTTCTGTGACACCGTACCAGATCTGGTCTTCTCTCGGTATGATTTTTCCTATTACCAGTCCGCTTGCGTCGAGTAGGCTGAAGCTTTTTGCTTTCTGGTCCAAGGTCTCTGCGATGGTTGTCTCTAGGAGTTTTTCGCCTATGGTTCTGCACTTGGTTATTACCTGTTTCGGGTAGTTGGATAGTTTTATGGTTCTTAGCTGTGGGTGCTTCCCGGGTGGTGTGGTTTCCTGTCTCCGGTTCATTATCTCGTATACGTTGTTGAATGCTGGATCGTTGATCAATTCTTTTACCTCTGTGAGGTTTATTGACCCGGTGTTGGCTCTTAGTCTTGTAACCTGGTTTTTGCCATTCTCGTCCAGGAATACGGGTCTGTATTCAATGTTTTCTATGTCGGTGAATGGGTTATAGTCTTTTTCTTGTTTAGGAGAGTTGATTTACAGCTTTTATGTCTCTGGGGGATTGAAAAAGGTTATACAAGTAAAAGCGGTGCTGTTGATTTACGTTGAGGGAATCGGCTTAATTCTATGCTTGTTAACATTTTTGGTTTTTATTTTACTGTGACGCTTTTCGCTAGGTTACGGGGCTTGTCGGGGTCGGCGCCTCGTAGTACTGCGAGTTGGTAGCTTAGTATCTGGATTGGTATGATATGGGTTACTGGGATTAGGTCTCCAGCGTCGGGTACTT
>CAZLHA010000204.1:0-3386 GCA_964559155.1 uncultured Candidatus Bathyarchaeia archaeon | reverse complement strand
CGAATGGTCTCCATCGGAGCCACAGCCACCATGGTAGGACATGATCTCAGGAACCCGTTACAGGTTGTATTCATGCTAACAGACCTTATTCAAAAGAGATTACAATGGATCAAGAAGGAGGAGACGAGAGAAATAGAGGATATAGTGAATCTCATTGAGAGGATAAAGAATCAAGCAACCTACATGAATAAAATAGTGTCAGATCTCCAAGGTCTTACCGAAGCAATTAGATTAGATATAGAAGATGTAAATATCATTGATCTTGTCCAAGAGGTTTTGGAGACGATACAAATTCCAGACAACATCGAAGAGAAGATGTTTTTCGAGGAATATTTTCCCGAAATATACGCGGATAAAAACAAGTTAAAACGAGTGTTCACAAACCTGATAACTAACGCGGTTCAGGCTATGACCAATGGAGGGGAATTAGTGATAAAAGGATTCAGATTGGAAGATGAGGTATACATTAGTGTAGTGGATACGGGGTGTGGGATCTCGGAGGAGTATCTGGATAACATTTTTGATCCACTATTCACCACCAAGGCCAGGGGAACCGGGCTCGGTTTGACTGTGTGTAAGAGAATTGCTGAAGCTCATGGGGGAAAGATCATCACAAAGTCACATTCAGGTATAGGATCATGTTTCACAGTAATATTACCAGTTAACCGTAAACTCGAGAGCCTAGATCAGAACCCTGAAGCATTTATGGATTATGAAATACCTCAGAGCCATATCCTGCCTCTTTCACTTGTTTAAGCATGTTATTTATTATCATTCCATAGATGGTTTAAAGCAGGCTTGTTTTTTCAATGTGATTAGGGTGAACTGGGTCTTGGTGATTGCAGGAATATTACCGCTATGGGCAGCCTTATTCATAGTTTTTACAAATATGAGAGTCCTCAAGGATGAAACGTCAGGCAATAATCAGGCCCCCTTTGAAGAAGAGAAACCAAGTGAAGTAGAGCGAATAGACGCCCCGGAGGAAAAAAAGGAATCGGAGAGCGTATTCAGTGGATTGCTTGGAGGTATAAGGAAAGACGAGGATAAGCGAAAGGAGGATGAAGGAGGAGACGAGCTTGAGTTCAAAGAAGGCCCCCTCATGGTAGAGAAACCATCATTAGGTCTACCTAAGGGCTTGAAACGGTTATGGGGTATTGCCTTTCTATTGATCTTCCTAGCTTCTCTAGCGTATGGGGCGGAGAATGGTTTGGCGTACCTTTTCAAGGAGTATAGATGGGTGATAGGTACCACCAATCCTTGGACAAGTCAACTGAGAGCTACAAGCGTGTACAGCGCAGCAGCGGCTGGAGTATCAGTGATGTTAGCTACGCTTAGAACGAGTATATACCTAATTCGGGGCTAGCGATAATAATTAGTGCAGCCACTCGATTGATACTTTATGGTAATACGTGACACCGTTCTACTAGGGGACCCCAGACTTAGGGATATTTGTGAAGAAGTGGATTTCGATGAACCCCTCAATGATATTATGAAGGATTTGAAGGATACATTAACAGAGCATCAACGTTTATATGGAATGGGACGGGGAATTGCAGCACCCCAGATAGGCTACAGTAAGAGAATAGTTTACATTCAGAGCCCAAAATTCACAGGTTATCTAATCAACCCTGAGATAACTTGGCAGAGTAAAGAGATGTTTGATGTCTGGGATAGCTGCTTCAGCTTGAAGGCAGAGTTTTTCGTGAATATACCTAGGCACCGCAGCGTCAAAGTAAAGTACGATGATGCGAGACAGGTTCTACATGAGGAAACTTTCAGCGATGATATGAGTGAGTTACTCCAGCATGAGATAGATCACCTTGATGGGGTGATGTGCAGTGATAGATTAACGGACCCCAAGAAAATTGTGATGCGTGAGGAATGGGAGAAAAGATACCGCACCCCGGGAATCGGTATGTGACATTCATACATCTTATATCCCGTAACTCCAACAAATCCGTGGTTTGAAAACGAAAACACTTGCCATGCTTCTCATAGGGGTAATAATCGGCTCTACAGCCGGCTACTTCGGTAACCAGTACTTCACCAAGCCCATGATTACTGATCTTCAAGACAGGGTACAGAACCTTGAAGAGGATTACGATGAACTTGAGGCTAATTATAGTGAGGTGTCTGAGGAGAACACGGAATTGGAGACACAGCTTGATTCATTACAAACCGCTTATGCGGAGCTTCAAGCTGAACGGGATAGGCTTCTTGAGGAGCAGGAGGCGTTGGAGGAACAGGTGGAGAACTTGTCACAGATGTATGAGTCTCTTCTGGAGGATTATGAGACTAGTCTAGGAGGACTCGATTTTTCTAATCAAACTATACCAGTGCTTGAAAGGAATTTTACTTGGAGTTATAGTGGTGAGACATATGAGATGAGCCTGGTAATCCCTGAGCCCATGTATGAGTACTATAACACCAAGCCAAGGTACCATACATCAGACTACAGGGGATATATCCTCCACCCATACGATGATGAATACATAGAGACCTTGGTCAAGGAGTTTGAGATAATCTCAGCGCTGAACAATCTTTCACCAAAACAAGAAACCGAATTAGTGATATCTTACGTCCAGAATCTTCACTACTTGACGGACCAGACAACCGCGTTTGATGAATACCCCAAATTCCCCGTGGAGACCCTTGTTGATGGAGGTGGTGACTGCGAGGATACCAGTATATTGATGGCACATCTCTTGGATACTATGGGGGTTGATGTAGCGCTTCTCAGAATACCTAGTCATATGGCGGTGGGCGTTGATTTGGATGCCTCCGGGGTTAGCTGGAGTAAAGAGAATCATACTTACTATTACCTTGAGACAACCGTGTCGGGGTGGGAGCCTGGGGATATCCCGGTTGAACACGTTGGGAAAGAGGTTACCATCAACTCTGTTACGGATATGCCCTTCCTCATGCATACATGGGAGGCTACCAGAAGTAACAACGTAGTGACGGTTTCAATCACTTACACCAATGAAAGCCCCGTTTATGGAACAGAGTACAGGTCATGGGTGGGAATAGAGCTAGATGATGGTACAATCTGGACTGAGAATATCGGAGAAGAACTGGATCTCGGCTTCGGTGAATCAATTTCAATAAAAACATACATTGAAGGACCAAGACATGATACCATGCGAATCATAGTTGGAGTATTGACACCGGGTGGCGAGGTAATAACGAAAAAATATAGTGAATATTTTACCACACGATAGGATTCATCCTTTTATCCAGCCACCCCGAAGTATAATCAAATGGAATTCTATGAAACAGTAAAAACCAGAAGAAGCATCAGATCATACAAAGGCAAAGAGATCCCGGAGGAAAAACTCCTCAGGGTAATGGACGCAGCCAGAGTAGCCCCCAGCGGACATAACAGA
>CAZLHA010000203.1:0-3446 GCA_964559155.1 uncultured Candidatus Bathyarchaeia archaeon | reverse complement strand
TCGGATCTAAACTCAGCGGAGAAATCATGTACACTAAACAACGTAAACGCATAGGCTCAGAAAAAACTCGAATATACTGCTATATCGGCCTCAGATTATCGCCGTCTGTCCCTACTGTCCCTACTGTCCTTACCCCTGATATTCTTTCTCTAGGAAAAAAGTCAGATAAAAAGTTAGAAGAATATACAAACCACCCGGGACACCCGGGACACCCGGGACAAAAACCCCCTAAGTCACGTGAATCTAACCCCGATGAAGCCGACCTAGTAAAAAAAGCCGTAGCCATCTTGAAACTCAACAACGGACAAACGCGTCAAACCCTGTTCTGGAGCCACTATATAATCAATGTCATTCCTTTCAGGCTGCAAGAGGGGCTCTTAAATTTCATCTATCTACAAATGGGGTTACAACCAAGATCTCTTGATTAAATCCTTAACTAATTTATCAAGATGCCCCCATCAAGAGAGTGTTTATTTTCCACAGCTCTAAGTGTTTAAAGTCGATCCAGTGTTTAATCCGGTTAATTAAATCCCAGTTCCTTGATACAAAAGTTGTTGAATCCGAGACCTAATATCTTACCTTAAAAAAGCCACATACTAGTTGTAAACATCATAATCAACTTGATATTATTCAACATCATTTTACGGACCAATTCTAAGTCAAATCACTCAGCTAAAGATCTATTCAATAGTGTGTGTAATCAAACGGTTTCAGCTCTCTACTTCTTCCCAAGTATAATCAAATGAAATTCAAACAGCTTTCACAATCTGACTTTTCTAGATATTATAAAAACGAATAGACTCAGGTAGGTAATAGGCTAATAGATATTTTTCAAGAAATTAAGATCATAATAATCGATAAAACATATCAAATTATTTGATTAAATAGTAGGGAATCATAAGAAAAATTCATAATGACAGTGGATAAAACCTAAGAGACAAAAGCCATCTGTAATTGTTATGCGGCTAAAGAAACACCTACAGTACTCAGCGTCTGCGCAGTGGGATCATCAGACAGGAGGTACAGCAAAGCTACACGGTTTCACACAGGAATTCGATACCCCTAAGGAGCACGGTGGAAACGAGTGCGCCCCCTGTCCAGATCAGTTATTCATGACAAGCATCGCAGGGTGTATCATAAATACCTATAACTACTACCGGGAGATGCTGGAAGTGGAAACCTTGGATCTCAAAGTCAAGGCATCAAGTGACATAGAACTTACAAAGATAGAAGGCTATAGGATAAGGGACATCAAAATTGAGATCCATGTATGGAGTACACAAGACCAGCTTGATCTAAACAAGAAATGCGCCCAACGCGCTAGAGACTATTGCCATATAACCAAGAGCATAGAAAAAGCCATTCCCATAGAAATCACTATAAAAACCCACATAAAATAAGGTACACAGGTACAACAACCCCCATAAACATTTTATTTCCATGAAATCCTCGGAACCGCTTAAACACCAATCAACCACTCACAAAACGTACACAAAGAAATAAGACACCTTCACACGTATTCAACTAAAAAACACATAGTTTAACCACCATCACCAACACAGCACTTATCATAGATAAACACAAAACAAACACACCTTGAACACCGCAGCCATCCTAGTAATTGGAAACGAAATACTAGACGGAATCACCCTCGACACAAACAGTCACTGGATAAACCAACAACTCAAACCCCTCAACTTCACAGTACAAACCACGATCGCCATACGCGACAAAATAAGCGAAATCACAAAAAACGTTCACAGACTACAACAAGATCGAACATCCCTTATAATCACCACAGGTGGACTCGGACCTACATACGATGACATGACCCTTCAAGGAATAGCAAAAGCACTCAACCGCTCCCTACAGCTAAACAAAAATGCATACAAAATAGTAGAAAGACAATACAAAATCTACTATGAAAAAGGAGTCGTAGACACTCCCGAAATAACAGACGCCAGAAGAAAAATGGCGATACTCCCCCAAGGCGCCATACCCCTTGACAACAAAGCAGGAGGAGCCCCAGGAGTATTATTAAATCACGAAAAAACCACCATAATAAGTCTCCCAGGGGTTCCCAGCGAACTAAAATGGATATTCACTCACCAGGTAAAACCCATACTCAAAGAAAAAACCAGAGGCCACTACCATGAAAAAATAATCCACCTAAACCTAAGAGATGAATCAATGCTAGCCCCTATCATAGATAAAGCCAATAAAATAGATCAAAAAGTCTACATCAAATCCATGGTAAAACCTTACGGAGAATCAGGAATCCGGCTCTGGATAAGCGCCCACGGAGACAAGAAGGAAGAAATAATCCAACGAGTGGAAAAAATAAGCAGCCTATTAATAGAACTAACACTAGACCAAGTCCAGAAGTAAACCCCATTACCTATATCTTAGAACCACATCAAAGAGGTGAGCTCACACCATTGAAACCAGCAGAACTCAACATACCACCCCAAGTAAAACAAAAACTACACGAACGAGGGATAAACCAACTCTACCCACCACAAATAGACGCTATTAACACAGGAGTATTAGAAGGCAAAAACCTTGTACTCGCAAGCCCAACAGCGAGTGGAAAAACCCTCATCGCCGAACTATGTGCACTAAAACACATTCTAGAGAGAGGTGGTAAAGTACTATATCTAACTCCCTTGAGAGCCTTGACGTGGGAGAAATTTGAGGAATTCCAGACATATACTGATATAACTAAACCTGACGGGAAAAAAATCAGGGTAGGCGTCAGCAGCGGTGACATGGATAACAGCAGTCCATGGCTCCAAGCCTATGATATAGTAATCTGCACTAACGAGAAATGCGATAGCCTCCTCAGACACAGAAGCCCATGGATGACGGGCATAAGCCTCGTAATAACTGACGAGATTCATTTAATCGGTACAAACAGAGGCCCCACTCTAGAGGTAAGTCTTGCTAGACTTCGCCAGATGAGCCCAGAACTACAAGTACTAGCACTCAGCGCCACTATAAGCAACGCGGATGAGATAGCAGAATGGCTAGAGGCAGAAAGCGTAACAACCGACTGGAGACCTGTAACCCTCAGGGAAGGGGTATCCCTAGGAAGCCACATCACATTCCAAGACGGGCAGATCAAGGCTATAGAACAATATCATAAACAAGACCCTGTAAATCTGGCCCTGAACAGCCTAGATGACGGAGGACAAGTACTCATCTTCGTCGAGAGCAGGAGAAGAAGCCAGAGCACTGCTCGAACTGCCGCCAACGCGTTAAAGAAAAGAATATCCAGACGAGACCAGACAGAGCTCCATAGATTAGCATCAGAGATAACAAGTCACGGAGAAAAAACAAGTCTAACCGATGAACTTGCAGAAACCATCAGCAAGGGAGCATCATTTCATCACGCAGGACTCAGTAGACAGCATAGAAGAATAATTGAAGAGGGGTTCAAGGAAGGA
>CAZLHA010000202.1:0-3454 GCA_964559155.1 uncultured Candidatus Bathyarchaeia archaeon | reverse complement strand
GTAACGATTTAGATAAAAATGATAAACAATGGCTTGGATATATCAACGTCATCAAATACCTTGTCTTGTGCATATTAAGGTATTCAGATATATGTGAAAAATGATGCGGCTACCGGGAATCGAACCCGAGTCATCAGCTTGGGAAGCTGAGATCATAACCCCTAGACCATAGCCGCAGTTGTATTCATCAACTCTATAGTGGTTAATATAAGTATTATCGCGACCCTGTTTTCCCATTAATCGGTGGTATATTAAATGAATGCAGCAAAACGAAAAACAGTTATATATCCTGTTGATGTAAATGGGTTAACGTCTTGAAAAGACTGGGCCTGTAGCTCAGCAAGGTAGAGCATCGGCCTTTTAAGACCCAAGGGTCGAAGAAAGCCGTTGGCCAAGGGTTCGAATCCCTTCAGGCCCGCCAATGTTTAAAGAAAGGAAGGGAGAAAATGGCCGAGACTAGAGTTAGAGAATTAAAATACAGAATGATGATAACTGACTTGCTTAAAGTTGCAAGTGAGAATCATACATACCAAGAACTCTCAGACGTCCTCGGACTAAGCCCACCAATTCTAAGCCGCTATATGCGTGGCCATGTTCTCCCAAGCTATTCACGGGCTCAAGGACTCTATGAGAAGCTTTCGGAGATAACTGATATCAAAGGTGCGCTTAAGGAGCGGATTATGTTTGATGATGAGGGGTATTTTGATAACACGCCTCTGACTTCTGAAATCACTTGGTTAAAAATTATGAGTAATTATGCTATGGAGAAATTCGCTGGTCGTAGAGTCACTAAGGTTTTAACGGCAGCGGTGGATGGCATTCCATGCTCTACCTTAGTGGCAAATCTTCTGGATATTGATCTACTTATAGCTAAACCCATTAAAGAAGTGGGGATCAACGACTTTATCGAGGAGACCTATATTCCGCGTGGGAGCGCCATGAGGAAAAGCCTCTACGTCCCCAAGGCAGGTATACGTAAGAAAGACAGCGTCTTGATTATTGATGATGTGGTTAGAAGCGGGGAGACGGTTCAGGCTCTCGTGGAGCTTGTGAGGAACCAGCGTGCGGATATTGCGGGTATCTATGTTCTTGTTACCGTTGGGGATGAATGGAAGGAGTACCTCAGTAATATTATAAGTAAATATAGCTTTGAGGTGCTCATTGATATTTGATTTTTTCAATAACGTTTTTATCAATCAAAATTGTATTGCTGAGGCGAAGCCATGTTTAACCTCATAACATTAAAGGATACTATTAGAATCGACCCGGGAATGTTTGATGAACCCCTAGAAGCTGCAGCCTATGCTGAGTTGAGGAGTAAGTATGAGGGTTTAGTAGACGAGGAGCTTGGCTACATAATCAGCGTAATTAATCTTAATGTTAACCCATATGGTAGAATAATAGCGGGAGACGGTGGAACACATCACCCAGTGACGTTTGATATACTGACATTCTATCCACAGCTACAGGAAGTAATTGAGGGCGAGGTAGTGGAGGTAGCGGATTTCGGTACATTCCTGAGAATAGGGCCAGTAGATGCGTTGCTGCACGTAAGTCAGCTTATGGATGACTTTATCAGCTATGATGAACGTCAGGGGATACTTCTCGGTAAAGAGAGCGGTAGAACAATCAGAAGAGGAGACGTTTTCAGAGTAAGAATTGTTGCAGTTAGCTTCCCACGGGGAAGAAGCAGCGGAAAGATAGGTGTCACGGCGCGTCAACCTATGTTAGGGATGATAAGCTGGATAGAGGATGAAGTCAAGGAGTCTGAAGAGGAGGAAGACGAATGAGGGCATGTAGAAACTGTAAAAACATCACAGATGAGCCTGTATGCCCTGTCTGTAAGGGAACTGAGTTAAGCGAGGACTATACTGGATTATTAATTGTTCTTGATTCAGAGAATAGTCTACTTGCTGAGAAACTGGAGACAACGGAGTCAGGCAGCTACGCTTTAAAGGTTAGGTAGAGGCGAGGCTTACGGATATCCCCGATTTCGTTGATTTAACTCTTCAGAGAGAGAGGCGTATTTATCTTAAAGAGCCTTTGGGTGATCTATGGAGAGGAGAGGTTGTTGAGAATATTTTACGTCTCAAAGATTATCTGAATCAAGTAGAAACTAGGTGTTTTGCTACTGTCGGGGATTATGTCTCTTATCACATTCTTGAGGCAGGTATTCACCCGGATATTGTTGTGGTCGATCATAAAATTATGCGGAAATCTGTGGACCCCATCGAGTTTGATAGAAGGAATATCAATGTATCTAATCCACCTGGCACTATTACAGCTGAAGCGCAATCCATTCTCTTTGAAGCAGCCATAGGCTGTTCCCACCTGGCTGTTATCGTGGACGGTGAGGAGGATTTACTGGTTCTTCCCCTTATGGTGTATCTCCCGGTTGGTTCTCTGATAATTTATGGTCAGCCCCGTGAGGGGATGGTTGTGATATCCTTGAATGATGAAAGGAAAAGGTGGGCTATGGGTTTTATGAGTGAGATGGAGCGTTAGACGGGTTTTTAGCGATAACCCTTAAAAACAGGGTTGGAGTTGTGTGTAGTCGGTAAATGAGATAGTTGGTCCTTCCTTTCATGGCGGAAGCCAACCAGCTCCAAAAACCACCCATGGGGTGGCCAGTGAAGCCCGGACATGTGTCCCGACAGAGGAGCGGAGAAGGTGGGCCAAGTGAATTACCGTGAATGAGGAAGAAAAATGCAGAAAATAGATCTTACATCGGTTAAGAAGAATCCTCTTTTTAATCGACAGGAAGTTGAGTTTAAGGTGGTTCAGCCTAGGACGCCTAATAGGAGTAGTGTTCGTGTGGGTATTGCTACTGCTTTGAATGTGGGTTTGAATCGGGTGTTTGTCAGGAAGATTGAGACCTTGAGTGGGACTCATACTACGGTTGGGTCTGCTCATGTGTATGATGATCCTGTTTACGCTCTGCAGGTTGAGCCCAAGTACGTTATTGAGAGGAACCAGAGGGCTCAACCGAGTCCAGAGCCTGAACCAGAGGCGAAGCCAGTTGAAGAAGCTCCTCCTGCAGAGGAGCCGGAGGAGGAAGAATAATGTCTGATACAATTAGCAAGCATTATGAGATTAAGGATGGTAAACTTGAGCGTAAACGACCTTTTTGTAATAGGTGTGGACGCGGGTACTTCATGGCTGATCACGGGGATAGATATGCCTGTGGTAACTGTGGGTATACCATCTTTAAGAAAAAAGAGGAATAGTTTCCACCTTTTTTGCTGAAACTCTTAAATTATACATCTCTGTTATGCTGTGAAGAGAGCCTGTGGCCAAGTTAGGATAAGGCACCGGACTTCTAATCCGGAGATCGAGGGTTCGAATCCCCCCAGGCTCGCCATTTTAACATTTTTTACCTAGAATAGGTGCCTCTGTTGGGTTGAATAGGTGCCTGTTTTGAGTATAAGTTTTTCTGAACTGGGCTGTTTCCTGT
>CAZLHA010000201.1:0-3487 GCA_964559155.1 uncultured Candidatus Bathyarchaeia archaeon | reverse complement strand
CCGTATGAAGAGTTCCGGGTTGAGTTAAGGCCATCAGCGGGAGCAGTGCTTACGATAGAGCGCCAGCTACCAGCCGTATACAGCACCATAATGACACTAGAATAAAAACAAACATCTCCTTTCTCTTTTTATTTTAAATACAAGATAGGTGAAAAAATTGAAAATAGTGAATATACAGAAAATTACAAGAAAATACTCTACTTTCAACGATCCTTGTTCTATAATCCTTTTTTAAGTTAAATCAATGGTGAAAGCGAATGGCCGAAAACAGAGACTCTAGTAAGGAGAATGAATCCGATTTAGAGAATATGGGGGATCTAGACATGGAGCTGGATCTAAACAATGATGTCTCAGCTGATATGGTTGAATTAAAGAACCGTATGGATAAGACGGATCAAGAGATGCGGGCAATGACAGAGGCCATGAAGTCTACGCTTCTCGATGTACGTACATTAATGCAGGATATGGACAACCCTTTCAACATGCTAAGAGATATGGGAGTGGATAAATTAGTAAACAAAGCTGTTGAAACCGTCGAGGATGAGGTTAATAAACAGAAACGAGAGGAGACCAAGAAACGACTAGCTGGAGACAATGATGAAAAAGAGGATCCGATTACAGTTTCAGTCAATGGATCTACCGCGTCTCATCCTGGTGCCCCAACCACAAAGAAAATAAAAAACCCAGAGGTAACTGAAAATAGTTCCCCTGTTTCTCAAAAAAATAAACAACATAATCCGAAAACATCTCAGGAATTTAATGAATCAATTGAGCCTATAGTAGAGAAAACCACTAGTTCTTCTGGAAAAACAAGTATTCCAGTAAATGAGGGGTCGCAAAATATGTCCTATTTAGAAGAGAGAATGTTAAACACTGAGAACGCTGTTAATGAAATCGCCAAGACTGTAAATGATCTAGCTGCCTCAATACATGATTCAAACAAGAGACAGAAACAGATTGGTACGTTGGGTGTGGGTAATCCGAAACGCTATACTCAGACCGATGATTATTACGAGGCATATGTTAATCTTGTCGCTAATTACCTTCAGATAAGACTTGGTGAAAAGGGATCTGAGGCGATTCTATTAGAGGGGATGTACAAGGAATGGGCGTCTCCAAAAGTTGTTAGAGATATCATGGACAAGTTATCTTCAGAGCAAACTGAAGATGGAGTTTATTCTACTAATTTAAGTGATGTAGAGGATAGGTTGCTTATTACCTCTCTTTTAAGAAATTTGGATAAACCAGTATCTGAATGGGGGGAATCAACTATCTTATTCCTGATACTAGGTCTTGTCTCAAGAGCTAGGGAAAACCAGGCGAACAGGAGCTAAACATGAGCTTATTCGATGAAGATCAAGACATTCTCAAGCTGAATAACCCTGAGCTTGACAGGAAGATGGGGGGTTTACCTCTACCAAGTCTAACTCTAGTAGAAGGTGCAAATGATTCAGGTAAGACTATAATTTTGCAACAATTTACCTTTGGCGCCTTAACCGCTGATAAAAAGGTTCTCTACATTACTACAGAGGACACTGCTAAAGGGTTAATCAATAATATGGAACGGCTGAACTGGAATATTACAGACTTCTATTTGACGGGGAGGTTCAGGATCACTACGATGAATACCATGAATATGAACTGGACAGAAGAGGTCTCAAAATATTACCTAATCGCATTAACCAACTTCATTAAACAAAAGGGAAAAAACTATGATATAATCATCATTGACTCTTTGACTCATCTTCTGACACATGCTATTGACACTGATGTAATGGAGTTTTTCAGCATGTGCAGATATGTTGTGGACCAAATGGGGTTATCCTTCATAATGAGTATGCACCCATATGCCATTAACAAAGAACTACTAGTAAGATTGAGAAGCTTTTGCGATGGCCATTTAATACTTGAGATAAAAACCTTCAGAGATCAAACCGCATTAACCATAAATATAGCAAAGTTGAAGGGCGCTACTAGAACAGTTAATGAGACCATTAGCTTTGAGGTCTCACCCGCTTATGGTATCAAGATACTGCCGTTCAGCTCAACAAGAGCTTAGTTCTGGTTATAGTTCCTTCTACTGGTTCACTATTCTATAATCATTATAATTCTAGGCCTCGATGTTTGGCTAAATAGAATCATAGATCTATGCGGGGTCAATACTTGGAATCATTTAACACTATTGAGCAGAGCTTTACAGGGTACGATACTAATCCAGATCTAAGTGTTGCTGGAAGGATAGCCAGACTTGAAGGTTATGACGAACAGTGGGAGAAACGTGTCAAGAAAAACCCGTATTTCAGGTTCTATATGGCTCAGATATTTAAGAATGGTGAGCCTTTACCCAGACTTATACATAGTCTTAGCAGGGACATGTCATCGCATGATGAACCTAATTTAATCTATCCCGTAGGGGACCCTGTTTTTATACATCTACATGTTTCAGGAAAAAACAAAGAAATAATCTATGAGCCTATTGAACCTAGGTTGATTTACCATCGTGACTGGATTCTCAGCGAGATCGAGAAACGTATCGCAATAAGCATCGATGAGACCTTAATGTTCAAGACGGCTGAAGAGAAAACAGGCTACTTATTTGAAATACTAGATACTTTTGTTGATGTTAAGCGTGGATATAAACTCAAGAAGTTTAACCCTGAGAATAGTGACGAGTCTAATGGTTTACTGGCCCGCTTCAAAAAAAATGACTTAAATAAACTAACTCTGGATCCCTTGAGCTATGAGATGCTAAAGTATGAGGTATACTGTGAAAAAGTTGGTTCAAGCATCCTAGAGCCTTTCATACGGGATATCTATATCGAAGATATCCACTGTAGTGGAGCAGGTCCGATACATATTGATCATAAGATCTTCAAAACCATTGAAAGCAGTATATTACTTGATGACCCAGAAGAACTAGATGCTTTCGCCCTTAAACTCAGCGAGATAGTAGGAAAACCAGCAAGCCATAGGGAACCAATCGTAGATGCAAAAATGCCTGACGGTTCAAGATTAAATCTAGTGTTTGGTGAAGACGTGTCAACTCGTGGTAGTAACTTTACTATCCGTAAATTCGCTCACAACCCCATTAGTATAGCTCAGATTATAAAATGGGGAACAATGTCAAGTCTAGCCGCTGCATATATCTGGATTCTACTGGAAAACAAGATGAGTATCTGGATATGCGGAGAGACTGCGTCCGGGAAAACAACTAGTTTATCGGCTTTAATGTGCTTCATGCCACGGGACTACAAGATCGTGAGCATTGAAGAAGTACCTGAGGTTCATGTACCCCATAAGAACTGGATCAGAGAAGTAGTTAGGGATACGGCAAACAGTGGTAGCGAGGAAGGCGTGACCATGTTTGCATTACTCAAGGCAGCCCTACGTCAGCGTCCTACCTATATTATTGTAGGTGAGGTTAGAGGCGCAGAGGGAAACATTGCATTCCAGGCGATGCAGACAGGGCATCCGAGTATTGCTACTT
>CAZLHA010000200.1:0-3560 GCA_964559155.1 uncultured Candidatus Bathyarchaeia archaeon | reverse complement strand
ACATTTTTTACTCGGATCCGCTTGGCAGAACGCCCCACACTCTGGACAAAATTTCAACTTAATACCACCAATCCGAAACTATCGTGAACAAACAACTATTAAACATTGCGTACTTGGGAAATGTTCTCCAAGATAATATCTGCAATCCTTAGAGCCTCTGAACCGGACTCTCCGTGGATCTTGTTTAGAACCCGGGTAGCTGATTTTTCATCTATTCCCTTAGCTAATACAACCCTGTCTCTGTAGTGAAACATGTACCTAGGATCAATGGAGTCTTCTCGTGTCAGAACAAGTACTGGTTTTCCTGTTTTCTCCCAGATAAGACATGGGGCTATTTCAGAGGGCATTCTATCTTCGTCTAAAAGGATCAAACGAACCTGACCATGATGCTTAGACCCGTTAACCGTTTTAATAATAGTGTCTTCTAGTCCGCGTTTCCCCTTCCCAGCTAGTATCCCGTCCAGTTCACTGTTACCCTTAAACACGGTCCCGAGAACATGGTACTCCTCTCCCAGTTTACAGGCAGCAATACCTAGTACACGGAACTCTGGTTTAACATGGGCAATGTGAACCTGTTTCAAGGGTTATTCCTAATAATAAAAATGGTTAGTGTTCTGATAGACTTTTCTCAAAATTTTCAAGAAACTCATCAAGCTTACCATCAGCGTTCTCAGTTGCCTCTTTTAGTGCCCCTAGCACATCATCGCCTTCTTTGAGTCTGATGAATAGTCTGCTTCTATCCATTAATGGGTGTGGTTTACTGTATCCAGCCATTTCGACGTTCTTGTTTTCCAGTAGGCTGCTTTGAAGTAAGTTAAGTAATGTATGCCCTTCGCCACTGAAATCGAACTCGATGTATCCTTCTTCTTGTTTAGTAATGTTTACCTTCATAGGAGATCCACCTTACCATAATCGCTTGCGGTTTTTCTTCTCTCATATCGTCCACAATCGGGGCATATCAACTTTCCCTGTTGTTTCTCCAAGAGACCTCCACATCGGCTGCAGTAAGCATATATTACTCCATAGTTATTGCCTTTCAGACCTGTCTGATTCAGCCTGTTAACCTCATTAACTATTTTTCCTCTTACGATATCCCCGTTCTTTATGGCTATGTCTATGTTTTTGACATAGTCTTTACTAATGTCGCTGATATGAATTACCCCGCTAAAGGTTGGGTGTATATGTTTTCCATTGATCATGAAGATATCTATCCACGCATCTTTTCTAGCGACGTGGCCTATCTCCGCATAAACTTCATCATCTTTTCTCGGGATCACTAACTCTCTGGTGGCTTTCTTGATGAGTAGCTCTCTCTTATCAGCGTCCAGCTTGGTCTTACCTATCTCAGCTGCCCTGATTTCTCCTTCTTCCAGATATGTTCCGGGGCCGTCAATAAATTCCTCTATTACGGCTAGTCTCTCTCCCGGAAAAACATCTTTTTCCAGTTCTTTTTTTGGCATTTTTTCTTTTTCCTTTGTGTTCTCTGATATATCTCCACGGTTTTGCCCCCCGTGGAAGTTTATTGCTTTGTTTGAGTATGATATGATCCTATGGGATCCTGTTTCTATCTTATCTGGTTTTTATTAAACATCACGGTTATTCAAGATAGCTGTTACCCCAGAGTGACTCCCATTCCCGAAGCCCTAGAGCAACTTCTATTTCTTTTACCGTGATCATGGGGCGATTTATTCCTTCGATTCCATCTATCGCTATTCTTGGGCAGGCTGTATTAACCAGTATCTCTGGCTCGGAGTAGTTGTTTACATGTTCTGCTCTTATCTCATCTAGGTAGATTATAACTGCTTTTTTTCCCTGTTTTTTGATTTTTTCTTCTAGTCTCTGAGCTTCATCTAACTTGTTCTGTCCTGGTTTGGATGATACGAGTATCCCAAATACTCTCGCGTTTTTAGCCATGGTTATAGCAGCCATACGCTTTTTTGCAATTCCCATCAGGTCCTCTTCGGATATGAGTGATACTTTTTCGTTGAATGGGTTTGCGGTTACCACGGGCTTACCGGTGCTCATCACGATTCCAATGGGGTGAAATTTTCCTCCCCCTACGTAGAGGTATGCATCCACCTCTTTCACTATAGATATTGTATTCACGTAGCTGCATCCTAGAATTTGTCCATTCAAAGGGGTTTTCCCACTACCCTGACCCACCACAACTATGACCTCTTTCTCGGACAATTTTTCCTTTATCTCGGTGATTTGATGAGAGTGTTGAGCCGTCGTAGTCAGTCCAACAGCCCTGTATTCTTTAAGCGCAGGTAAAACAGCTTTAACCAGTCGATCCACATCGATATCTATTCTCGCATGAACATAGATCACAGGTACCTCAGAGACCTTAACCATCTCTGTATGACCATAATGAACTATGAGATCAACCCCTAGCTCTCTCGCCTGGTTTAACGCTATATCGCATGCCCCATAACAGGAGTCTCCTGAAAGTAACACGGTGGCATCTGTTGCTCTCTCTATTGCCTCTACTAGCTGAAAGGCGAAGGAGCGCATTCCATCTGGAAGCTGTAAAAGTATTTTCTGGGCACCTCGTTCCATTATCTCTGAGGTCACCCGATCTAGTTCTAGGTCATACAACGATATTCATCCATGAATACAAGGTATGGGGTAAAAATGGTTCCCTAGTTTAAAATTAGTTCTGGGTTACAATAATCCTGCATGGACTCGGGAACTTTGCTGAAGCCCTCTTGAGCGCTGTCTTAGCGTGCTCAATACCGTCCTGATCAACCTCTGCTACTATAATAGGTTGATTTCTCTTAACCCTAGCCGCTACAAAGGTTGGTTTACCATAGGCTTTTTTCATACCCTCTTGGAATCTGTCTGCCTGAGCCACGTTCACCCTTTTATGCTCTCTCACCACCTGATGCGGGTAGGGAACTACCTTCATCATGAAGTTATCTCTGCCGACAAATTTTTCCATTACCCTGTTTGCAGCTATGCGTCCCGCCTCAAGTGCGTTATGCCTGATCTGGACTTCTTTTAGATTGATTAACTCTACCCTGTGGGAGTAATCCTTTCCCGTATTCCCCATGGTGAATTTAACTATCTTTGAACCTGGAATACCCCCCATGTATTGGCGTCTAGTGTACGCCATGTTTTTTTTGTACTTGAAGTCGGCCGCCTTCATTTTTAGTCTATCCTTCTAGCCAACAGGATTCTTAAAAACATAGTGTAAATAATGCCGTAAAAAAGTGGGATAAACCGTTAAAATGGCGATGATTCAGTGTTTAGACTGGGCGTGTGAATATGTTGTATTTCTCGTCTTCGCTTAGTTCTTTCATAACCCTTCTGTTTATTAGCTTTACAGGGTCACTGAGACTAGTACGTTCCTTGATATCTTCGAAGCTTTCAAAGGGGTAACGTTCCCTTAATTCCAGTATCTGGAACATTAGTCGTTTACCGATTCCCGGTATCAGTTCAAGGCTGTGCATGCGCGGTGTTAGACTTGGTGTATCATTGAAGAATTCTACAAATCTCTCCTCGTTCTCCTTGACTATTATCTCAATTACTGCGGGTAGCTCCGCTTTAGCTGAGCTTGA
>CAZLHA010000199.1:0-3577 GCA_964559155.1 uncultured Candidatus Bathyarchaeia archaeon | reverse complement strand
CTAAAGATAGACATAGAAGATATCTTAGAGCTATAAGCAACCCTATTAGACGACGTATATTAAGTGAAATTAAAAACGGACACAACACATTAGAGGCAATCATTAATAAAACTGGGATAGACGATAAAATCATAGAATGGCACCTTCAAATCTTGGAAGATGCTTATTGTATTTCAAGAAAAAATAGGGGAAACACGGAGAACATCAGGTTAACGCAGGAAGGAAAAGTAATAGATTACTTAGAAAAGTAATTCAAAGTACCACACCCTCAGTTATTCTCTGAAACCATTGATATTTATTGTATAAATTGTAATTACTAACCGTAAAAGGTTTAGATAACTTCACCTAAAATATAATGTGTGTTCTTGATATGCTGAGTATAAACAAGCTAGCTTACAAATGGACAAAAAAGCTAATCGAAAAACCTGATTATTATGGTGTTAAAGTGGAAAAACTACCATCAGGGGCAACAGTTATAGACACAGGACTTAATGCACGAGGAGGATATGAGGCAGGTTTAATGGCTACACGTATAGCCATGGGTGGAGCGGGCGTTGCCGAATTTAGTTATGCTGATTATGGAGGACTGAAACTACCATCAGTAAATGTTGCAACAGATCATCCTGCTATAGCACTGTTCGGTGCTCAACTAGCAGGTTGGAGAATAAAACCAGAAGGTTATAAAGCAGATGGGAGTGGCCCGGCAAGAGCCTTAGCATTAAAACCCAAGGAGATATTCAAAAAAATCGAATATCAAGATGAATGTGATATAGCCATACTGTTAATGGAGAGCGAAGAGTTGCCTCCGGATTCAGCTGCATATTATATCGCAGAACGATGTAATGTTGACCCAGACAATGTTTACATGGTTATGACCGCGACCACAAGTCTTGCAGGTATGGTTCAAATCTCAGGACGAATAGTTGAGACAGGTCTTTTCAGGCTTGATCAACTTGGATTAGGTCCTAAAAAAATACTATATGGAGCAGGTTTTGCACCCATTATGCCAGTTCATAAAGATAGTGGAGTAGCGATGGGAAGAGCTGAGGATGCCCTGACTTACGGAGGTGTTACCAGTTATATCATCGATGAAACAGAGGATAAGCTAAGAGAGATAGCAAAGAAAGCACCCAGCTCAAATTGTAAAGACTATGGAAAGACAAGTTACGAGATCTATAAAGCCGTAAATTTTGACTTCACTCAGATTGACCCAGCCTTATTCGCTCCAGCGGAGATAACAATAACATGTGTAGATACAGGTAAGACCTTTGTCTGTGGCAAGGTGAATAATGAACTAATTCGCAATTCGGCTCTAAATTAAGGAGACATTGACTAGAATGAAAGTTACACTGGTCTCAGGTCGAACAGCTAAACAAGGCATCGGATTAGAGGAAGGTAAATTTTCAGAGCAATACTCTGAGAGCGTGAATAATATCGAGATCTCACCTATTGACGGTAAAAAACTGAGCCTAAAAGAGGGGGAAAATGTTAAAGTTAGCACAGATTTCGGTTCAGTAATAGTAAAATGGACGCCTAATGATAAATTAGAACCTGGACTAGTGTTCTTTCCGTATGGTCCATGGGCAAATCAAGTGTACTCTACTTCAACTGGTAGCACAGGTATGCCCATCATGAAAGGTGTAGAAGCGTCTATCGAAGCATGTGATGAGAAAGTTCTAACATTGTATGAATTAGTGGAAAAATTAAGGAGAGAATCTTGATGCGTTTTACTGACGTTGTCTGCCCATTCTGTGGATGCTTATGTGATGATATTGAAATCACCGTAACAGATGGAAAAATAGAGGAAATAAAAAACGCATGTGCGATATCAAGATCAAAATTCCTCAACCACCATAAAAATAGAGTAAAAACACCAACAATAAACAATAAAAAAGATACCTTAAAAAAAACTGTAAAAAAGGCCGTAGAGATTCTCAGAAATGCTAAAAGACCTTTAGTCTATGGTCTTAGTTCAACTGAATGTGGTGCAATCTCAAAAGCAATTGAGATAGCGGAACAAACAGGCGGGATAGTGGATAACACATCCTCTGTTTGTCATGGTCCAACTATACTCGCATTACAACAGGTGGGTGAATCCAAGAGCACATTAGGTGAGGTAAAAAACAGGGCAGATATTGTGATATTTTGGGGTTCTAATCCTTCTGAGGCACATCTTCGTCATATTGTCAGATACAGTGTAACACCTAAGGGAAAATATGTCTTAAATGGGAAAAAAGATCGTAAGATAGTGGTTGTAGATGTAAGAAAAACCCGTACAGCTCAATTAGCTGATAAATTCATTAAAATTGATCACAATAAAGACTTCGAGTTACTTCAAGTACTACAAGCAATAATTAAGGGAGAAAATATTTCCGCGGAGGAAATTGCAGGCGTTCCCATGGAGGACATCCAACAACTCGCGGAGGATATGATGGCATCTAGATTTGGAGCAGTATTCTTTGGATTGGGTTTAACTCAGAGTGATGGAAGACACATGAATATAGATGCGGCTGTTGGGTTGGTTTCAGAGCTCAATAAGAAAACAAAGTTTGTCTTAACACCTATGAGAGGTCATTATAATGTGGCGGGTGCTAACACAGTAACTACATGGCAAACAGGGTATCCTTATGGTGTTGACTTTAGCAAAGGTTACCCGAGATATAATCCAGGCGAGTTTACAGCCATCGATTTATTATCCAAAGGAGAAGCAGACGCAGCATTAATAATTGCATCAGACCCCGGGTCAACATTTCCAAAAGATGCCGCTAAATGCTTAGCTAAGATACCTGTAATTACCTTAGAGCAGAAAATAACGCCTACAACGATGCTTAGCGAGGTTGTGATTCCTGTAGCAACTGCTGGTCTTGAGGCTGAAGGTACTGCATATAGAATGGATGGTGTACCCCTGAAATTATCTAAGATACTGGATCCTCCTGAGGGAGTTAGATCAGATCGTGAAATATTGGCTATGATAATTGAGGGTTTACAGGAGGATAAACAATGAGCTTGATAATAAAAAATGGCTATGTCTATGATCCTATAAATCGCATTAATGGCGAGAGGAAAGATATCTTCATCAAAGATAATAAGATAGTTGAAGAAGTTCCAGAACACGGTGCTAAAATTATTGAGGCTTCTGGTAAAATAGTAATGCCCGGTGGAGTTGACCTTCACAGTCATATCGCGGGTAGTAAGATCAATATAGGGAGATTACTAAGACCCGAAGACCACAGAAAAGACGTAATAAAAAGAGGAAAACATACACGAGGAGGGGTTGGGTATAGCTGCCCATCAACATTCGTTACAGGGTATCGTTACGCTGAGATGGGATACACAACAGTCATGGAGGCAGCAATGCCTCCACTCGGTGCAAGACACGTTCATGAGGAATTAAATGACACTCCCATTATCGATAAAGCAGCTTTCACATTACTAGGAAATAATCATTTCACACTAAAATATGTCCAAGAAGATGACATTGAGAAACTAAAAGCATTCGTTGCGTGGCTACTACGAGCCACCAGAGGTTACGCAGTGAAAATAGTAAACGCGGGGGGGGTAGAAAACTGGAAATGGG
>CAZLHA010000198.1:0-3663 GCA_964559155.1 uncultured Candidatus Bathyarchaeia archaeon | reverse complement strand
TTGTTATTGAAATGAGAATCTAGCATTCCTCTATGTCACTTTATTCTGAAGAGGTGATAATTTCTCTTGGAGTTCTTTATCCTCTGGTTTAGCCCTATAAAAATGAGGTTAGTTGCAGCTTATACAGTTAAAGAAAAGGTGTTTAGCGGTTAAGAACTGAGCCTGCGAGGTATATTCCTGCGCGTAATGCGTTCAATGCTATATGATAGTCGTTGAAGACAGCCTTCATTGTAACACCATCAATTCTCTCATACCCCGGAATCAGGGAAGCAATATCCGCCATAGCCGCATTAGTATACTCTACCTTGATTTCGACAGGGGGATCTACTACTCTAGGTTCTGGGAAGACCTTTGTTAAAGCCTCTTTTGCCTTTACCCTGATGAGTTTAGCCGCCTCTTTTGGGTGTAAACATTTAGCACCGTATCGACCATTAGCCCACTTCACTGTAGCTGTGGTGATGCCTGGGACAAAAGTCTCTGCTTCCTGTGTAGCTGCGTAGTCACCCACCAGCATAACGGATGGTACTCCATAGTAACCGGCTAGAGCACTGTTCATCCCGAATTCACCAGTCTCTCTGCCGTTGATCCAAACCCTCTGGACTGTGCTACCGCTGATAGTGTGGGAACATATGCCATGAAGTGTTCCCTTCATACTATGATAGCCCACGTACATGGCTGCGTCATGTCCCTCAGATATACCCTGCATCATGCTATCCGGTTTAGGTGATCCACGGGTAAGCACTGCTGCCTCGTGAACATCCTCTGGTCTGAGATTCCTCATTCTACCATGAGCATCAGAGACCATGATCTCATTTGCTCCAGCATCAAGAGCCCCCTCTATGGCTGCGTTCAAATCCTGTACCATTATCTTGCGGGCGAAAGAATATTCACTCTCGTTTTTATTTACCTCAGCCCAATCAACAATGGTGCTGATTCCTTCCATATCTATTGATATAAAAACACTTTCTGGTTTTACCATACAATAAGTATGTTATTTGATATTAAAGAGACTACTTGTAATCCTGTTCGTCCCGTGTATTCCTTGAGTATGGATCAATCGTCTGTTTCTGGATCGCCTTGAATAATCCTCTCATCCCATTTACTGGTCCACTTAGTTGAACCTCTCCCTTATTACTGGAGAATTTTAATATCCCTTTCTTGTTTAAGGTGCCTTGCTCCGTGAATTGGAGCCCCGTGATCTGGCGAAAACTCTCTGTAATGATCTCTTCTTTCTTGAACACGAGTCCTGTTTCATTGTATAGTAAAAGTCGTAAATTAGTGATGTATACTTTATACCTCGCTTCACTATAAGCTACCTGGAAGTCGCTCCAGAATAGTATCTTCTCACCAGGTAACAGATAGTTCTCTATGGGCATATACACCAGAATATGTTCTCGGGTATTAAAATAAAATGGGTTATTTGAAGAAGTTTTTACCCGCTCCCTCAAGCATATGTAGTTTATGGTCGCGATTAGCTTGAGTCACTGTAACAAGGTCATAGTTTTTGAAGCCTATGCGCTTCAGATACTCCTCAAGAAGATAAAGGGCTCTGGCTGCGCCGTTTCCACTTCCTCCGGCACACGCTATTCCCATATATGGTTTATCCTTATATCGTTTAAATTCGTGGTATGTCTCGATTCTTCTCATTCTATCAAGAAATGTTTTTGCTGACTCACTGATATCCCACCAATAGACGGGTGTAGTGAAAACCAGTCCATCTGCCTCCAATATCTTATCGATTAAATCCACGAAATTGTCCTCAAGAATACAGGTTCCTTCTCGACGGCACTCCCCCCATCCTCCCTCACATGCCTTACATTTCTTAATCACTAAGTCGTTTAGATTAACTAGTTCTGCTTCATTCCCTGCTTCTTCTACACCTTTTATTGTTCTCTTAGCTGTCTCTGCGGTTAACCCCTCATGGTTCGGGCTAGTCTGGATCGCTAATATCTTCATGCTTATCAAAAATAATTGGTAGGGGTAATGTATAACCTGATGGGTCACTGACGTTGGATAATACTTAACATGGATTCATCCATGTCCTTTAACCCCTTGTCACTAATCTCACCAAGAATCTTAGCCACATATCCAAGATCGGGCTTTAAAACACCCTGGGGCATGTTTAATCCTCCATCCATTAGGGCAATCACTGCGTTGAGATACGCTTCCCCAGCTGCAGTAGAGACCTTTAATGCACAGCTTCCTTTACCTCCGTCACATGTCATACCCATTAGAGAGGACATGAGGCTGGCAACCGCTATCTCCGCTTGTTTAGGTGTACCTCCCGCTAATTTTACTATAGAAGCTGTAGCTCCTGCTCCAGCTGCGACAGCGCATCCGCAAATTGGCGTAAGCAGCCCTGTATAGATCTTTATAAAACGTGTAACTAGGTGGCTTAGTGCTAGCGCCTCAGCTAGCTCGCGTTGAGTGTTACCTTTTTCTCTAGCGTATAGTGTTGGAGGGATTATCGCTGTTATCCCATGGTTTCCACTTCCTGCACTGCTCATTATCGGCCATGGTCCTCCTCCCATTCTCGTGTCGGTTGCAGCAGAAGCGTACGCTTTGATCATGTATAAGATGTCAGTGGACTCTATCTTGTTAATTGAATAACCTATTCCCAATCCCCAGGGGTCAGCTAGTCCCTGTTCTGCTGCTTCTATATTCATCTTTGAACCCTCTAAGAGATATTCTTCGAGATCATCCGATATACCAGAGGCTAGGTTCCAGAGAGATTCCATGTCTTGTTTCTCTAGTTCATCAATGTACTCTGTTTTTTTACTATTTTTTTTGATTTCTTTGTCTTTGTTGTAGACTGTTTTACGGTTTAATGTTATGTTGGTTAGGTTATCGTGTCTACCCGTTATGGTGGCTGATGCTGTTTCCTCATCTTTTCTCAGTGTGACTTTTACGTAAACATTGGGTACATCTAACGCTACTTTCTGTGTCACAGCACCTGATTCTATTAATGATTTCGCCTTCTCTATATCCGCTTCCTTGATATCCTCCAAGGATTTCAAGCCCTTGTCAGGGTTTCCAGCTAGTACACCAAGTGTGGCTGCTAGTATATTACCTGTTTCTCCTCCTGTTCCCGGGATACCCACGTTTAGACCATTCTTATAGACATTCCCAGATAGCTCCAGATTTATTTTATCAATCTTTTTTCCGAAATGTTTGGAGGCAGAGGCAGCTGCTAAAGCTACTGCCCCTGGCTCTGTACAGCCAAGGGCTGGCTTAACTTCATTCTTAAAAAAATCTGATAGATTCATTTCTCAAATTACGATGGGGTAGTATTTACGGTTAACGATTAACCGAAGAATCTATCTAGTGTGGTTCGTTTTGTATCATTCTCTAAGCCTTTCTTCATCTTTTTAACCGCACTCATTACTCTTTTTTGGCTAAAATTATGTTCGGCGCATAGGAAGCCAACCAAGCCTGCTACATCTGGGTTTTTCCATTCAAGCGTGTAATCATTTGTGACCCTTGGATTTAGAAAAAGTTCTTTTATTTCCTCTATTGGGTGAGGGAATTTTGCGTTCTTTATTTGGGGGATTGCATCCTGTATGTTTCCATGTTTTTTTATTAGTTTGAGGGCTGTTTTTGGGCCGATACCTTTTACCCCATCTGGGTTATAGTCTGTTCCCACAAAAATCCCTATATCAATTA
>CAZLHA010000197.1:0-3674 GCA_964559155.1 uncultured Candidatus Bathyarchaeia archaeon | reverse complement strand
GTTATCTCTCTTAGAGAATCCTCCGAATCATTCTCATTTAACTGTTCTCTCGATACACTTGCACTAGTTTCAAGACTTGATAACTCGGCGGTAGTTAGTTCTATTTCAGAAAAGGTAGCTTCGATTTGTTTAAGATATTCATCAAGGCTGCCATCTATATCGACTTCTTTAAAATCAAGCTCTTTAGTGACACCAAGAGCCTCCAAAAAACGATCTATTCTGCGATCATAATCCTTTAACTTTAAGAGTTTTTCAAGTTGTAAATCATCGAGACGCATCTCAAGGGATTGCAGAAGGTCTTCTCCAGAAATCTTTGTCGGGATCTGCTCATCTTTGATATAGTTGTGTAGATTATATTCGTATTCTTCGAAGAATGAGGAAATCTTTGAAGAAAGGGTTTCATATCTATTGTAGATATCAGAGGGAGCCGTGAAAGAGGTTAAAAAATCTTTATCATCTATTTGCTCCATATCAATTTCTTTAAACTGCATTATATCGGCTTCGCCAAGATATCGCAAGGTTGAATCTTTATATTTTTCTAACACGACCACTTGGATTTTCTTCATATCAATCAGATGGATGTATTCTAATAATTAAGCTTTTTAATGTTTCTTTAATAAGTTATCTTGAAATTAAAATTATCATTATATCCACGAGAGTAGATATAATTAATTAAAGAGCAGCTAAAAAGTTTTCATATATCTTAGTTTTTAATTATTATAGACATATAGAAATTAAAAAAGACTTCTCTACATACGATCCACGGACATACATTAACCTATCATAGTATCTGGTCCATCTTAGTCATCCACGACAAAGACATCTGAAATACATATTAAAAACAACGAAAATCGTTCTACTTTTATAAAATGATAAAAGAGAAACATTCCCGAAAAATATTTCACGTCCACAACGTTGTATTGATTATAATCAGTCACTTTGTTCCGTTAGTTTTGAACACTTTCTAACCAATTATCATGATGAAAGAAGTCAAATGAGATACTTTTACAATTCAAATTATAAAATAATAAAAATATAAAGATTCGTCCAAAGAATAATTTGACATTAAACGAAAAGCCTTTATATTTTGTTAGCCGGGTAACAGTGTAGATCAAGAATATTTATTTGATTAAAGTAGCAAATAATGGAGAGTGGGAATGCTTGAAGATAACTGAAGTACTAAACAATGTTAAACAGGCCGAGATTGAAGCAAAAAAAAGGGTCGAGAGAGCAAAGCAACAAGCAGCCGAAATAGTTGATAACATGGATAAGGCTGGCGAAGAAACTTATCAAAAGACTTACGATCAAACGGTCAAAGAATATAAAAATGATTTCAAAAAACAAATTGACGAGATTTTGGACAAAGCCGAAAATGAAAGAGAGGCTATCCTTTCAGATACAGAAGAAGGTACTAAAAAAGTAAGAGATTCGTCTAAAAACCATAAAAAAGCAATAAATGCATTACTAGAAGAATTAACAATTCAAGGTTAGGTAAAATGTCAACAAAAATTAACAAAATAACCAAGGAAATAATAGAGGAAGCAGAAGAAGAGGCAGCGTCCATTATAAAAGAGGCTCAGAAACAGAAAAAAGATTTTATTGAGAATAAAAAAGATGAGGCCATACAGGCAGCTCAGGAAGAATTGGATAGACTTATCCGAAGACGCGAAGAAGCAAAACTAGAAAGAGAACGTATAATCGCGGATGCTAAATTAAAAGCAGATTGGAAGATTCTTGAAGAGAAACAAAAGATTTTAGACGATATAATAGACGATCTCAAAAAAGAGATAAAGGAATACACAAAAACAGACCGTTATTATGAACTGCTTAAGGAATTAATTGTTACAGCGGGTATTGTATTACAGGGAGGAAATTTGATTTTGGTCCTTAACCAAAAGGATTCTTCTAAAATTAACACTGAAGAGATTCCAGATAAAATCACTTCAGAAACGGAGACAGAAACAAATCTTACTATATCAAATGAAAAACACGAAGATTATGGAGCAATAATAAAGACACAGGACAACAAGATTATTGTTGACAATCGTCTAAGTTCGATTCTTGAAAGAATGGAAAAAGAACTCAGGCAAAAAGCGGCTACGATAGTTCTAGCTAACCATTAGTAAACTTTTGAAATTTTTTACTATTTCTTTTCTTAAACAATATATATCTGAAGTTAGATACATGATTTTATTCTTGTTCGCCTCTAAGTGGATTAAATAATACAAGTGATGCCATTTTAGTAAATAGTATAATAAAAAAGGGAATTTGTTTAATGGAAAATATTCAGAATATAACTTTCAATGGCGTTCGTGAATAACGCTGGCCAAAAACCGAATATTATTAAAAGTGTACTTATCGAAAGCAAGGCAATAATCATGTTAACTGGGATCGTCTTAATTTGAGAAAGTTCAGTGGGAATCTTTCCATAAAAGATCAACCAAATGGCTCTAAATTCGTAAGCAACTGTAATAACTGTTGACAGAGTACCTGCTAATATCGCCGTAGTTAAATCTAATGTGGAGGTACTCCAACCTCTTTCAAATGCTCCTGTTAAAAGAATGAATTTTGATTTAAACCCTACAGCTGGAGGTACGCCACCTATAGTAAGGAACCCAGTAATACATGCAAGTAGAACTATGGGCAAAACTTTGGCTAGGCCTCCTAATTTTTCCATGTTTCGAGTATTTGTCTTATATTGTAAGGCTCCTGCCACTAAGAAAAGCAAGGCAATCGCAAGTCCGTGGCTTATACTGTAGGAAATTGCTCCAATAACGCCATATGCTACGTAGGTTAAAACACCAAGAACACAGTAATTCATTTGACTCATGCTCAAATAGGCGACTAAACGTTTGACATCTTTCTGCACTATTGCCATAATACCTGCATAGAGTATGGTAACGATTGCCCAAAGCATGATATAGCTACTAGCACTTAACAATACATGTCTAAAGGGCACGACAAGTCGTGACAAGGAATAAGTGCTAAGTAATGCTGAGGTGGCACCTAATACAGCACTTACTGGAGCCGGTGATTCAGAATAGGTGTCAGGCATCCAACCATGTAAACCAAAGCCCCCTATTTTAACCAATAGACCAATTGTTATTGCTACACCAGCAATAAGTGCCATAGGGCTATTATCAATATTTGACAAATCGGAGATCTCAAAACTTTCTATTATCCAACTTGCTCCTAGAATACCTAAAAGTAATGACCCTCCGCCTATGTGAGTATATATGAAGTATTGGAAGCTAATCCTACGCCGTTCACCATAAGCATACATCAGTACGAGTAACCATGAAAATACGAGTGCACACTCAAAAAACAGATAAAATTCAATTAAGTTCGTAGAAAGCACTGAACCTACAATACTTCCTGCATATAGCAAGAAGAGAGTGAAAAATATTGAATATTGGCCATTATTTTCTGTCATGTCTCCTTCTTGAAGCCGTTTCTCCATATAGGGTATAGAGAATAGTGCCACAAAAGCGAAAACAAACATAAAAGTAAATAGTATAGGAATACTAAGTCCATCGGCTAAAAGGCCGAAGGTTAGTTTTACAGGGGGGAGAGTCCAGATAATCTCTTCTAGGAAGGATTCATGTTCAGCGAGAGGTAAAAGGAAGGCGTATAAAGCAGATATGCAAAATAAGATACCTGCTACAAGGTAGCCT
>CAZLHA010000196.1:0-3733 GCA_964559155.1 uncultured Candidatus Bathyarchaeia archaeon | reverse complement strand
AATCACCTCATACATGTGGTTCATAAACGGAATACGTCCACCCGACATACAACAAGAATCAAGCTGGACATACCCTAATCCACCCCCCGGAGAACTAGAGATCCGGCTTGCCATAACTAACTCCCAGGGTAAAACCAGTAGCATCACCAAAACCATCACCATAACAGATGTTGGCCCCCCCGAGGTAACACCCAGAATACTCATGGTCCCCGAACAACCAACCACGGATACTCCTATCCAGTTCTTTGACAGCAGTAGTATCATAGGCGTCGATATACAAGCCAGATCCTGGTATTTTGATGGAGAATACCTAGACACAGTAGACATCCCTGTCTGGACATGGGATGAGCCAACACCCGGGACCCACACAGTAGCCCTTGAACTATTCGACGGAGAAAATCTATACCCAATAGAAAAAACCTTCACAGTAACCGATAACACGGCCCCACAAACACCCACTCTAAACATAAGATTAGACGCAAAAGCAGACGGAAGAACAGGCACCAGGTTCTGGGCTGGACAAAAAGTATACCTATTAGGATCCGTAAACAAAGACGACCCCCAACCCGACCAAGAAGTGACAATTATCATAGAATATGATAACCAGGTTAAAAGCTATAAAGCAAAAACAGATATTCATGGCGTATTCGCGAAAAACGTAATCTTTCCCAACCTTCACAACGAACCGGATAAGACAAGCAGCAAAACCACCCAGACAATAAAAATCCTGGTAGACAACCAAGAAACACAGTTCACCCAGGACTATGAGATAACAAGCCCGAGACTCACCGTAAAAAAACTACACCTAGTACAGGCAGTAGAACTACCCGACGAGGAACCAATCCTAGCCGCAGGTAAAACAATGGGTATACGAGCCATAATCGATGCACCCGCCCTAAGGAACCAGAACCCAGCACCCGAGATCCATATACCGGTGCAGATCCAGATCACAGGAGACGAGACACATACAATAGAAGAAATCGCTACAATAAGTGAAAAAGTCAACCACATAGACTTTACCTACACCCCCAAACAAGGCAAACACAACATAAAAGCCATCATAGACCCAAAAAGATTAACCCTCAAAGCAACATTAACAGAAACATACCTGGAGACACTAGAAAAAACAAGAACCGCTGTTTTCAAATCCATGAAACCCTTATCCGTAAAACTCATGGCCTTCGACCTACCCCTCACCTATAGCCCAGAAGATCAGCAAAAATTAGCTGAATTCTACAGTAAACGCATAAACCTCATCGAACAAGTATACCCTCTACCCCGCACTAGAATCCGCGTCAGCACAGACCTAACCATACATGACACAAATGATCTGCCCGGGGGAGCAGGGGGATACAAAACACCCTACTTTAACCAGTTTAGCATCCTAAAATCACTAACAACTCGATCCTTACTAGAAGCCCACTACCTCATCGGTGTACTACCTAAAACCAATACTTGGTTTGGTCCAAGTGAGGACGGAGTATTCATCAAAATGTGGTGGAGATCTGGTACAGCATCATACATCCCTGAAAAGATAGGGGTGGTAGCCCATGAACTCGGGCACATAGTAGGCATATACCGGTGGGTTGAACAATACGATAAAGAGCCATTCGCCAAATATGTTGGCGGCCTCCGCATAGATGAGGAGCTAATATTCAAAGATAATACTATATACGACCTCTCCAAAAGCAAAGATAAAATCCAAGCATTTGGCTCCGATAAACTAGTACAATGTTTCATGGGAGACAATACCCACCATGTCTGGGTTAGCCCAGAAGCCTACAAACTACTCATGGACGAATTAAAATATGACCCAGATCCGCCTCTAGCCATAATCAGGGGTGCGATCTTAAGAAACAGCACCGTGATATGGGAACCAGTATACACCAAGATGGGGTATCCTGACGAGGTACCTCCAGGACCATATACCCTAAAAATGGTCTCAGGCAGCGACCAGGTACTCCACAGCCTATCATTTGGAAACTCCTCCCTAGAAGGAGAAACCCACTACGCCTTCTCATCCCTAATACCCGAGGGTACAGCCAAGATACAGATATGGGAAGAAAATAAACAACTAAGCGAGTTAAAGAAGACCACCCCACCGAGCCTCCAGGTGATCCTAGAGGAGACAGATGAGACAATGACACTGGACATACACGCAACAGACCCAGACACAGATAACTTGTACTATAGTGTTCTATACAGCTACGATGGAGGCGAGACATGGGACCTAGTTGTCTACGATACAACCCAGACACATTACCGCTTCAAGAAATCCCTTCTACCCGGAGGAGAAAACTGCTTATTCAAAGTAATGGTCACAGACGGCTTCAGCACCGTGGAGAAATGGAGCGAAAGTTTCTACATCGAGGACGGTCACCCGGAGATAATAGTAATCTCACCCCAGAATACTGTGAGTGGTGAAAAAGTCGTACTAGAGGGATACGGCATAGACTATGAGGACGGGGTAATAAACAACCTAATATGGGTCTCAGACCTCGACGGCTTACTCGGAGAGGGTCCAAGAGTAATACCCATGAACCTTACAACTGGAACCCACACATTAACCGTATCAACTGTAGACACCGGTGGAAACCAGGGAATCATACAAACCACATTCACATACACTGGAGCCACATCTACTGGGTTAAACAAGCTAACAGATTACTCATCAATAATACTAGGCTTCCTAGTGGTGGCGGGAATAGCTTTTGCCGCTCCCAGGGTTATAAGAAGAGGGAAACAAGATCAACCACCTGTTTGCCCCAGCTGTGGTGAACCAGCAACCTGGATCCAGGAATATGAGAGATGGTACTGCTACAACTGCGAAAAATACCTCTAACCAAGATTCCAGCCTTAGCTCCCTATTATGATATACTTTATACCCTACTAGAAAACCTAATGTCAACGCTACACGATCCGTATATATCACGAAGAGACGCACTCATTTTTTGAGTAGTAAATCATATCATCGCGCTATTCTACTTATTCTATATGATTGTCACAAGGGAAACCAGTATGAATCGTTACAGTGAGTTATTATCTAACCCACCTAGCGCCCCGCTTGTCCCTAACAAACAGAGACACATTGATCCCTACAAGAGAAACGGGAAAAACATTGTATCAATAGTCCACACCGAGGAAAGAGAGAAAGGCATCAGGAAGGCAGTCAAGCAGCTTGGTGGAATGAAACCAATGCTAAACAACGTCAAGGGAACCGTCTTGATAAAACCAAACTGCAACACAGATGACCCTTACCCAAGAGACTCTCATCATGAGACCGTCAAGACAATAGCACAACTCATCATAGAAACAGGGTTCCCCCGAGAAAACATAATTGTTGGTGACATGTCAGGACGAGCAAGAGGACTACCCAGCAGAGCCACCATGAAAAACCTGGGTATAACCGACGCAGCGGAGGATCTGGGAATAAAAACAATGTACTTTGACGAAGAAAAATGGGTAACCGTCAAACCAACAAAATCAAAGTACTGGCCTCAGGGAATCAAGATACCAGAAACTGTATACAATGCACAGAGAATAATCTTCACGCCCATCCTAAGAAGCCACACCACCGCAACCTTCACCTGCTCACTGAAACTAGGCGTAGGCTTAATAGACGCGGAAAACCGTGAATGGCTCCACAACGGAGAAGATTTCTACGGGAAACTATTGGACATCAACCATGCCTATCAGGTAGACATGGTCATAGCAGATGCCTTAAAAATGAACA
>CAZLHA010000195.1:0-3749 GCA_964559155.1 uncultured Candidatus Bathyarchaeia archaeon | reverse complement strand
CCACGAGTTTGTCAAGTATCTCCTCATCCGTGATACCGGGGTTCTGCTCCATGATGTCCCTCATTTTGGTTTTTGCTTCCTCTGGGTCTATGCTCCCTAGTTCTCTATCCTGGCCTTCTAGGTAGAGCTTACCGTTTTGCTCCTCGAACCAGTGTCCATCTATCATGGATTCTATGAGCTGGTCGCTGAGAAGCTCCATGTTAGCTATCATGTGCTCATCGTATTGGCTCTGTGGGTTATCTGGGTCTATTCCTTTTTTGTCTGCAATCCACTGTGTCACTGAGTCTCTGAGTTCTTCACGGGTCTGTCCGATATTCCCATCAGGGTACATATGATCCAGTATATCTGATACGTCCTCGCTGGTTGGAGCCTCTAACTTTGTGCCTCTTGCTAGGGTTTCTCGTTTCTCCTCCACTAGGCCGGCTACACGGATTCTCTGGGACTCAGTTAGTTTTTGGTCTTTGTTGGCTTGAGCCATTACTGTATCAAGGTCGGCCTGTGAATCTGCTTCTGAGACCCATTCCCTGTATTCTGGGGGTATAGAGAAGGGTTGTTCGCCTGGTTCCCCTGAGCCTATTTTGACTCCTAGCTGATCTGCTACAAGTAATGCAGTTGCTTCATCAGTGAGTAGATTAGCGTGTAGGGAGTTCTCTTTTTCCATGAGCTCGTGTATGGCTTCATCTGTTAGGTGGGGTTTCTCTGCTTTGATCTGGTTGATGATATCGTTTACCCGTTTATTTTCGGTTGGTTGAGGTTTCTTACCCGGTGTCTTGGTTGCTGGTTCTGATTGGAGGTGTTGGTCTATTTGTTTATGAAGCATCTTTGCCGTGTGTTCTCCTATTCCGGGACACTGGGCTAGCAGGCCGTGGAACTGTGCTGAGTCACTGTATATCTCACCTAGGTTGCGGTACCCGAACTTTTCTAGGTTTTCTATGGTTTGGGGGCCTATTCCTGGTAACTCTTTCAAGGATCCCACCGGGATTTCATTGTATTTGAGGCTATCCGGGTGGGGCTCCATGGGTTTCTCAGCCTTTGTTACGGGTGGTTTATCTTCGGGGGGTATTGCGGCTAGGTCCTTCTTTAGTAGTTTCTGCTCCGTTTTACGGATTTCCTTCTCGATATCTTCAATGGGTTTACCGATTAATATGCTGGCTCGTGCATCAGCGTCATCCTCAAACTCATGGAGTCCCATTGTCTTCTTGATTCTTCGTACTTCATCCATTGAGAATTCTTCATGTTGCTGTACGTGAGCTAATTCATGGGCGACTGCGTACCTCATGTATCGTTCAACGGTCTCGGGGTCGTCAAGGTCCTCGTAGAGTTGCTGGAAGTGCTCATAGTTAAACCGGATTATCGGTGACTCATCCGGGTCATCGTGGTGAATTACTTTAGCTGGGTGTCCCCGGTTCCTTGCGCTGAGTCTGAGGTTTTCTATTGGCGTGGTGAGGCCCATCGCTTTATGGTACTCCTCCACTATGGGTCTAATGTGCTCCTTTGCGGTGTCTGAGTCCCGGAAGGGGTTAATTTTCTTGGGTTTCTTGGGTTCTATTTCCTCTAATGCTTTTTGCAGATTTTTACCGGGGTAGTCTACGCCGGTTATGTCATACCTGTTAGGTTCAGATAGCCATTGGTCTAGGGATTCGGCTGTCCTTGCTGTCATGGCTTCATCTATGCGCTGGGCGTGGGAGCTGCGTTTGCTATGCACCTCTGCGGCTTTCTCTACGTCTTCTCGGCTTAGGCTACGTGAGGGCATACTGCCTCCACCTTCGCCTTTTTCTCGCTTAGACCGTGTTCGTCTGCGTTTTACTCTTCTTCGTGTCATCTTGTTTCCTCTAGGTTTTCTCTATCCCTGATGTAGGGTGGTTTGATGTTGACCATGCCTTTTTCTAGGGCCTTTACGCCTTTTCTTGCACCTATTTTCGTGTATTGGGGCATGAGTTCGCGGCTGATGTCGGTCTGGGGTTGGCTGATTCGCTGCATTTTCATAATGTTCCCGTGGATGTAGTTGTGTACGTCTTCCGTGGTCTGGAAGCAATCTGGGTAGGTGTCGTAGAAGGCTTGGTAGAAGTCTTGGCTGAGGTATTTGGGTATGGTTGTCTTGATTTCTTCGGGGTTCATGGTGTACAGGTTTTTTCCGGGTTTTACTTTGGCTATGGGGACTTCTCCTGTGAGGGCGGCGATGGCGGTCTGGCTTTTGCGGAGGGCTTTCTTGGGGTCCATGATGTGTAGGTTGATGGTTTTTAGCCGTGCTTCGGGGTTGATCAGGTAGGCTTGGCTCCATCTGTGGTGGCCGTCTATGATGTGTTGGCCTTGGCTGATGATTATGGGGTTGTCTCCGAAGTGTTCGGGGCCGAGGGTGCCGCCTCGGAGTAGGAGGGGTACGTTCTCGGGGTGTTGTCCGATGTGTTGTAGGCTTTTCTCTAGGTCTATCTCGTATTGGATGGGTTTTAGGTTCCTTCCCATTCGGAGTATATCTTCGTCGTATTGTACTATGTCGTCTGTGAGTTCTCCGTCTAGGAGTCCACCGATGAGGACGCCTCGGAGTTTGGGGTCTTGGGTTGCTGTGCCTAGGCTCTGGACGAAGTCTTCGTATTTGGGTTCGTTGAGGATGTTGTCTACTTCTCTGATAATCTGTGTTAGGTTTTCGTTTGACTCGGGGTTGCTTTGGGAGGTGTTATCTTGGCGTCGGTTGCGGGTGGGAATGCTGCCTCCTCCATTATTCGTTCTCCGGGGTCTTGTTCTTCGGTGTCTGGTTCTTCTTTGTGTCATCTCTGGTCTACCTCTTTTTCTGCTGCTCCTGTTGCTACTTCTAGGGGCTGTGGGTTGGTTATAGTGCTCTGGGGTTGGTGGGTTGTATCCATGTTGAGTGTGAGGAGGCCTTTGTTGGTGTAGATCCTTAGGATTTTCTCAAAGTCTGGTTCCACTAGGTCTAGGAGTTGTAGTAGTTTTCGTGGGTGTCTGTATGCCTTGTACCATGTCATGTTCTTTATTGTCTGTCTGGCCTGTGGTGATAGGAATCCTTGGCTGCTTTTTCTGAGTGTTGCGTATCGGATTTTCATCCATTCGCCTTCATTGAGTCCGCCTTTGTTGTACCCTTCTAGGAGTTTTAGGGCTAGTTCTCCTTGTCGTTCTGTGAGTTTGTCCGCTGAGTCGGTTGCGGGTTGTTGTTTAGTCAGCTATGTTGGCCTCCTCTTTGGGTTGGGTTTGCTCTGGGGTTATGTCTTGTATTTGTTGTTTGAGTTTGTTGCTGGCTTGTTCTACTTTTTCTCGGGCTTCGCGGATGGTTGAGACTTGGTCGATTTTCAGTTCGCTCATTAGGGTTTCCATTTCCATGATTACGCTGCTGATGACGCCGTTGAGGGCTTGTTCCATGAATATTGTTCGGTAGTGGGTGTCTGCTAGTTTTTCTTCTAGTTCTTCGATTACTCCGGCTTCTGTGAGTGCTCGGGCTAGGGCTGGGCTGCAGTTTATTTTGATTCCTTCCTTGGTTTCTTTGATGTTTTCTAGGCCTTGTACTATGGCGCAGGTTAGTTTGACGTTGAATCCTTGGAATTCTATGGGGTGTTTGTGGTCTTGAAGTTCTATGGGTGTTTTGTGTATGAATCCGGTGCGCCAGTACCTGGGTCCGAACCCCATTACGGCGTGGTCCTCATCATCCATCGTATAGGTCTTAGCTATGATTTGGCCTTCCTCAGCTACTAGGGCGAGTGTCTCATCAGCGTATCCACCGGCCAATACGTAACTGATTA
>CAZLHA010000194.1:0-3806 GCA_964559155.1 uncultured Candidatus Bathyarchaeia archaeon | reverse complement strand
GCGGGAAGAGCGATTAGAAGTAATGGAGATGGTGGCTGAGAGACATAAGATCACGGTGGAGGAGCTTGAGGATAGCCTATACGCTGATCTGAATGGTGAACAGTACCTCGTTGATTTCACTGCACCCACACCGGAGATGTTAATGAAGTTTTATAACTACGCGAATATGGTTGCTCTCCTCGCTTACGCTCTCAGCATCGACATAGTATACAGGGGTGAAGATACATATCTTGAGAATCTTGTTAACCGGATAAAGAACTCGGAGATCACGGAGTCGGACCGGAAGAAGATATCCATGGAGCTTAAGCCAACCAGTCAGGTGAGTTATAGGGCAGGTAAACTCGATGAGATACTGCGAAGAGTGATAGTAAAGCCTGAGTGGAGTCTTAGGGCCAGCATAAAATACCCGAAACGGTACAAGACCGCTTGCCTATTCCAGATAACCAGTGATGGAGATGGCGAGTATCTGGCTGTAGATAAGCATGAGTCTGAGATGATAATCGAGATCCCGTTACAGGATAAGAAGATACCCAAATACGGGGAGGTCGTGGTGGTTGAAGAGGTTGCCCAGAGGGAGGGTGTTACCCGGACCCAGATCATTAATGAGATAGAGAACGAGGGCATAGATTACATTGACTTGGGTGGTGTATTGGTCTCACCTGATAAACATTCAGATATCGAGAACCAGTTAAAATCGTTGCCTTCCCTCGGAGAGGCTAAAAGCTATCTTAGAAGCCTAGGTGTAAGAGACTTCATGGCTGTGCTGGAGTCTTATGGTTATCAGGTTGAATGGAGTAAACCCAGGAAGGATAGTCGACTCTATCGGCTATAAGCTGGGGGAATGTATATATCGTGCGTCCCGTATTCTGCATGAAGTGATATAAATGGGCTACCAGGCGATACAGGGAGCTACAACTATTGGATTAATCTGCAGCGACGGCGTTGTGCTCGCTAGCGAGAAAAGGGTTAGCTATGGGCGGCTAGTTGCCAGCACAAAGGGCAAGAAGGTTTTCAAGCTCACAGATACCATTGGCCTAGCTTTCGCTGGTTTGATGAGTGATATTCAGGCATTGGTGAGGGAGGCTTCCGCTTACGCTAACTTGTTCTACTTGGAGAAGAACCGGCCAATCACGACCAAGGCAATGTCCAAACTCATTAGCAATATGCTGTTTAACAGGCGTATGATGCCCCTATTGATGGAGACCGTTATAGGTGGCGTTGATAGAGATGGCCCCAGCTTGTATAGCTTGGATCCCGTAGGCAGCCTAATTCCGGATGATTTCATCGCAGCTGGCTCAGGTGCAGCTATAGCTATAGGCGTTTTGGAGGCTGAGTATGATGCGAAGATGGATACTGAGGCTGGTGTGGAGCTAGCTAAGAAGGCTGTGAAGGCAGCTATCGCCCGTGACGCTGTGAGCGGTGATGGTATAGATATCATGGTTATCAAGAAAGACGGATCCGATATCCAGACTATTTCCCTGTAATTTCCGTTTGGTTAAGTTTTTATCATCATTCTGTTCCTTTTGATTATCTAGGGCTGGTAGTTCAGGGGTATGAATACCTGGTTCGCAACCAGGGGGTCGAGGGTTCAAATCCCTCCCAGTCCACCATTTTAAACAATACATTAGAGTATGTTTAGATCTTCTTTTCATTGTAAAAGGGCTATAATTCGTCTATTAAAACAGCTTTCTTGGCTATTTCCTCTAAAGCAACTTAGATAAAGATTAGCTCTCAATAATAACACCTATTACTCTTTCACTCTAAACCTTTACTTACTAAATGGTTTCGCGATGGATTTTTAACAATCCTGAGCAATACTGTTCACGCATTGATAATAGTAGTATCTGGGTTACCTAGGAGTGGTACTAGCATGATGATGAGGATGCTTGACTCAACAAACATACCAGTGCTCACTGACGAGAAAAGAACACCAGATCAAGACAACCTAAAAGGATACTACGAGGATGAACGAGCTAAAACACTCCACCGAGATAATTCATGGATAGCTGAGGCGGAAGACAAGGCAGTTAAGGTAATCAGCTATCAGCTACCCCACCTACCATCTGGCCACAGTTACAAGATCATATTCATGCAACGTAAAATTGAGGAAATACTCGCCAGTCAACACAAGATGATGCAGAGAAGAGGTGAACCTCAGGATGAAGTACCTGATGAAGTGATGGCTGAAATTTTCAACAAACACCTAGGAGAAATGAAAGAGTGGCTAGAGGAACAAGACAACATCGAAACCAATTTTATCAGCTATAATAAGACCATTGAAGACCCCGAGACCACAGCCGAACAAATAGCAGAATTTCTAGACAAAGACCTAGACATAGAAAAAATGATGCACGTGGTAGACCCCAAACTATACCGGCAACGGAAATAACACTAACAACCCATTATTAGAGGAGAGTTGATGCAAAGCGCAGAGAATAACCCATTTCAGCTAAAGAATACTCCAGATCACACTATAATCACCATATAAATGTGGTATAGTGACCCCACAACCACAAAGTAATAACTACTCACTTCTACAAGAAAAACCCTTTAACTTTCATGTCATCCGTTACCCTCACAAAATAATTTATCACCTCAAGAAACAATAAACAACCATGAACCTCCTACAAAACATATCCCAACTCAAAAACCACAAACGAAAAAGAATAAGCAGCCATGACCACACCGGTGGAAACCACGATTACATCACAATACCACCAGGAAAAACCCGCACACTAGCAGAAATCAACGGACCAGGCTGCATCAAACATATCTGGGTAACCATCCGAACAGAAGAAAAATGGTACCTGAGAAAAAACGTCATCAGGATACAATGGGACCAAGAAGAAACCCCAAGCGTCGAAGTACCCATAGGAGACTTCTTCGGAATAGGTCACGGAATAACAAAAAACTACACCTCAGCTCCACTCCAAATGAGCCCAGAAGATGGAAAAGGCTTCAACTCATGGTGGCCAATGCCCTACAGCGACGGAGCGAAGATCACTATAGAAAACCAAGGCGAACAAGAAGTAACCTCCTTCTACTACTACATCGACTACGAGAAATGGCAGAAACCTGACGAAACTAGGGGACGATTCCACGCCTACTGGAACCGACATAACCCCACAGACGGCACACCCGATAAAGGCATCAAAAACCGTGAATGGATGTTCCAGGGAAAAAACCCCGACGGCCAAGGCAACTACCTCATAATGGAAGCAAAAGGAAGAGGTCACTACGTCGGTTGCAACGTAAACATAGTAAACCTACGGAAAACAGACAAATTCAACTGGTACGGTGAAGGCGATGACATGATCTATATAGACGGCGAAGAAAAACCCAGCATCATAGGCACAGGAACCGAAGACTACTACGGCATGTCATGGTGTCCCACTCAGGAATACTGTGCACCCTACCACGGATTACCCCTCCCTGGAGGCAAAAACTGGGCAGGAAGAATTACATGGTACAGATACCACATACCAGATCCCATATACTTCCAGAAAAGCATACGAGTAACTATCGAACATGGCCACGCAAATCATCGATCAGACGACTACAGTAGCACAGCCTATTGGTACCAATCCGAGCCCCATAAACCCATGAAAAAACTACCCCCAGTAGAAAAAAGAATCCCACGGAAGTAACACCTATGACATACTTAATTGGAACAGACATCGGAACCATGGGAACAAAAACCGTGCTAGTAGACACCGAAGGCAAAGTACACGCACAGTCATTCAAAGAATACGGGGTAATCACCCCACGGCAAGGATGGGCAGAACAATGGCCCACCCCATGGCGAG
>CAZLHA010000193.1:3160-3810 GCA_964559155.1 uncultured Candidatus Bathyarchaeia archaeon | reverse complement strand
ATACCTCAAAAAGAGGATTTTAATAGAGAAAAGTACCTAAACAATTTGAAAAGTTGTTTGAACGGCTCAAATGGAGATATAGTAATACCTTGGAATGAATTATTGGGTTCCAATATAAGTAATGTGAGATTAATTGTATGGCGGGAATTTAATTCAGAAAGAGATAGTGTAAATAACTATAGTAGGATTGAAGATTTTATTGACAGTCTATTATAAAGAGGTTGATGAATAAAATAATGAGTTATGATTTTTACGCTAAATTTCAAATTAACCAAAAGGAAGACTTAGAGAACCTTACCAATGGAAGTGGAAAATACAGTGATATAAAAGATACTTATTCAAGAATTTTGTTATTATCTACCATTTTTTCAGTTGATGAAAAATGGAGAGATTATAGAAATAGGCTAAATATAATCCCCCAAGTTGCTGCGAAAACGGGAAATAGACATTTTAACGTTGGTTTATTGGAATTAATTAAAAAAGAATATAGAAATTACATTAGTAAACAATATGAAATTTTTAATAAATTAAATTTAAATCCTATTCCTGATATCAAGAATCTCCCCGTAGGGTCATCCATAATTCAATTCCCAATAGTCTTAAAGAGATCATATATTTCTAAGGATGACGAACCTCTCTATATAATTGAA
>CAZLHA010000193.1:0-3150 GCA_964559155.1 uncultured Candidatus Bathyarchaeia archaeon | reverse complement strand
GAAAGAAAAAATCTTTAAAATCCCTTATATCTCAGCAATGAGCTGGAAAGGGAATTTAAGATGGTCAATGATGAAAATTCACTTAGAAAATGTTATTAATAATCCAATATTATTTGCTGAGAAACGATTCAGACATACCCTTTTATTTGGAACAGAAAAAGGACTTCAAGATGAGAAAAAAGGATGGTCAAAATATCTTAATAAAATATGTTCTAAGGCTCAAAATCTATACTTTGATAAATTGAAAGATAAATTCGGATCAAAAAATTTAACACAACTTAGTGGAATGTTATCTTTTTATCCAACATTTTGGGATAAAATTGATTTGGAAGTCATAAATCCACATAATCGACAGAATAAAACAGGAACAAACCCAATATATTATGAAGTGGTACCCAAGGGATCAAGAGGTTTTTTTTCGATTCTTTATTTACCAACTTATTGGTTGGAGCAATCAGAAAAGAATCTTGATATTATGAATGATCTAAAAATGATAGTAGAGAGTATCAAAGAAATGATGCTTAAATATGGATTTTCAGCTAAGAAATCAAATGATTATGGTCTTATTAAAAACAGTTGGAATAAAGAGAAAAGCTTATTGACAATTAAGGGTTTTATCGAAAAGGAGCAATTTAGTAATTTTACAGAATTAGAAAATCTTTTAGAAAAAGTTAATAAGGGGGGTTCAGAATAACTAATCATCTGTCAATTCTAAAAGAAAATCAGAAGGAGCTTTTACTCTTAGAGATCGGAGCATTTCTTCATGACTTAGGTAAATCCAAAAAGGAATTTCTATGTAAATTTTCCTCCGAATACATAGGAACGGGTAAATATGATGAATTCCATCATGATGATCCAAATATATTTTCTAGGGAATTAAAAAATATTTTAGCTGATATTGAGGTTGAATTATGTGGTGAAACTGTATCCTACATTGATTTTTTAAAGCATCATAAAAACTCTGATGAAAAGGGTGAATATGTCTCAAAAGTAATTCAACTTTTATGTGCGGGTTATAGCGGTATTGATGGAATAGATTCCGCCCTAGATAAAGGCGGTAAAAAAGAACAACGTCAGACTAAAACCTTTATTGCAAGTGCCTATGGATATGAAGAAAAAAGATTAATTACTAAAAAAATCTCAAAAGATGCTGAAAAAATTGAGGAAATAATAATTGGTTTATTTCAAGAATATAAAAATGCTCAAGATAATATAGATGTAGTAGCATTAAGAAATAAGCTATTAGAAGATTTAAAACCATATTTTTCAAATCTTTTAGGAGAAACCCGAAGATCGTCTAATGACGTTTCCCTTTGGGATCATTCATATTCCGTTGCCAGCTTGTTTAAGTCCGTATGTGCAAAAAATTTCTTAGATTGTTCAAAAGTTTCATTTAATTTCTTAGATTTTAAATGGGAAATTTTCTCAGTTAATTTAAATGTCCCTCAAAACTTAGCAAAAGGAATTAAATTAGGAGACATTGTGGGATATAAGGAGACCATAAAAGATGTTTTTAAAAAAGTTAAATCATTTTTTGAAATTGATTATCCATTAGGGAATGAAATCTATAAAGATACTACAGGAATATACTTTCTAATCTCAAAACTTGGAAATAAAATAGAAAGAGAAATTAAACTTAAATTGAATATGCAATTAGAGGAATCCGATTTAATAATAGATATTAACTTTTGGCATGATGAAAAAAATAAAACTGCAACTAAACAAGGGGAAGATAAAATTAAAAATGTTCTAAAAAGTATTTTAACAAAAGCAAGGAATAAATCAATTAAAAAAATCTCTTTCCCGATATCCTCTGAAAGATTTAAATTGAGTAATTTCAATAAAAATTGGAATAATAAAGAAATTTGTCCAATTTGTCAATTAAGACCAATGGAGGAGCACGGAGATGGATGTTCTCATTGTTTAGAGAGAAGAATCAAACGTGCTAAGATATGGCTTGATAACATAAATATAAAAAAAACAATCTGGTTAGATGAGATCTCAGATAATAATAACCAAATTGCTATTATAATTGGTACTTTCATGCTCGATAAATGGTTGGATGGCACACTTATCAAATCATTGACTCTTAATAAAGGGATAAGTAAAAATCCTTCTCTGGCACGAATTAGAAGATGCTGGGAAACAACCGAGAATTTTATAAAAGAAATCGTTTTCAAGAAAGTAATAAAGAGTTTTTATCAACAGAATCTGCTCACTTCAATTAGAAATCAGAGAATCTGCTTTAAAATAATTCCGAATCCAGAGATTAAAAGAGGATCAACCTTAGATATTTCTATAGGAGAGAATCTATTAAGTCCTGTATGTATCAATCAAGAGAAAGGTACTTTTTTGACTACTATTAATCTTGAGATCTTGGATTTAGGTACTGATATAGAACAAATAATTTCACGATTGAATAAATTAAAAGATAAACCAATTAAAATAAAAAAAACTCAGAATTCAATTGAGAATTATTTTATTACAGAGATTAAAAAAACAGATAACAAGCTAAATTATATCCCTTTTTTAAAGATTTATGATTATCCCAATCAATTTATGACAATAGTTCCCGCTTTTGATGCATATAATATTACAACAAAAATATATGAAGAATATAAAATTCAATTTTCAAAGGTAAGGGATAGGTTACCTTTTCATTTGGGTATTATTGGGTTTCATAGAAAATCACCTCTTCATATCGCAATGGAAACCGCTAATAAATTGCTTAGAAAGTTTCAAGTAAATAAAAAATTTCAAGCAAGAGTTAAAGAAATTCGAATTGTTAAAGATGAAAGATTTGGAAATAGAGTGAAAGAATTAACTTTTGATGCTGAGGAATACTCTAATAATTTAAGATGGAACATTTCATACTCAACGGGAGATCCATCTATTACAGATGAATGGTATCCCTATTTCAGATCAGAAGGATGTAATTCTGATAAAGATTCTTTTTCATTTACGGATAATAATGGAAATTATTTTATCTATTTGAATGAATTGAGATGCGATAATTTGGTATATTTAGATCCATCTTATTTTAAATTAGCGTATATTAACTCTGCTCAAGATAGATTCACAATTAATGAAAATCTAAAACCTATCGATGTAATTGAACGATATTCCATTCTCTGGGATATTTTTAATAAG
>CAZLHA010000192.1:2672-3976 GCA_964559155.1 uncultured Candidatus Bathyarchaeia archaeon | reverse complement strand
GTTATGGTTTTGAGTCAATGTATAATGATGCCAAAGAGATGGGCATACATTTCGTACACGGCGAGATCGATAACGTAACACCTCAAGGAGATGGGTTAGGACTAACTTACATTGATGGAATGGGTAGAACTCAACATCTTGACGCTGATATGCTAGTATTGAGCACAGGAATGAAACCCAGTGAAGGTACAAACGAACTAGCAGAATTATTCAATGTAGAACTTACAGACTCAGGCTTCTATAAAGAGATAGATGAAAAAGTAGCTAACACTACGACTAGAGTTCCTGGGGTATACATAGCTGGAACAGCAACTGGTCCAAAAAATATACCTGATAGTATAGCACAGTCAGGTGCAGCCGCATATATGAGTAGTAACTATATGCGAACATATCTGGAGAAGAAGGTTAATCACCCTGTTGTGGATGAGGATAATTGTGGAAGATGCGGTATCTGTAGAAGCGTCTGCCCATATGATGCTATTACTATGCCGGAAGATGACTACCCTGAGTTTGATCCTCTACTTTGTCAGAGTTGTGGGCTTTGTGTAAGTAGTTGTCCAACTAGAGCCCTTGAAACACCTAGTTTTGGATATGATTTAATTGATGCACAAGTAGAAGCAGTTCTTTCTGAAAAACAAGATAAACCAGTTATTATGGGCTTTATCTGCGATGACTGTGGATACAACCTACTGGATACAGCAGGCTTCGTAAAATCAGAGTACAACAGCGGCTTCATCCCGATTTATGTCAATTGCATGAGTAACCTAAGCCTTCGTGACGTCTTGAATAGTATCAAGAATGGGGCGGACGGCGTTATACTGGTGGGTTGCGTAAAAGATCGTTGTCACTTCCTTAAGGGAACACAACGAAGCAAGAGCCAGATGGAGATTATACAAGATTTCTTCAAGACGACAGGAATTGAAACGCCAATAAAAATACTGGAGTCAAGTGGAACAATGGTCAGTCAATTCACATCAGCATTGGATGAACTAGAACAAAAAATGGAGGAGGCAGAAAAATGAATGTAGGAGTAATAATCAGCACATGGGCAACAAGCCCAGATACTTCCTCAAAAATAGGCGGGCTAGCAGTGTACGCAGAGACATTACCAAACGTAAAGGTAGTTTACTCAGGTAACTTTGGTCCTACAGGCGAAGACATAGAGAACTTTAAGAACTGGATAAAGGAACACAAAGTTGATCGAGTTGTATTCGCTTCTTGTCGTCCTAGGTTATTCAAGGAAGCGTATAAACACGCAGCGATTGATATGGGTATCAACAAATACCTGATAGAAGTAATAGACA
>CAZLHA010000192.1:0-2662 GCA_964559155.1 uncultured Candidatus Bathyarchaeia archaeon | reverse complement strand
GCTGAAAAAGTAAAGATACTACTTAGAGCCGCGGTAAATAGGGTAACAAGTCTAGAGGAAATAAGTGTACGAAAGATCCCAGTTGAGCAATCCGCATTAGTAATAGGCGGTGGACTTGTTGGCATGGAGGCAGCTACAAGACTAGCTGACATGGGATACGATGTTCATATAGTGGAGAGGAAACCTTTCATGGGTGGAAAAACTCCTCAACTTGGTACATGTTTTCCTTCGATGGACTGCGGTAATTGTATAGCTCCATTTAATGATGAGCTTCATAGAAGATGCATGTATAGGAGTCCAGTAACAAAGGAACCAAACGTACACATACATACTTTGGGCGAATTAAAACGCCTAGTGGGAGTAGTAGGTAACTTTAGAGCAGTAATCGAGAAACAACCAAGATACATAGATCTAAAAAAGTGCATAGGCTGTGGAAAATGTATAGACCTCTGTGAAGGTGAGGCATCTAATGAATTCGATTTAGGTCTGAGCATGAGAAAAGCCGTATATATACCGAACAACCAGAGCTTACCTAGAATTCCATATATGGACCTTGAACACTGTGAGAACTCTGAAGAACTAGCCAAAGCTTGTCCCGTAGGCGCCATCGACTTGGATATGAAGCCATCAACTGAGACCCTCAAAATTGGTACTGTGATCGTCGCCACTGGGTTTGATTTGTTTGATCCTACTGGGATGTATCTTTATGGCGAGAACAAGGATGTCATCACTCAGCTGGAACTGGCAAGACTGCTTGATATGAGTGGACCAACTTCGGGGGTTCTTAGAAAGATTAGTGATGGTGAGATTCCTGAGAAACTGGTAATGGTTCAATGTGTTGGCAGCCGAGAACAAAGAATCCATGAATACTGTAGCAGAATATGCTGCGGCATAGCTGTAAAACATGCATTAGACATAAAGAAACGCTGGCCAGAGACCGACATAACGATATTACATAAAGATATCAGACTAAACGGAAAAGACTATGAACGCTTCTATTATGAATCACAGGAGAGAGGAGTAAAACTAGTCCGAGGAGAAGCAGACAAAGTAACTGCATCTTCTAATGGTCTGATATTCCACTACAAGGATGAAGACAATGAAGATGTTCAGTTACCAACAGAAATGGTGGTTCTCAGTAATGGTATGGAGCCCTCTGAGGGAAACGAGGAGTTAGCTAAAGCAATTGGGCTAGACCTAAACTCAGACGGATTCATAGACGAGAAACATCCGAAGCTAAGCCCGGTTGAAACAAACATAAACGGGGTCTATATCTGTGGAGCATGCCAGGGCCCAATGGACATTCAACATGCATTAAATGAGGTACTTTATGCGACAAGCAAAGCCTCAAGTATACTAAACAAGAAAGAGATTGAAGTAGAGCTAACCAAGGCAGTCGTTGACGAGGATGTCTGTGTGGGCTGCGGAGCATGTGCATCTGCATGTCCATTTGAGGCAATTACTTGGGGCGACTTCGGGTTACCGGTAGTGAATGTTGAAGCATGTACTGGGTGCGGTATATGCGCAGCGACATGCCCCGTAGCAGCTATGCAACTAAGATTATTTAGAGACGAACAGGTATTACCCGCGATAGAAGGGTTGCTTAAACCCACTAAATGGCTTGAAGATAGGGATGAACCAGTAATTGTAGCCTTCGCATGTGAGGGAGCTGCTGGATATGCCGCTGAGATAGCAGGACAGCTTGGTATGAAGATGCCTGAAAATATAAGGGTTCTAAAAGTTCCTTGTAGTGGAAGGCTAGATGCTTTGCATCTTATGAAGGCTTTTAATCAGGGGGCAGACGGGGTAGTGATATTCGCTTGTCCAGAGGATCAGTGTCACTACATTGATGGAAGTAAGAAAGCAGAAGAAAGAGTTGCTTATCTTAAGAAAAGCCTTGATGTGTTAGACATTGGTGGAGAACGGCTTGATATCTATAATGTGAATAGCTGTGAGCCTGATCTTTTCGTAGCCTTAGCGACTAGTTTTGCGGAAAAAATCAACGCAAGATCTGCTAGCGCTAAGGTTCTCTAAGTAGCCTATTAATCCATTTTTTTACGTTTTTATGTCCTTATTGTACATTTTTATAAGGGTTTTAAGTTAATAATATGTACAGTATTTATTAGAATTAACATATTCTCCAAAGCTATATATATTCAATACATGCTTCCATTAACCGACTTACAGGTGAAGTCCTTTGGATAAGTATATTGAAAGCGTTTATCAGAGCATCCTCGATAAGGACCCCCTCCAGAAGGAGTTCCATCAGGCTGCTAAGGAAGTCCTGGAAACTCTAGACCCCGTTATTAAAAAGTATCCTGAATTCAAGGAGCACAAGATCCTAGAAAGGATAGTTGAACCTGAAAGAATAGTTCAATTCCGTGTTCCATGGAAGGATAAGAACGGTGAGATCCAGGTTAATAGAGGTTACAGAGTTCAGTTCAACAGTGCCATTGGACCATATAAAGGTGGGTTCAGATTCCACCCTACTGTCTACTTGGGGCTACTAAAATTCTTAGGTTTTGAGCAGGTATTCAAGAACAGCCTAACCACACTCCCAATGGGTGGAGGAAAAGGCGGCTCAGATTTTGACCCACACGGCAAGACCGACAAAGAGGTCGAGAACTTCTGCCACAGCTTCATGACCGAAATGTATAGACAT
>CAZLHA010000191.1:0-3997 GCA_964559155.1 uncultured Candidatus Bathyarchaeia archaeon | reverse complement strand
CCCCAATATGAATGGGCGTTCCCCCTCTCCAACCACTCTTGAGAAGTAAACAACACCACCCCGCTCAGCCACATATGTGTAATAGGCTACTGGACGATCACTCCACGACTCCCCCGATCCATCACTGTACATCTGCACCGTGTACTGTCCACTGCTAAAAGCGTAGCTACCCGCGTTTCCAGTATCCTCCATTGGGGTCTGGTAACCATTTACGGTTATCAGGGGTAGAATACATAGTAGAATCAGTAAACTAGATGTCTTGAGATTTTTCATTTAAATCACTATACTGAAGGGTTCTCAGCTTTAAACACAGCTAAAATGAAGCATCTATACGACCATTGGACCTGAGATTATCTTTTATTAAATCATAACCAAGTTTTCTGTGTATTGAGGCAGGTCTAGCGATAACTCGACTTTTCTATAGGTCTTATCGATAACTATACCTCTAGTTTTCTCATCAGGAGTAACCGTTTTCCATTTTTATCCGTGATTCTTTAAAAAAATAGCGGCTTCTATGGTTTATCCGCTTCCCTTCATTGTCTTTGTGTTGATTGCTCGCTGTCTTGGTATGGATCGAGATAGCAACTGACTTGCTCTGTGACTCCTTTCATTTAAATAAGGCGGTTTTATCCTCGAGTTAACACCCCTCGGTCAGAGTTTTCGGGTAAGGTATAAAACCAGAGCCTGCTCCTCATAATTATAACAGAGATAAACGAGGTTTATCTGTGCGAGATCTGTGGTAACAAGGTCAAGGTTCTTGAGAATGCCCCCTGTGTCCTTGTATCCTGTGGAGAACCAATGAAGAAAGTGGAGTAATCCACACCTCTTTTCTATTTATGAAACACCCTTTCTACCAGACAGAAGGGATCTTATCCCCGCTCCGGGTGTTATAAAGCCCCTTATCGGTCAAAACTATGCCCCATGGGAAACAGGTTAAGAAAATGAATGTCTGAGAGTCTACTGGGTGTTCTCCAAGCTCAACTGGCTCAAGTTGCTCGGCTTCCATGTTTATATTATTCAGAGCAGTGATGACCGCATCAAGAGGGCGGTCAGTCATAATCCCCCCAATGGGTAACGATATCTCAGCCTTGACTTCTCCACCATCAACGACAACTATCCCGCCATCGATCTCTGCAACCCGGTTTACCGCCGTAGCCATATCATTGTCGTTTGCACCGATAACCGAGATATTGTGACTATCATGAAGCACACTTGAAGCCACGGCCCCACGCTGATAACCTACCTTCCAGAAGGATACGCCCAAGCCTTTCCCATGCCGGTTCACGATGGCTACCTTGTTGATGTCTCTGTCAAGGTCTCGCTGCACATAGCCATCCCTGACGGGAAGACTAGTCACGATTGGCTCGAGATCGGCGCTAAAGTACCTCGGAGGTAAGACCGCTGCTTTTACTGTCTCCCGATCATAAGGTGCCTTGACCCTAAAGTCATCGGGTGTTAGCGGCTTCAGTATCTTGATGCTGTTACGTACGTAATCAGGCATTGGCGGGATGTTGATCTCCACAGTTAGTCTACCCTTCTCGGCGACCATCAAGCCACTGGTGAATACTTTATCGATGGTAATCTTATCGAGGTCCGATATGAACAGCATGTCGGCGTAGCGACCCGGTGCGAGTATGCCTATATCGTGTTCAAGGCGCCAGTGACGCGCGTTATTGATTGTAGCTAGCTGATAGGTGGTTACCGGGTCTAGGCCCTCTTCCATGGCTATTTTCATCTCGTAGTCGAGTAGCCCAATCTTACGGGTTAACTCGGCTGGACGGTCATCGACACAGAGCCCAACCATCTGCCAGTCAATACCCTCCTCTACCAATCCACGGATAGCATCCCGGCTACCACGGGCCTTTATCTCAAGGAAGCACCCCCGTTCAAGCAGATCCAAGGCCTGTTCCCGGTTGCCTGTGAAGTGAGTAGAACTGATGCCTGTAGCCATGAAAGCGTCTGCCTCCGGAGGCTCCGGTGTGGCGTGCCCCTCAAGAACCTTGTTCGCCATCATACCGGCCTCCATTACATCCCAGAGACGAGTCTCATGGCCAAACAGATTAGTGAAATCCATGATCTCGCCGATACCCGTCACATTCTCCCACTGGAGCGCTAAGCGGGCTTCCTCTCCGCCGATATATCCCCCTGTACGTTCAAAGGGTGTAGGAGGAGTAGCCGAGCTAAGAGCAACATAGATTCGCTGCGGAAGACCTTTTGCCTCGTCGAGAAAATATCTGACACCGTCGAGTCCCAGACAGTTAGCAAGCTCATGGCTTCCCTCAAACAGAGATGTTGTGCCGTATGGTAGACTCAGTTGTGCGTGACGGCTTGGGCTGAGCCTTGAGGACTCGATATGATAGTGAGCGTCAATGAACCCCGGTGTGACTATAAACCCGTCTGCGTCGATTATCTGGGTCTCGGGGCCAATGGTATCATCTATATCCCCGATCTTTGCGATACGTTCTCCCTTGATGGCTATGTTTACATTTTTTCTTATTCTCCCAGTGGCGACGTCCAGAAACCCGCCGTCTACCACTACCTTGTCTGCTTTGGCCCTGCCAAGAGCGACATCAACCAGTATATGTCTATCCTTCATTACCCTCGTCTCGATTTTATGGTCTATACTTTTCCAGGTATTAAAGTACAACAGGAAGTAACGGATTGGATCACCAAGGGGTTTATTATGTTATTGGACCGTATCAGGGTAATTCTAGGTGAGAGGGCGTGGAGAATGAGTCTTGGAGAAGCGGGGTTCTTGGTAAGTTCTTCACCCCATTCAGTGATAGGGGCTTCTCTCTTCTCTTCCTGACAACGATCACTGCTTCGCTAGGGGATATGTTGATGGATGTCTCATCAGGTTGGCTCGTATTGGAGTTGACTGACTCTCCCCTCTCACTGGGGTTATTCTGGGCGGTCAGATCCTCGCCTAACCTCTTATTCGGGATGATTGGTGGGGCTACGGCGGATAAGATGGATAGAAAGAGGCTGCTCATGTTCTGTTATATGCTGTACGCTGTCTGTGGCCTTATATTCGGGTTCTTGATCGCAACAGGTATAGTCCAGTTATACCACGCGTTACTGTTAATTTTCATCAGGGGGATAATACGTACCTTCGAGAACCCGACAAGACAATCATACATCGTCGACATCGTGGGAAGAGTAAACGCCATGAACGGCATATCCCTCAACGCAGTGGGGGTGAGGGGAATAGGAATCATAGGCGGGGCCATGGCAGGGCTATTAATCGATTTATTCGGGAAAGAGTGGCCGTTCTTTGTGCTAGCCGGCTTATTTATCGTCTCAATAACCCTGGTTAGTCTAATCAGGGGTGTCGAGTCCATTAGAGAGGCTCAACAATTATCGATTTGGAGAAACCTATCTGATGGCGTGCAGATAGTGATGAAAAACAGGGTAGTATTGGCCTTAATGTTGATGGCGGCCACATGTGAGATGTTCGGGTTCTCCTTCCCCGTGCTGGTACCTGTATTTGCCCGTGATATACTCAAGGTGGGTGCGGTTGGTAACGGTATGCTTAATGCATTCAGATCTGGAGGAGGACTGCTCGCTGGACTGGCCTTGGCTAGCCTCGGAGCCTTTAAACATAAGGGGAAACTCCTCATGGCGATGTTCCTAATGTTTGGAGTAGGCTTGATTCTTTACGCGAATGCCCCGGTTTACGCCCTAGCCCTGATATTTATCGGAGTAGTAGGGGTCTCAGCTGCTGGCCATGACGCAATGTCACAGATACTATTACAGCTGAATGTGGATGAGGAGCAAAGGGGAAGGGCTATGGGCATATGGCAGCTAAGCATCGGGTTTGGTGTAGTGGGAAGCATGACCTTGGGCACCTTGGCTGAGGCGTATGGCGCGATCTTTGCTCAGAGCCTATTCGGGGGTATAATGATAGTAATAGTTTGTATAATGTATGTGACTGTACCCAGACTCGTGGAGCTTTGAGGATAGACTTCTTATACACACCTAGATATCCATGAGGCAT
>CAZLHA010000190.1:0-4015 GCA_964559155.1 uncultured Candidatus Bathyarchaeia archaeon | reverse complement strand
GGGGATTCTATCAGGCTAAATCCCTGATTATAGCCTCGGGAATAAGTCGTAAAAGTCTTAGCATTAAGGGCGAGGGGGAGTTCAAGGGTAGAGGCGTTAGTTACTGCGGTGTCTGCGATGGGCCATTCTTTAAGGATAAGATCGTCGCAGTCGTGGGAGCAGGACATGAAGCAGTTCATGATATTGAGATACTCAGCGAGACAGCGTCTAAGATCTACGCTGTCCCAGGTAAGAATGGATATAGTAAAGATTATCCCGAATTAAAGCATCTTAGGAAAGACCCCAAAGTGGTTTTAATTGAGGATGTTAACATTACCGAGATCGGGGGAGATGAATTTGTGGAATACGTTAAACTGGATAATGGGGATAAAGTTAAACTGGATGGAGTTTTCATCATCCTTGAGCAGATCTCAACAGTGGGTATATTGGAAGACGCGAATGTAACAACAGATTCAGGCGGGTGTGTGGTCACTGATAGAGAACAGGGGACAAACGTTCCAGGGATATTCGCCGCGGGTGACTGCTGCTGCAAAGGGTTACAGATTGTTACAGCAACAGGCATGGGCGCAACAGCTGCATTAAACGCCATGAAATATGTGAAACAGTTGGATAGACAGTGACTAAAGTAGAACTGTTTTACAGCCCTGTTTGTCCACATTGCCCCCACGCTAGGGAACTTCTTAAACAATATAAAGAGGAGAACCCTGGTTTCGAATACGAGGAAGTTAATACCTATACTGAGGAGGGAATCAAGAGGGGCATGAGTCTTCAGGTAATGGCGGTTCCATGTCTCGTAGTTGATGATGAGATAAAAATCTCTGGCTGGCCTTTCACAAATGAAGATGTTGATAAGGCTCTTGAGTAGAAACCCTTTTTGTCCTAGAATTTCTTTTTGAGTAGCATGGTTAACAGGATTAATTGTATTAAAGCTAGGGAGATATTAGATTCAAGGGGTAACCCCACTGTAGAGGTTGAGATAACCACGGATGATGGCTTTTTTGGACGCGCTGCAGTTCCCAGTGGAGCGAGTACTGGAATATATGAAGCAGTGGAACGGAGAGACGGCGGTAAAAGGTTTCACGGTAAGGGAGTTCGGGAAGCTGTTAGAGCCGTGGAGGAGGAAATCTCTCCCAAACTGAAGGGCTTCGATGTCACGGATCAAGCTGGTATCGATAATATAATGATAGAACTGGATGGAACCGAAAACAAGTCTAGGTTGGGGGGTAACGCGATACTGGGAGTCAGTGTCGCCTCGGCTAAGGCGGCCGCAAATAGTAGAAGCGAAAAGTTATACGAGTACATGAATCCAGGCTGCAGTCTTTTACCAGTCCCCTTTTTTAACGTGATAAACGGGGGGAAACACGCGGGAAATGATCTAGATTTTCAGGAATTTATGATCGCGCCGACTGGCGCTTCCAGTTACCATGAGGCGCTTAGGATAGGATCAGAGATTTATCACGAATTAAAGTCCAAACTCTTGGAGGATTACGGAAAAAACGCCATTAACGTAGGAGATGAGGGGGGTTTCAGTCCACCCATGAGAACCCCAGAGGAGGCGTTAGAGAGTATTTTAGCTGCATCAGAGGAAAGGGGGTACAAAGAGAAAACTGTATTAGCAATGGATGTGGCGGCAAGCAGCTTCTATAAAAAAGAAGGTGTTTACGATTTTAAGGGTGAAGAGATAGATACAGGAGATTTGATTGATGTCTACTCTGAACTGGTCGCTAAGTATCCTATAAAGAGTATTGAGGATCCCCTGTTTGAGGAGGATTACGAGGGATTCGTAGAAGTGACTAAAGCCCTAGATATACAGGTTCTGGGAGATGATATCTTTGTCACGAATAAAAAAAGACTTCAGAAGGGAATCGAGATGGGAGCGTGTAATGCTCTTCTATGGAAGGTTAACCAGATAGGAACCATTACTGAGGCTTTTGAAGCCGCTGAACTGGCCAAAAATAACGGTTACGGGGTTATGGCGAGTCATCGGAGCGGAGAGACCGGGGATTCTTTTGTGGCTGATCTTAGCGTTGCGTTGGAGTGTGGACAGATCAAGGCGGGGGCTACTTGTCGCGGTGAAAGGATTGCCAAGTATAATCAGTTGCTTCGAATAGAGGAGTGGCTGGAGGAGAGGGCAAGTTACCCTCGGAACCTATTCTAAACATTGTTGGATACATTTTGTTGCATAGAAAAAATTACCATATCATTTTTTCTGACCCCCCCTGATCTGGAGTGATCTTTGATTTCTTTTTAACCAAATAATCTCTATTCTCTGCACATGCCATAACAGCTCTTCCCGGACAGGTGTTTTGTCTTCTATTCGGGTAGATATTATATCCATGTGTACGAAGTTGATACTGTTGATATAATTGACAGATATTCAAGTTCCTCATCACTGCTGGTACGAGGATGAGCCATTAACATTAACATTCCCAGATAAATGGAAGGTCCACAACTGCAAAGTGGCATCCATGGATGCATCAACCTTAGAGCCAGAGGATATAAAGAAAGCCATCCATAACCCCATAAATCAAAAACCATTAAAAAAACTAGCTGAGAAAGCGGAAGAAGTTGTGATCATTTTTGATGATATGACAAGACCCACTAAGACCAAACAGTATACACCATACATACTAGAAACCCTACGTAAAGCCGGTATACCTAAGGATAATATAAGGTTCATAATCTCACCTGGAACACATGGAACCTATGGGAGAACTGATTTCGTTAAGAAACTGGGGGATGATGCGGTCTCAGAGTATGCAGTCTACAACCATAACCCATATGATATGCTGGATTACCTCGGGGAGACCAGCTACGGTACGCCGGTATACGTTAACAGCGAGGTAATGGCATGTGACCTCAAAATTGGTATAGGTACTGTGCTGTTTCACCGATTAACCGGTTTCAGCGGTGGTGGAAAAATGATCAGCCCAGGTGTAGCTGGTATGGAGACAATAAAGTTCAATCACGGGGATGTAGGGGGATTCGGACCGGGTTTGACTCCATGCGAAACCACGGGTTACCTGAATAACAATGAAAACCGTATGAGATTAGATATTGAGGAAAGCGCCCGGATGGCTGGACTGGACTATAAGATAGACACAGTACTGAACCTAAAGAGGGATCCAATTGAGGTTTACGCGGGGGACTTTATCAAGACACAACGAAAGGCGGCTGCAGGCGTAAAGCGGTGGCATCTAACGGAAAACCCTATGGCTGATATCGTCGTTGCTGGTTCCTATATGCGTGAGAATGAGCCATATCTCAGCCAGTGGCCCATGTATAACAGTGTTACTGAGGAAGGAACCATGGTGATGATCAACGATGACCCCAATGGAGATATTAACCACTGGCTCTTCAACAGACACGGAAAAGAAGTGGGGGCTTGTCTATGGACTCCAGAGGCTAGAAAACTTAGAAGAGGAAAAAGGATGATAATTTTTGGTGATTACCCGTTGAAGAGCTTTGAGTGGAGATATGCCTCCGAGGAGGTTATCTGGATCAGGAAATGGGATGAGGTTATAGAGGAACTGGAGAACTATCATGGACCAGGTAGCAGGGTTACTGTGATTCCGGATGGAACAAGCTGCATACCAGCTAACAGGGTCTCCAGCTAATCCCCTTGCTCATTAACGTAAGTATTATCGCTGTAACCCATATCAGAACAAGGAACAAGATGAAAATTGTCAAGGAGCCACCGGTCTGGGATAGAGGTGAGAAAGGTATTAAACCACCGAAGCTATTCCCAGCCGCGTGGAAAACCATCATTATCATTATGCTTCCACCTGTCTTCTTGTACATCCAAGTGTATACGAATGAGGTTCCAATTATCTGGGTCAAGAAACCAAGTAAAGGTATCTCTGACTGGGGAGTGTTAGAGATCCAGAATAAGGGAAGATGCCATATGCCTCAAACCAATCCCAGAATAAGGCTAGAATAAAACCATACTATGATCCTCAAGAAGTCTAGGTAACGCATACCCCCGCCACCCATACTCCTCACCAAGAGGACCACC
>CAZLHA010000189.1:0-4109 GCA_964559155.1 uncultured Candidatus Bathyarchaeia archaeon | reverse complement strand
TATTATATATGTTTGAGAATTGTCTCATGGGGTCCGCGAATTTTCGGCTATAGGCAATAAAGATGCTTATTGTACCGATGGTGGCTAAATCCTTTAGAACCATCCAGCCCCCAACTGCGGCTACTATAGCAATATTGACGTTACTCAATATACCCATAACGGGGCGTATCGTCATTACATATGTCTCTGCCTTGGTACCTGCTTCCTTCACTTTATAGTTGGATTTCTTGAATTTGTTTATGACCTGATCTTGCTGCCAAAAGGAGATGACTTTTTTCTGTCCTGTTATTGTTTCCTGCATGACTCCATTTAGTCTGCCCATATTTTGTTGAAGATCTCTAAAGCTGCCTCTGGCTTTTTTGCCCACGTAGCTGGTTAGTGCTACCATTATCGGGAAAATTAAGAGGCTTGCGAGAGCTAGCCATTTGTTTAATAGGAACATGGCTATGATGACGCCCACTATGATGAGGCTGCTCTGTGTCATGTCCTTGATGCTATTGGATAGTACTGTTCCGATGGCTTCGATGTCATTTGTTAAACGGCTCATTAGGTCTCCAGAGGAGCTGCTGTCGAAGAAGTTGAGGCTCAGGGTCTGTAGGTGCTCAAATAGGTCTTTTCTCATTTTCTTTAGGACTTTCTGGCTCATCGTGGCCATTATCCATCCTACAGCAATATCTGCTAGCGCTGCAACCACGTATATTCCTGAAATAATTAGGCTCATCCTGACAACTCCATTCCAGTCCCTTGGAATGATGTAGTTGTCTATTGTCTCTCCAATGAAGTATGGGGCTACAAGACTCAGGATGGTGCTTACAGAGGTAACAATGATTACGAGTGCTATGAGTCCTTTATACGTTCCTATATAACCTAGTAGTCTTTTTAGGGCCTTCCAGGGGTCTTTGGCCTTCTCCACTTTTCCCCTCCTGCCTGGGCCGTGACGCATTACCCTTTGTGGTTGTTTAGTCGTCTCTTCCTTGCCTTTGCTCATTGCGTTGCACCTCCTCCGAGTTGGCTATCATAAATATCCTGGTAAATTGGGCTCGTCTCCATTAGTTGGCTGTGGTTGCCCTCTGCCGCAATTTTTCCTTTCTCAAGAACCAGTATCTTATCCGCGTTTAGTACTGTGCTGATTCGTTGTGCAATTATAAAGTTCGTGCTATCTTTCATACGTTGTTCCAGAGCCTTTTCTATCTTTATCTCGGTCTCCACGTCTACCATGCTGGTGCTGTCATCAAGTATTAGGATCTTGGGTTTGACTAGGAGGGCCTGTGCAATGCATATCCTCTGTTTCTGTCCACCACTGAGGTTTACTCCCCTCTGTCCAACCATGGAATCATAGCCGTTGGGGAAACTCACGATGAAGTCATGTGCTTGAGCTGCTTTTGCTGCCTCTATTATCTCTTCTTCAGTCGCATTAGGGCGACCGAATTTTATGTTATCTCTGATGGTGCCGCTGAAGAGAATGGCCTGCTGTAAACTTACTCCCACAGTTCTCCTGAGTTCCTCCATTTTGTAGTCTCTTACATCTACACCGTCGATGGTTATACTGCCTCCTTTTACGTCATAGAATCTGGGTATAAGGTGTACTAGGGTACTTTTACCTGATCCTGTTGCTCCCAGTATTGCTATTGTTTCTCCTGGTTCAGCCGTAAAGTTTATGCCTGATAATACGGGTATTCCGCCGTCCTCTCCGTATGAGAAAGTTACATCATTGAAAACTACTCTTCCTCCTATGTTCTCTGGATCTATTAGGTCGCTTCTTTCCATTATTTTTGGGTCTTCATCGAGAACCTGGTAGATTCTTCTTGCAGATGCTTCGGCAGCTGATACCTGACTTGCCATTGATCCCATTATAATCACGCTGAACATTGCGCTTGAGAGATAGTTGATAAAAGCCATTATCTGTCCCACGCTTCCTGTTCCTTGGAAAACCTGTAGGCCCCCGTAGTAAAGGACCGCCACTGTTCCCATGTTCAGGAGTAGGGTTATAAAGGGCATGAAGAAGCTGAGAAGCCTCATGATGCTGAGAGACGATCCGTAAACTTCCTCGTTTGCTTCCTCGAAACGATTATTCTCGTGTTCTTGCCTGACGAAAGCTTTGACTACACGTATCCCCGTGAGATTCTCCTGCAATACTTGGTTAAGAGCGTCCATCTTCTCCTGTACTCTGGTGAATAGGGGTTGTGCTCTCCTAACAAAGAGGTATAGTACTGTGAAAGTTATCGGAAGTAAGACTGCCATTATTAAGGAGAGTCTAGGGTTGGTTAACCACATCAGAGTTATGCTGCCTATGAATGTGAGTGGCATTCTGGTGAACATGCGGATGCTCATGGTTATTATAAGCCGTACTTGATTCAGGTCGCTTGTTAGACGTGTTAGAAGTTGTCCTGTTGTGAACTCGTCGAGGTTTCCGAAGCTAAAGGTCTGTATTTTTTCGAATATTGCGTCTCTGAGGTCCGCTTCGAATCCTCTTGATGCTCTTATTGCAAGTATAGTGTTTCCCACCATGAAGAGGGCGCTGAGTATGCTTGCACCTATCATCATTAATCCGGTTCTTAAGATTACATCCATATTCTGCTTAACAACGCCTTCATCAATAATGACCTGCACTAGACGTGGTAAAGCCAGATTTGCAGCAACAACAAGACCTAGGAGAATAACAGCGCCTATAGCTTCCTTTGTGTAAGGCTTTAGATAACTGAAGGAGCGTTTTAATGCACTCATTACGCTTCCCCCAGTTTCTCCATTTTGCTGGAAGCCTCATCAATTATCTGAATGAGTTTAATCTTCTTTTCCTGGCTATCAAGCGCGTAATGGTGTGTTTTTTCAAAATTACCTAGAAAACCAGAGAAACTGGTATATAGGTCCTCAGGTATGTTCCGGTGAAGTCTCCAGTATATTTTACGAAGGGTCTTTTGGCGTTTTCTCATAAAGCTATCGTCAGCCATTGTTGCCTCTACTTCCTCTCTTCCAAATTCTGTTAGTCTATACCTTTTGAGGCTTGGATCTTCATCTTTCACTTCTTCTATCAAGCCTTTTTTTTGTAGCTGAGAGAGGAGAGGATAAACGCTGCCGGGGCTTGGTTTATAGTCGGTGTACTCGAGAAATTGTTTCATTATCTCGCTTCCCGACAGGGATTCACGCCTTAGAAGCTGGAGTGTAATATGCCAGAGAAATCCTTTGGGGATTCCTGTATGTCTATGCTTTTTAAAATGCTTCCTCATAATGTATCACTATCGATATCGTTACAGATATGGAATCTTGTTATATAAAGCCATTCCCCTTTATTTTGAGACCATCGTTTCACGGTAAGCCATATTCATCTTGATGTTATTGGTATTATGCTCACTGTATGGGCGGTGAAGGGGTTTATAGTAGTTTTGTAAAGTCTGGATCTTGTCCATTTTAGAGTTGAGGGGGCGTGCATTACAGCATATGTGTAGTAATATTATCAAAAGTTTTATAATATTCTTGTATGTATTAGAGGTTGTCTAAAATGACTGAAAAACAAACATGTAGTGATTGCAAATATGCATCAGACCTGAAAGGATGCGCCTCATATCACGCTGATGAAGCCCTGAAACTCCTGAGTGATGGAAAGGTTGAGGACGCAGAAGAGAACCTTAAAGGACTGCAAAGTCACCTAGAAGAATAGTTTAATCCTTTTTCTTTTTTTAACACTATTTTTATACTTAAACACATACTGTAAGTATGATAAGGTTGACAAAGCGTTGGATCAGGGTCCTATTAGTAAGTCTTCTCTTATTTCCTCTCATTATTAGACCAGTAAATGCCCAGTAGACAGGATCTGAATTGAACCTAGTTAATTTAGTCTTAGATGGGAACGAGACGAGAACCATACGAGACACAAGGTTGAACATTGAAGGCATAATTGAGGTAAAAGAAAACGCTACACTAATCCTGGAAAACGTCAATGTCTATATTTTTTACTATGAGAGAAATGAAGCTGTTTATCGCACCTTTATTAAAATAGTAAAATATGATTTATGCCAATACCAATTAAAAAACGAATAAATAAACACACCAATGACTTTCATGTAACAAGTATATTGGTGGACCGGTGGATTTTGAAAACTTGTTACTGGTCT
>CAZLHA010000188.1:0-4168 GCA_964559155.1 uncultured Candidatus Bathyarchaeia archaeon | reverse complement strand
GAAATCCCCCATTCGCTGCAGCGAATTCCCGACTCCTCTTCCTCATCCAGAGTGCGCTTCTCCGCCAGGTTTGTCAAGTGGTGTCCACCTCCCTTCCCGGGCAGAAGCCCGCTTCGGCGGGCTGACCTCCGTGTCGTTGGCTGTGCCCGGCACCAGCACCGCCACGGTGTCGAAGGGCACCCGCTCCGTCATGAACAGCTCGGTGGCCATGCCCGGCAGCCCGAAGACCACAATGGCGTCCGCGGACATATGCTGCCCCCACGGCTCGGTGACGAGCGGTCACAAACAGTCCTCGGTTACACAGGTCCGATTCTATCGGCAGGGTGGAGCGCGTGTAAATCGTGTGCGCTCGTGATATTCACTTGCGCCGGGCGGCCTCTTGCGCGAAAACTGAACCGGAACCCAGTAGCGAGGAGGCTGTACGATGTCGAACGAGAACGGCGACGAGGGACGTTGGGAAGGCGTGGCGGCCGATCTGGACGATATCCTGGACGGCATGGAGATGGTGGGCGACGGGACCTTTGTCTACTACGATCGCGCCACCGGGGAGGTCGTGGGCCTGCGGGAGGAGTACCTGCTGAGAGCCGACAGCGAGCTGGCGGGCGAGGAGGATTTGGGGTCGCTAACGGAGTGGGAAAAGGCGGAGGTGGAGACCGGCCGCGCCGTATTGGAGGACGAAGCCGGCCGGTTCGTTCCCCTGCCCGACCGGTTCGAGATAGACGAGTGGGACATGATGCGCAGGTTCTCCTACCGGGTGTCCGACGAGGGGCTATCCGCCCGCCTGCTGGACGCTATACACGGCAAGGGCGCGTTCCGGCGCTTCAAGGACACCCTCTACCAGGCCGGCATCCAGGAGGAGTGGTTCGAGTTCCGCGACCAACAATACCGCGAGATCGCCGAGGAATGGTGCGAGTGGAAGGACATTCCGGTCAAGGAGGAAAGCGATCAGACGGACCTTTGATCCAGGCCCTTTATCAGGCCGCTGAGCATTTTGGAAATCTCTTCCAGGTCGGCTTTCACCCTCTCGTGCCGCCCATCCTTCAGCAGGCCGCGACGCCGGGCGAGAATCTGCTCGTCCAGTGCCCGCACAGGATCGTCGCCTTCTTCGATCGCCTCTTGCCAAAGAGCCAGCACATCCTTACCATCATTGCGGCGAGCCATCTCGGCACCTACGTTTGAAAGAGTCGCGTCTCACAAACTGCAGATGCTAACGGCTCCCCACTTCTTTTCCAGCCGTTTTTACACACAATACCGGACGTCACCCCGAAACGGAAAGATTCCAGATGAATCGTAAGGAGATGTGATGAATCTCCAACTGAGATTCGCCGTCGTAGTCGCCATCGCCATCGCTGTGATGACCGCCGCCGCCGAGGAGACTTTCATTATCGAGAACGGGGAGCCCAACGCCGAAATCGTAATCGCCGAGAACGCCAGTCGCATGGTCGCCCTGGGCGCGCTGGAGCTTCGGTATTATCTGGAAAAGATGACCGGTGCCGAGCTCCCGATCGTCACCAGGCCGGACGATCGGTTTCCGGTGAAAATCTACGTCGGCGAGAGCGACTACGCCAAAAAACTGGGCGTCACCGCCGGGGATTTGAAACACGAGGCGTTCCGCATGGTCTCAGGCGACGACTGGCTGGCCCTCGTCGGCGAAGACCTCGACTACGAGCCCCCAAAGCCGTTTGCTCGGTATCACACCGACATACCGCGCGCCATGGCCGAATGGGACGAGTTGACAGCCAGGGAAGACGGATTTAAATGGCGCTTGCCCCTCCGCTCGAGTTACAAGCAGTGGTGGAACCCGCGGCCACCACATAACAAAAGGGTCCAACGTATGGGCTACAACGAGATCATGGCAAAGCGCTACGGGGCGGACACGAAGCATGTCTGGAACCCACGCTCGCTGGAATATTCCCGTTCGTATCAAGGCCCCGGAGCGGGTGCCGGTTTCTGGTACCCCGATCGCGGCGGCTCGATGAACGCCGTGTGTGAGTTTCTGCGCTCTCTGGGGGTTCGCTGGTACATGCCTCACGAGGCCGGCGAAGTGGTCCCCACGCTCAAATCCGTGCCCCTGCCCGAAATTACCAAAACCGTCCAACCCGACTTTCCGGTTCGCACCTGGAACCTCTACAACTACAACGGCTCCTTCAATGACTCCTTCTTTCCCGGCTACATTTGGGTCAAACGCCTGGGGATGAACTACGGCAGCGCCACGCTCGGTTACGCGAGAACTGCCCACCTCTATGGACACCGCCTCGTCTACGCCAGGATGAGAGAGTCGCACCCCGAATACTTTGCCGTGATCGGCGGCAAAAGGCATACCCATCACGCTTGCTACTCCTCGGAAGGATTGGCCCGGGAAACCGTCCGCTTCGCCAAATTCATGTACGACCATTACGACCAGCCCGCCGTCTCGGTCTGGCCGGCCGACGGCTTCAGAAAATGCGAGTGCGAGTCGTGCCGCAACAAGACGCCTTCCGAACTCGTCTGGGGATTCGTCGCCCGCGTCGCCCGCGAGTTGCACAAGACCCATCCCGATCGTCTGGTGCTGTGCGGCGCTTATACTTCGTACGCCGAACCACCGTCGAACATCGAGAAATTCGCCCCTAACGTGCTGGTCTATATCGCCAACCGCACCAGGCCTCTCTTCGACGATCCGCACCACTGGAAACGCTACCGGGATCTAGTCGAGGCATGGCGGAGCAAGACCGCCCCCGGGCGAATCATCCGCGGCGACAATAACCGCTATAGTTTAAAGGGTGGCAGGGGCAAGGGGAAGCCCAATTTCCCCGTAATCCACCCTCGCCAAATGGCCGGGGACCTGCGCGCTTTGAAGGGAATCTCGATCGGCGAATGCGGCGAAGTCAGCCAGACCAAAGCCCGTTGGGCAGCCCCGGGGTGTGATCATCTGACCCTTTACGTGCAGTCCCGTCTCGTCTGGGACGCCGGCGCGGACGTCGAGAAAATACTTGCTGAATATTACAAAAAGTTTTACGGCCCCGCAGCAAAAGAAATGGAAACCGCTCTTGAATTTGCTCAAGCAAAATATAGCCGCACCGATAGAAGCACCTATCGCAGCAGATGCAATCCGCAAAATGTTCCACTCATGGATCGTATAAGACTTCTCGAATTGCTCCATAAGGCAAGGCACACTGCAGGGGACACAATTTACGGCAAGAGGATTGATGTGATGCTGGGTGAGCTTCCCGAACTGGCACAATTACAGAAAGAACTTAAAGCACTGCAGGAAGAAGGAGACCCCCGTGCGGATGCCATGCACGTTGAAGCTTACAGAGTGAGTCACGATGCAAAGAAGGTCAAGACATACAAACTGCAGAAGAGTCTATTTCGGAGCTGGGTAAGGCAGGAGCCAGAACCCGGGCTGGATACAGTATTTTCAGTTCGCTGGACAGAAAAATCACTTACTTTCGATGTGCTTTGTAAAGAACCTGATACGCAAAGCATCAAGATTGGCGAGAGTGTATGGGAAGGTGACAGTATTGTCCTGCTTATCGAAAGCCCGTATCACAGCTATTACCAGATAGAAGTTGACCCGCAGGGCAGGATATTCGATGCTGACCGCCGGGGTTCTACGGTAACCAGATGGAAATCCATGGCCGAGGTTAGCATTGAAAAAGGCGACGATTTCTGGAAGGCCATTATTTCCATCCCGATCGCTATTGTGGGAGAAGAGGGTGCAGAAGGCGACCCCATGCATTACGTTGTAGCCCCGAGGATTACTCCCGGCAGTGAGTGGTATTTCAACCTTGCCCGCCGCCGCCCGCGCGAAGGAGACGGACATAGTTTGAAGGGGGCTCACGCTTTATGCATCAAAAAGCAAGGCAGTAAAAATCATCCTAATATGCATCGCCCGGATATTTTTGCACAATTAATATTCAAGTAGAACCTTTTCCCTCTCCCATGCGGTTGCCTCTAAGAGACCGAACATAAGTGCTGGGCGTTGCTTTGCGCCCTTTAGAGCCCACGAAGCGGGTTCACCGTAGTACGCGTTTAGCGTGGGTACCCTGAGCACTACGGTGGGACCGTTTCGCCTGAAAGGCGCACGCCTGAAGGCCGCAACACATATCAGCCCAGGCAGAGCCCGCAGGGCGTCGCCCTGGGAACCGTGACCGTTCCAGTTCTCGCCCTGAAGGGGCGGAACCCGGCG
>CAZLHA010000187.1:0-4193 GCA_964559155.1 uncultured Candidatus Bathyarchaeia archaeon | reverse complement strand
GTCTGTGCTTTTTGTAGCATTCCTGACAATAGACTGGCCTGCCTTCGGTTGGTTAGAGTGGAACCTCGGCTTCGCTTCCACAGTCGCTGCAGGTAATCTTGTGTATCTCTCGTGGACCACGATTATTTCTGCGCTTTCCTCTATAACCCATTACTTTCACTCCTATTTCGTGATTAATACTTAGAAGATAGATAGGCTAAGATCTAGGTATTAGATGCATAGGAAACGTAGCCTATTATTAAACATATGTATAAATCAGTAATGACTGATAGAGTTACCTGAGATGAAGGTAGATATAAAGCCTTGAAAAAGCTTATCTCACAGAAAAAAACCCCAATAACAATTTCTTTTCACTAAAATCACCTATTAAAACGTACATGAAGATAATAAAAACAGCCTCGTAATGAAAAAAGATCAACTGATAGAAAGCAGAAAATAATCTACAACGGATATCTATTTTATAGTTATAATATATGATCATGGGTATGGGCGATAAACCCAGGCTCCATCCAAACCTCGCATTACTGATAAGCATAGTAGCAGTTAGTACAGCCAGCATACTCATAAGATGGACTGATGCACCCGCCCTAACCATCGCATCATACAGAATGGTAATCAGCGTACTCATTCTATTCCCTTTTTTCATTAAAAACCATGGACCTGAACGACTCCGAAAACATGGTACAAGTCATCTACTCAGATTATTCGGAGTAGGAATAGTGCTAGCCCTCCACTTCGCCTCATGGATCACCAGCCTGAGCTTCACAACCGTAGCAAGCAGTGTTATCTTCGTTCACATTGATCCCACTTTCGTAGCCATCATAAGCCACTTCTTCCTCGGAGACAGGCTTACAAAACGCGCCCTCATAGGCATAATCATAAGTTTCACTGGTATAGTCATTATCGCTTTAGGTGACGCAAGCTCATTAAGTTCAAACCTAACCGGAGATCTCCTAGCTCTAGTAGGGGGTGTAATGTTGGGCATCTATATACTCGGTGGAAGAGTCTACCGGAAAAGCCATGACCTCGTCACCTACGTGACCCCTGTATACAGCGTAGCAGCAGCTACCCTACTTATAATGAGTCTAGCGACAGATACAAAATTGACCGGATATCCCATTAGAACTTTTGGTTTCTTTTTCCTAATCGCGTTAATACCAATGATTTTCGGCCACACCTTGTATAACTGGGCTCTCAGATATCTTTCAGCTTCCGTGGTTAGTGTTAGCCTACTGGGGGAACCTGTTGGCGCCAGTATTCTAGCCTATTTATTACTAGGCGAGACCCCCAGTATTTACACGATTATAGGGGGCTTCATCACTTTGGTAGGTATTTTTCTCTCATCGTACAAGGGTAGAATTATGGAAAGTTAGTCTTAGTTAGCTAAAACATTATCAAATCCCCAATAGGTCTAAACCAATAACAAGGAAAACCTACTTAGATAACCATTAAACCTAAGAGTATATTTTTGGACGCTAATATAATCGTCATTCTCATCAGCTTAACCATATTCCTAGCATACATAGCTGGTATACTCTACACTCGGACTCATACCCCGGACATATTCTGGCTCATTACCTTCGGAGCAATACTAGGTCCCATAACTGAGATAATTGACCGAGAAACGATGTCAACATTAGCCCCAATGCTGGTACTCATGGCGCTTAACCTCCTAATGTTTGAGGCAGGGTTGAATGTTGATCTAAAAACCTTCAGACAGAGCATGGCGAAGAGCGGTTATCTCGGTGTCATTACATTCCTTTTTACTACTATTGTATTGGGATATGGAGCTTTTTTCGTTTTTCCCGACTTTTTTACATTTACAGAAGGTCTCCTATTAGGTTCTATGATAGGGGGAACCAGCACATCAACGGTATTGAACATAATAGAATGCTTCAATATAGAAGATGATGCTGCTGGGAAAAGCAGACTATTCCTAGTGCTTGAATCAATAGTAACAGACAGCATAAGCATTGTAACCACCATGACACTGCTAAGAATAGTACAATCCCCAGAAATCCCCTTAATCGATGGTCTAAAAGATATTACTTTTGTATTTTTCACAGCCTCTCTAGTAGGTTTTACTGTAGGTGTAATATGGGTCCAGATACTTAACCTTGCTAGAAACAGACCGTTCAACTATATAATGACTATTGCAGTACTCTTCTTCAGCTATATATTAGCAGAAAATATCGGAGGCCCAGGCTCAGGAGCTTTAGCAGCGCTCGTATTCGGCGTGACAATGACTAATTACCCCTTATTTGCCCAGAGGTTTGGCTTCAAGGAAAGAGTAAGGGTGGAGAAAAGACGACTGAGGGGATTCCATGAGGAGATAACTTTTCTGATTAAATCATTTCTATTCTTTTTCGTGGGACTCCAGATGAATCTGCAGATTACCTATATCGTCATTGGACTAATTATGGCCATCGTGATTGGGTTGGTGCGTTTTGCTTCAGTATCAATAACCACTATGTTTATACCTTTAACTGATTTGGAGAAAAAAATTAGTAGACTAGAATTCAGTAACGGCTTAACCGCTATTGTATTAGCTCAACTACCTCAACTAGTTGAAGGAACTCAGTACTTTACGAACCCATCTATATTCACTGATTTAATCGTCCCAACGGTTCTAATAACTGCCTTATTCGGCTCTATAATCGGTCCAAGACTATATAACCAAGAAAAACAAACTAAAAAACTGGAAGAACAAGACAAGGAATAACCTTATCCCCTAAAAAATAAATAACTAATCCATGGTTGATAAAAAACAGCTAAAAGACATAATCATGGACGAAACCGAGAAAATCTTCCCAGAGTTGAAAGATCTTAAAGACGAGATCGGTGAAAACCCAGAGCTAGGAAGCAAGGAGGAAAACTCAAGTAGGCTTCTCGTGGAAGCCCTAAGGAAACATGGTTTCGAGGTTGAATATCCCTTCCATCATATGCATACAGCATTCAAAGCAGTCTATAAGGGAAAAGAGCCTGGGCCAACGATTGCTATACTAGCTGAGTATGATGCTCTACCTGGTGTGGGTCACGGTTGTGGACATAATATTATTGGTACTTCAGGTATCGGAGCGGGCATTGTTCTGAGTAAAGTAATGGATGAATTAGCTGGAGAGATATGGGTTATAGGAACTCCAGCAGAGGAGGGTCATGGGGATTACGCTGGCTCTAAGGTGAGGATGGCCAACGAGGGAGTGTTCGATGATGCAGATGTTAGCTATATGATCCACCCCTCCACAGGCCTAAGTCAGGCACAGGGGAACTTCCTAGCAGTGTCAGGCCTAGAAATAGAATTCACAGGTAAGACAGCCCACGCAGCAGCTGATGCTCACAATGGTGCTAACGCCTTGAATGCCGCCATGATCACATATATGTCAATACATGCAAACAGACAACAGCTGAAAAGAGAAGCTGATCCAGTGGTTCATGGTATTATCACAGAAGGCGGATTAGCCTCAAACATTATCCCAGATAAGGCAAAACTAAGATTCGGTGTAAGAAGCAGTGACGATACCTATGTTCCAGAGCTACTGGAAATGGTGAAGAACAGCGCACGAGGGGCGGCTATTGCTACTGGATGTGAAGTGGAGTTTACAGATTCAACTGGTCTAAAATCAAATATACCGTTAGACTCATTGGAGCAACTGATTATAGACATCTGGGATGAATTGGGTCATCAATATGAGGACCCTGTTAAAGTGGCCACACAGCCTCCAGGAGGTAGTACAGACTTTGCGGACGTATCCCATGTAGTTCCCGGTATTCATCCTATGATAGGTATAACACAAGAGGAGATGCCTATGCACAGCATAAAATTCGCTAACTGTACCATGACAGAAAAAGGAGATACGGGACTGAAAATAGGTATAAACACTTTAGCTCTCGCTACTATTGAGGTACTATGCGAACCCGAACTACTGGCCAAGATAAAAGCCGAGTTTGAGGAAAAACGTATTAGATAATTTTATCTACACTTTTTTCTTGTATGAATATTGAACCATTCTGGATAAATCAAAGATATTAGAGCTATATGTTGGTACAGAGGTTACTCTGGAGACAAGAGAAGAAAAAGGAACTAGAAGTTATACTGCGACATGTGCATAATGGATAAGATACTAAATTAGTTGTCTATCCTATCCAGAACCGCTGGTACTGCGATCAGTGAATCTCCCTGATGAACCACGGGG
>CAZLHA010000186.1:0-4311 GCA_964559155.1 uncultured Candidatus Bathyarchaeia archaeon | reverse complement strand
AGCAGCACGTGCAGATCGCACCCTTCGTGGTCCAGGATTGCAGCCTGTCCGATGGGATTGCACATGGGCTGCCTGTGGCCGGGCATAACCTTGTCATCTTCTGGCAGGTCCACGTCCTCTGAGCACAGAGCCCCGCACATGCAGCAGACTGCTGCCACCTCAAAGCCTTCATTTAAAAACAGGTTGGTCAGTTTTTCGGCTTCCTCGGAAAGACCCACGCAAAATGCAATGCCCAGTTTTTAGTCCTACCATGGTGGCTGTGGCTCCGATGGAGACCATTCGCTCTGTCTCCTTAATCTTATTCTGGTATTCTCTAAGGTTTTTTAACATCTTATCAATGTCTCTAGAAAGACTGGAAATCTCATCGTCTCCCGGTATCTTAACTGATTTATCGTTAATTGTTGAGGCGTTTATTATAGAAACCTCATCACTAAGGGTCGACAGGGGCATTACCACTAACCTGTTTAAAGCCAGTAACACTAGCATACCTATCGATACAGCGATGAGTACAAAGGAGTATACAAAATAGTTCACCATCTTAACCCCTTGCTTGTAGATCAAACCAGGACTTTCAACTTTTAGAAGCAGGACCGGTGAGCCATAGAGATCATTCAAAACTGTGTACCCATTTATTTTCTCTCCCTCCCATCGAACAATGGGTATTACTTCTTCACCAAGTTGATTTAGGATATCTTCATATTCCTCTATGGAGTCCTGTAACGGAACCAAGTTTAATGATAGGAGCGAAGATTTTTCCATGGACTCTTTCATCTGTGTGTCAATAACCCTGCATAAGACTAGGGACCCTACTATCCTTTGATTGTCTCCACTTATTGGTTGAGACGAGATAACGAATAGTCCAACAGGGGTTCTTATGATTCCTGATAGTTTGCTCTGAGCTGTCTGATGTGTTACAAGTATACTGTGCATCTCGAAGAAGTCGATTAACTCTCCTGGTACAGATTTATTTTCTTTGCTGTTAAGATCATATCCTCTCTTAAATACGACCTCTCCAGTGACATCAAATAATAAAGCATAATTTACATCTGATTCTGACAGGGCTGCTTCTGTGAAAACACCTCTAATATGTTCATCCGATTCTGTTTCACTGGATGTAACATAGTTATAGATGCTCTCATATGCTGAGAAACGGGTTGTAGTCTCTTCTATCTCAGTGACTCTATGATTAATCGAAGCTAGGCCTCTAACTGTTTCTTCTCTAACCTCCTGATTTTCCAGTTCCTTCATTCCTCTAAGCAGAAAAGAATTTGATGAAAACTGTAATATGATAAAAATTAGTAGATAACTTATAACTAAGAGGGTAAAAACCTTTAGCCGTAGCTTCAAATAGGAGTCACCAGTTCTTCCACAGTAATAGTATCCCCGGTTTCTACAACTTCTCTCACCGATTCAATCAATAAATTACCAGAAACAGGCTTTAGGAGAACCTTGCACCTGTGTTTATACTCTGGTTCAATGAAATCAAAAATATGAGAGTAACCAGTAACGAAGAGCACGGAGTTAATCCGTTCACGCAAATACAGTTCCTTAGCTATGTCGGTTCTTTTGATGTCTGGTAACACGAAATCAAGTAAGGCTAAGTTGTAATTATTCTCTAGGGCTTTACTGATAGCCTCTTTCCCACAAATAGCGGTGTCTACAATGTATCCTGCATCTTCTAGGATGAGCCTGTATAGCTCTAAGATGTCTTGATCATCATCCACTACTAGGATAGGGAAATTCATAGCTGATATCAGGTTTAGATGGATTTTTCTATAAAAAGGATGATGGAAAGAAAAACCATTAATCTTCAGTCATTTCTAAAAAATTTCATATGAAATGGTGGGGCTGGAAGGACTTGAACCCTCGGCATTTGGGTTTCCCCAGCTCCAGAAACTCCTCATCCCCTTTCGGGTCGGTTTCATTGATTATGTTTTTCTGGAGCCCAACGTCATAGCCACTAGACCACAGCCCCGCAACACATCCCCATGTAGAAATAGGATATAAATTTACCCCTCCCTGTCTAAGCTTTCAAGCACCAACTAGAATCCTTGTCACCGTTACATACAATCATCCCTATTTGGGATGCTACTCTTATCTATTTTAAATAACTATTTAAAAAAAGAGGATCTCGAAATTAGTTATCTGTTGTGACTGTTTGACGTATCTCCAGTTCTCTGAACCGCTTTGAGACCTTTGTATATCCCTCGCAGACATAATCTTTCACATACTCCGTTGGTATGTCAAGTGATTCTAACTGCTCCGCGATCTCGCTTAACAGCTTCATTACCTCAAGAGATACATAATCAATGGCCTTTAATCCGAGTTCTATGTCCATTGCAACTTCTTTCGCGATCTTTTTATTCGCTTCATGACCCCAGATTTCCTTCCTGCCATCCTCATAGTTGATTACAATGGCTGTTCCATCTACTACTACTTTGGGGTGTTCAGGAAGATTTAAAGAACACATAATGCAGATTTAACTTATGATAAACATAAAATATTCTATCAATGACAATGGTTTTTGATATTTTTACATAATTATACTCTCTTTTTAGGCTGTATCCACAAGTTTATTCGCCTTTTGACACAACCTCTAAACAAATCTATAACACAATTAGAAATACTTGACCCTATTGTTCAGAAAACAACTTATCACCAAAATCCGGGAAGGCCAAAAAACACAAACCCGACGACTAAAAAAACCTAACCTAACCCTAGGAAAAACATACTACCTAAGAAAAAACTATCACTCTGTTCTTCCCGATAAGATAAAGATCATAGACATTTTTCAACAGAACCTTGGAGACATATCTGTAGTGGATATTCAAAAAGAGGGCTTCAATACACAACAGGAATTCATAGAGGCTTGGAAAGACATCTACGGGATATATCGACCAGATGACTATATCTGGGTAGTAGAGTTCCAGTATATTCCAGCTACCGAAACGCTTAAAGAAAACGACTAGCCTTGTATGGCTGGTAACCGGCCAAAGGGCGTGGGATCCACCCGAACCCATTCCGAACTCGGAAGTTAAACTACGCTCCGTTCGCGACACTAGTGTTGTCTTAGGCTACGCGAAATCGCGAAAGCTGGTAGCCACCTTCTTATCTAATAACGAAAATAGTCCTCAACAAAACGGTGAGAAAGTAACAAATAGCTCTTCGCGCATAAAATACGACTTATTTTAACTATAAAACCCTAAAAACGGTTTGGAGTCTTTTTTATCACAAAAACTGGTATGGTGACCAGTAAATTAGACCCCGATGCATGGAGCTAGATAGTAGACGAGTCTTCCTTGAGGGATCTCGAAATCCATCTTAATGGGCATATCAGTACTCAACTCGATGGTTGCAACCTCGCTGTTAGCCCCGGCCGCATTCGCGATATCCTGAAGATAGCTTAACGTAAATGTGGCTTGGCTTTCCTCCTCCACCTTCAACTCTAGGATATCTACACTATCTTCCTCCCATTCACTGAAGCTACTGCCCATATCTCCCTCCGCGTTTATTTTCAAAACGCCTTCAGCCATCTCCACTTTGACATGTTCTGATACCAGCGTAGAGTCCCTGATCGCCATACGAAGGGCATCGCTTGTGATACGTGCCTTTCCCTTGAAGAATATCTTGGGTTGTGGCACCTCTTCCTCCAGTGGCTCTAGTATGGGCATCTCAAAGCGTCTACTATGGCCGCCTCTCTTGCAGTGAATTATGAGCCTTGCTTTCTCATCGTTTAACACGATCCTAACTTGTTCATCACGATCCACTCTATCCAGAAACCTTAGAAACTCCTTAATGTTTATGCTGAGTTTGGGTTCGCCCTCACATTGATAACTATCAAAGAAACTGCTGGGTAACTCAAAATCTACCATAGCCACATGGCTAGGGTCCATAGCGAGGAGCTTTATCTGTGCCTCATTCATAACGAAGGTGCCCTCCTCGACTATAACGCTAAGCGCCTTCACGAGGCTCCTGAAAGGATCAATCCTTGAAACTTCAACCTCAAACAATGTAAATCACTCAAATATGCTAACCAGATAAGGGTATGAGTAGTTAAAAAACCGTCGCCTTAACTGTAATCTCGCCAAGTGTAACCGCACTTTGTGCATCGATAGAACTGGGTGGTAGACTCATCAATGCTTCGGGTCTGGACCATCCACCAGTAAGCTTCATCGTTACCGCATTTCTCACAGTTAATCTTAGTCTTGGGCATGGTACTGAGCTTTCGCTCTTTCTGCCCTACGACTATTATTTTCTCGCTCTCTTTTTTTTCACGTACAATGGTTCGGCTCTCTTCCAGAGGCTCTTCCC
>CAZLHA010000185.1:0-4313 GCA_964559155.1 uncultured Candidatus Bathyarchaeia archaeon | reverse complement strand
AGAAATAGATGAAAAAAAGATAGACCCCCGGAGACTAAAGATAATCAAAATCCTCACAGGTGTATGTGAGACAAAAAATCAGGCTCGGGGATTCATAGATGACCTTGATCTCGATGAGGGAATGCAGGTTACTCGTGTTTCAAGGTTGAGTCTCTTGGATCTTCAGACACTGGAAGAGAAAATCAGAGACCAAATATGAATGGTTAATAATTTATACTTCTCCAATAGGAGATTATAAACTTCCATGGGTACCATACTTGAAAAAGGTAAAAGACATCTTCTACGGATACTGGATTCTACTGGGAACAATCTTACTCCCCTTCCTCGACTCAGGATTATACTTTTATGGTTTCAGCGTATTCTATACACCTATACGTTTAGAGTATGGTTGGAGTGCCGCTGCGGTATCCGGGGCTATTAGCTTCTCACGTCTGGAGGGAGGTATTGAGGCCCCTTTTGTCGGTTATCTTTCCACCGTTTTTGGAGCCAGAAAGATACTGGGTCTTGGTGTATTCTTGACTGGTCTGGGTTATATTCTGAGGGGTTACTAGCCGACGGTGATACCCCTACCTTCGGGCCAAGATTCAGAAACCCGTTTGGAGTCAGAGAGCGAGTTAACCACTCGGAGGCATTAAAATCAGGTACCTTCCGACGGCTCCTATTAGCGGAGTCACTGCATACCTTTCTCTTGTGCTCCTTCAAATACCCCACCTTATCAACATCGGCATAGATGAAGTAACAGCAGCCAGCATACTCGGATTAATGATCTCCATTAGCGTACTAGGTCGACTCATCTTTGGTTTCCTAGGGGACTATATCGAGAAGAGGAAGTTGATCGCTATAACTATGATAATACAGGGAATCGGTGTACTGGTGTTTGCCTTCCCGTCTACCTTGTTTCGTGTCTATGCTTTCGTTATAATCTACGGGTTAACTTATGGTGGGTGTATCTTTGCTCATGGCTTTTCGTGGATACATATTTGGTAGAAAAAAATATGCCCAGATGCGCGGTATAATGTCTCCCTTCCGGATGATAGGAAACGTAGTGGGGCCCAGTATTCGCTGGTTTCCTATTTGATGTCACAGGTAGTTATAGGATCGCGTTTTTGGTTTCACATGTTTTGCCATAATGTCGGGTCTCAGCTTCTTCTTTGTAAAAGGAGACCTTGTTTGAGCTTAAACCATATATTCCTGTAATACGTTGATTTATATGATATTAATGAAGGCTTTCGTTCTTCTTAATTCGGAACTCGGTCAAGAGTCTAAAATAATTGAAGCTTTGGAAGGTGTAGAGGAGATAACCAAGATCCATAGCCTATATGGGATATATGATCTCATAATCGAGATGGAGGCTGAGACCATGGACAAAGTGAAGGAAGTGGTCTTCAATAAGGTTAGACGACTCGACAACGCGAAAAGCACTATCACCTTACTCACATATGGGGATCCTGTAACAAACGAGTAAGTTCCAATCACCCCTATTTTCAAAGTGACACTAGTGAAAAATAGTCACAGATAATCTATTCTATGAGGCTATGAGTTAATTGATTATGAGACCCCCTCAAAATAGGCTCTGGCCTCAACCCTCAACTACATAATCCCTGTTATTCCCTCTTTTTCGAGATATATTTTAAAGAGAGACTCCTTACCAGCATCATATTATGTCTGATTCAGGTCTCTGCTTCGGAGGCTTCTTACTGGGCTTAGGAATTGGATGGTATCTATTCCAATACATTGAACTAGGTTTTGAGGCCTTCAGTTACCTACTTATCCTGATGGGTATCGGGATGATACTAAGTGGATTACTCTCAAGGAGTGACCGTAAACACCCCATATCCTGTATCTACGGTGGAGTACTCGGTGGATTATTCCTAGCGGCAGTATTGACGCAGGGCTTCGGGTTTATCGTTAATATATCAGATGAATTCACCGAGTTCTCAAATGCTCCATACCGGGTGACGCAGAGATTCACCCTCATAACTCCTGTTACAGGCGACACAATGGAACTTGACTTTGACTCTGTGAACGGGGGTATAGATATCTATTCTTGGGATGGAGAAGAGATAAAATGGGAAATGGAGATCAAAGCTAAAGGCAACACTAACAAAGAAGCAGAGGACCGGCTAGACGAATTCCAGTATCATCTAAGTAACGAGCTGGAAGCAGGCGTGCAGGAAGTATCTATGAGTTTTCCTTTAACTCTCTCTGAGTGGCGAAACTACGCAGTGGTCATGGAAATATATATTCCAGAGAGCCTTGAATCTGATATTATTATTAGTACAACCAATGGTGAGATCCGGGTCAATGATATAACATGCACCATCTTGGACGTTGAGACAACGAACGGTGGAATCACCCTCGGCAACCTTGAAGCCCTTAGTATCAACGCTGAGACCACTAACGGTGTAATACGGGGAACCATATCCACAACTGAATCCACGATGAAGACCACAAACGGAGCAATAGACATTTCACTAACCCAGACAAGCGGCGTCCACGACTTCAAGACCACCAATGGGCTTGTTGAGTTAAACGTACCTACGGGAAACGATATAGGCTATGATGTCAGTTTTGACACCAACATCGGTGCACTGGACATCAACCTACCGGACATGGGCTACAGTCTAGACACGGCGCGATCAAAAATCGGGAAAACTAGCGACTATACAGGTAAAAGTATCCAGATCCAGATCAAAGCACAGACAACAATAGGTGGAATAAAGGTAAACTAACCCTAAAAATATGTCCCACGCCCAAAGGAATGTCACACCTTTATTTAACATAACGTTTTAATAAGATGTAACGAGTAACCCCTAGTTACACTAAAGGAGATCTCACTTAATGTCAAGAGAATTTAACTACATAGTCAGGCTCCACGGCACCAACATAGATGGAACTAAAATGGTGCCCTATGCCCTAACCGAAGTCAAAGGCGTGGGCATTCGACTCGCTCGAGCAATCGTAAAGCAGTTGGAGCTAGACGCTACAGAGAGACTGGGTAGCCTCAGTGACGCGGATGTCAAAAAGCTGCAAGAAGCCATTGATACCCCCGACACAGTAGGACTACCTAACTGGATGCTCAACAGGCAGAAAGACCCCATGACCGGGGAACACCTGCATTTATTGACATCCGATCTAGACCTCAGAATAAAAGACGATATCGACCTCATGAAGGATACTAGAAGCTGGAAAGGCGATCGCCACGCACGCGGCCTCAAGGTTCGTGGACAGCACACAAAGACCACGGGCAGGAGCGGTAGGAGCGTAGGAGTCAGCAGGGCTAGGATTAGGCGCCAGCAGGCTCGGGAGAAGGAAGAATAGGTGGAGTAAATGGGAGACCCAAAGAAGAAACATAAGACCTATGATACCCCTAAACGCCCCTACGAGACCGATGCTCTACTTGATGAGCTTCGTATCCTCGGAGCCTATGGTTTAAGAAACAAACGTGAGCTATGGAAGGCACACACCGAGCTATCTGTCCTACGAGGCAGGGCGAGGGACCTTCTAAGCCTAGAGACCGATGAGAGGGTAAGACGGGAGAGAGCTATTATAGAAAAACTGGCTCGTCGCGGCTTAGTTATGCCTGATAGCAGGTTAGAGGAGGTTTTGACTCTGAGTGTAGAGGATCTCTTGGAGAGGAGACTCCAGACATTCGTATTTAGAACAGGGCTAGCCAACAGTTTATTCCAAGCGCGACAACTAATTAACCACGGACATATCGCAGTAAATGATAGAAAAGTTACTTCTCCAAGTTATCAGGTAAAGGTGGCAGACGAGGAATCACTGGACTTTGCGCAGAGCAGCCCATTCAGCGACCCATCACACCCATTCAGACGTGAATTAGAAGTTGAGGAGGCGCTAGAGGAAGCGCCAGCAGAGGAGGCACAATAAATTGAGTGAAAACGAGAGATGGGCCATAGTCCACATATACAGTAGCTTCAATAACACTATAGTCCATATGACGGACCTTACAGGAGCCGAGACACTGGGAATAGCCAGCGGAGGCATGTTTGTCAAGGCAGACAGGCTCAAACCAAGCCCATACGCGGCTATGAAGGCAGCCCAGAAGATCGTTGATGACGCCAAGGATAAAGGTGTCAACGCTTTCCATATCAAGGTCCGGGCGCCTGGAGGCACTGGGAGCAAGACCCCTGGACCGGGAGCCCAGTCAGCCATTAGGATTCTAGCCCGTAGTGGGTTCAGGATTGGAAGGATAGAGGAGAATACTCCGATTCCGCATGATGGCACACGTAAGCCTGGTGGACGCAGAGGAAGGAGACCTTAGGAGCAGAGGTGGGAGTCCTTGAACATAA
>CAZLHA010000184.1:0-4328 GCA_964559155.1 uncultured Candidatus Bathyarchaeia archaeon | reverse complement strand
GTCCTTGACTTGACATTAATATTCAGGCAACAAAATGTATTGGAGTTATAGATAAACCCTACGTTAGAGATACTTTCTTATCTCTTCTTCGTCAAGGGCGTTGAACTCTTTTGTTTCTTTGGGTATAACCGCGATATTGACGCCGTCTGCAGACACTTCATCTGTAGCTGCTTCTTTTAGGGCTTCAACAGCCAAGCCAATGGCTTCATCGAGAGTTATCTCCTTTCTGTATTGATTTGTTAAAACTTGTTTAGCTTTGTCACTGTTTCTACCTATGGATACTGCTTTGTATCCCCTATAGCTTCCACTGGGATCTGTTGCGATTAAGCTGACCCTGAATTCATCCACTCCACCGAAAAGCAGGCTTACACCAAATGGTCTTACACCGGCGTTCTGGGTGTAACGTTGAAGCAGATCTCCTACATTGCTTGTTAAGTCTTCTACATCCACGGGTTCATCATAAGTCATTTTATTGCTCTGGCTGTAGAGACGTGCCTGTTTTATAAGTACTCTAGCATCTGGGCTGAGTCCCGCTATAGCAACTCCAATATGGTCATCGATTTTGAATATCTTCTTACTGTTACCTGGTGCCGCTAGTTTACTTAACTGGGGCTCCATCGCAGCAAGCACTACACCTTCCTCGCTTCGGACCCCCACGATGGGGCTTCCGCGTTTTACTAATTCTAAGGCGTACTCTACTTGGTATATTCGTCCTTCTGGTGAGAAAATGGTAATTGCTCTATCGTATTCTCTTCCACGTGACACAGTTATCAGCCCGGGGTATCCTGAATAGGGAAGGTAGCCCCATTTTTAAAGGTTGCATAGATTTGACCACTGATGTAAAATAATTGAAGAACAAATAATCAATGACAAATTATGGTTGAGACTAATCGAGAAAAACTCTTGGAGATCGGAGTTATAGGTGAGATAACTCATCCAGCCATTGACTCTAGGTATGTAAATAATTGGGAGGGAAAACCAAGCGTTGGCTTGGGGATGGGTGGAATAATATATAATGTTAAACCTGGGGACAACTGCTTTGACTGGGCTTGGGGCGAGAAAGTGGAGCCAGGTGTATCCGTCGATGGAGTAGGTAATGACCGAGCCAAAGGTAGTTTCAGAAACTTCAGCTGTATAGGTAACCGGGCTAAACTGGTTAAAGGAGAAGCCAAGAGCGAAGAGGGTATAGTTGTCGGTAAGGTTGGTGGATTACCTGATAGGATGCATCACGTGATAATTTACTTTAAGGAAGATGTTCTGAATGATTTAGCTATAGGTGATAAGGTTCAGGTTCGGAGCATAGGTGTTGGACTAAAATTCACTGATTATCCTGAGATACGTTCTGTAGGTATTTCTCCTCGACTATTGGACACGATGGGGTTAAAAGATGCTGATGGAAAGCTAGAAGTACCAGTTACAACGGTTATCCCCGCCGAATACGTTGGCATGGGAAGCGGAGGGGCCCCTGTTGAGTCTAGCTCTTGGAACGTTATGACTCAGAGCCCGGACGCCTTAAATCATCTTAAAAACGTGAAACTTGGAGACATTGTTGCCCTAAAGGATATTCTAAGCGCATGGGGAAGGGGCTATTATGAAGAAGCCTATACGATAGGTGTTGTAAGTACGGGCTCCAGCAGTAAACTAGGTCAAGGAATAGGAGTAACAACGATAATGACATGTAAACAAGGAGAAATAACCCCCCTTATTGAACCAGATGCAAATATTGGAAACTACTTCCAAATAGGAGGCACCTAATATGCTCAGAGATAACAGAGAAAAACTACTAAAGATCGCAGTACAGGGCGAAATCGTATCCCCAAGCAGTGGAAGTTACCGGGCTCAATGGGATGGACAACCAAAGCTAGCGTTAGGTATGGGAGGGATTAAGTATAATCTTAAGGTTGGTGATCCTTGTTTCGGATGGGCGAACGGAGACCATGTTGAACCCGGTGTAACCATAAGAGGAAAAGAAAAAGATAATCCCAGTGACTGCGCCTTGGCATGGTTAGCCTGTATAGGGAATGAAGCAAAACTAGTATCAGGTGAGGCAAAAGGAGAAAAGGGCGTTTTCACTGGGCGTCACGCTGGCGCAGATGATCTAGTATGGTTCACAGATGAGACCTTGGAGAAGCTTGCAATAGGTGATAAGGTGCAGGTGAAATCTCATGGCGCCGGGTTAGAGCTACTAGATTACCCTGATATCAGGCTCAATAAGATGAGTCCGAGGCTTTTAGACTCTCTTGCGATAGATGAAGAAGACGGGAAACTCATTATCTCAGTTGTGAAGGAGATACCTGGCTACTTGATGGGTTCGGGGATTGGATGGAGTACCAACACTGAACCCGTTGACTATGATATACAGACTACCGACCCGAAACAAGTGGAGAAATTTGACCTTGAGAGCCTAAGACTGGGTGACATTGTTTGTCTAAGAAACCAGTTATGCATCAATGGCAGGGGTCACTGGAAAGGCGCGGTAACAGTTGGTGTTATTGTCCATGGAGCTAGTGATTACGCTGGGCATGGTCCAGGCGTGAACCCAATTATGAGCACAAAAGATGGGCGATTAGAAGTAAAACTAGTTGATAAAGCTAATATTGCTGACTATTTTGATCTAACCTAATATCTTTTTACTTCATAATTATGATTCCTGACAAGAATGTATATTATCTTACCAGATAAAAACTATGTAGATGGACTAGTAAATTTATCTAATGACTTCAGAGAGTAAAACACTTGGGTACATAATATTCCAGTAGTCCAGATTACGATAAAAGAAAAAGCAGAAGAAAAACTATTTGGAAAAACGTAGTGCTACTAGCTGTTGATGATAATAACCTTGTGGGTTATGTGAGGGTACATCATTGGCTTGAAGATCAGAGAAGCCAACACAGTCTATGCTTATGTAGCTGATTTTATTCACGCATCATTAAAAGCCATGCCAAGACTAGGATTCAAGTACATAGAGAAATTATATGAAACCGATTTCTAAGACCGTGAAGCATGGGTATATATCTTTATGAGAGAAGTATAAGAAACGTTAATTCATATTCTATACTTTGAAATATGTAACCTTTTCTCGGCCATACCTCTTTAGTGGCTTAGTTAAATGCCTGTGAGCGCTTTTATCAGGTAAATATATGCCCGGTTCCAGTTTTCGTGTTACTGGTACCTTCTTTTCGACTAGGTCCTCTCCACGGTATCCGCATTTTTTACATCTTAGCCCCTGGTCTTTTCCCATGGACTCTGTTGATCCCCCGCATTCAGAGCACTTGGGCTTAACCAACTTGTACTGGGTAGCTAACTTGTATACCACCATTTTCTCAAGATTAAGTGTGAAAGCTCCTTCATGCAGACTAACCCCGGAAAATGCATTAATCTTATCTCCTGGTAAGAGCTGCCTCACTATGTCTCTGAATGAGCCCGTTGGTTCATAGGCTGCGCAATCCACTATACCCGTTTCATCTTTAAGCTTGAAGAACACGTGACCCCCCTCGATAGTAACCGGCTCTGATTCAACAACCCCCTGTACAATTGCCGGGTTATATGCAACGAGCTCTGATATCTTAATTGGATCACTAAAATGTTGATCTGTTCCCTGATTGGTCTTGCAGATCATCCACCGCTCTACAGGTTCAATTGTTTTAATCATGTTTTTCGCAGTGAATACTGCTTTAGGGTTCTCTCCTCTGACTCCATAGAGAACTGGGTCAGGTCCACGGGGCGTGATTAGGGGGTCTCCATTCTCATCTAAGTTATTGTATGTATCTTCATGTAGTGTTTTATCCATTTCTTTTATGGAGTTATCATCGACTTTTCTTGGGGTTCCCCAGTTTTCGGGAACTCTGTAGGTTAACAACTCGTAGGTGTAATCCTCTTCAAGTGTTCCCCCGATAGCGGCTAGAGCCCCAATTAATCCCCGCCCATTCTTGTATTCCAAATAGTCCAGATTTCTATTATCTATGATCTTTATGGCATCCTTTTTCTTTATGATAGATTTGACCACTCTATGAGAGTACTCTTTAACTTCATAGGGTACTTCCCCTTCTAAGAAAACAACTCCCGGGTTAGTGTTATCGCATTGGAATTCTCCATATTTTTTAATTAATTCCCTAACCGTGTTCTTCACCTCGTCGTACTTGGAGTCCTCTATTTCCATTCTTAGGCACATGGCTGCATTACCCCGTGTCTTCCATGGCGTATTGGGGTTCAACCTCAACAAAGTAGGATAACCTGTAAACTCAGCGCCTAAATCCATAAGCTTCTCCACGAGACATGCGGCTATGTAGGTAGTACATCCGCCCTCTGGGCTATCTGTATCATCCATC
>CAZLHA010000183.1:0-4331 GCA_964559155.1 uncultured Candidatus Bathyarchaeia archaeon | reverse complement strand
GAAGAAATTCCAACCGTTGAAGAAATACAAAATATTGTAGAAGAGGTTTTACTGTGAGATAGGCTAGATTTTAGAACCGGTTTGTATGCTTTTGGTTATCTTGAAACAAGTTTCAGATGGATATATGTTGGAGAATATCATTCACCAACAAATGAGATCATCTGGGAGAACACTAATTGAACCAATAAAACATTAAAACCCAGCCATTATGCTACAGAAAATACAATACACCTAGAAATAAGACATAAACTCTCCCGCCCCATCCTTGCATGGATCTTGAACAAACGAATACCCCCCATAGCTTACCCAAGATACAGACAATAAACCACCACCTGTAACAACATTCGATAAGCCAAAACCAAACCACTGTAACACTAAAAAATCTTAAAACCACAACTATATTCCTAAACATCAAACCTAAAACACACGTAAAACACCTCAAACAAATACACCCCCATAACAAACAGCCGATCACTTCATATCCCCGTGAACATCAAATAGCGAGACACCCCGTGGGCATAATAAAAAACATGAAAAAGTTCTGGAACACCCAGAAACAAAACTACAAAGTCATGATAATACGTGACAGCATAACCATGTTCAGCGGCAGTCGCCCACTAGAAAGAAGCATGGGCGGCTATGAGAGCATATTTCTAAGCAGACTCGGCGCCTCCGCAGTCCTGATAGGCTACATTAACGGCGCCCAGAGCCTACTGGGGCTACTACTCGCGGTTCCAAGCGGATTATTCATCGACAACTCGACAAACATTAAAAAAATCTACTGTAGCACCTTCCTGCTCAGCCTCCCAGCTTTTATCGGATTATACCTAGCAACTGACTGGAGAATATACCTAGCCATGATGCTGATTTACACCGCTGTCCTTAGTATTCAGTATCCAAGCCAGCTAATCATTGATATAGATTCCATGGACGATACCGTAAGAGTCTCAGGACTCGGCTTCCATCGAACAATCACAGCAGTAGCGGGAGTAGCTTCACCCATACTCATTGCTCTAGCCATCAACTACCTCGGGGGATTAGGTTCCGCCAACAACATAAGACCATTATTCCTATTGTTCTTTCTCGCAGACCTCTTGATCCTCTACATAGTATATACCCGTCTTGAGCCAGTGAATATTGAACGCAAGAAAGATTCGTGGACTCTCCTCGATGGATTAAAAACAATAATCGACTCACCTATCCAACTGAAGTTATTACTGTTTAGCGAGATCACCACATTATTCGTAATGACAACGATAAGCCCATTCAGAGGAATATACCAAGTCGATGTAAAGACAGCAACACTACTAATCTTCGGATGGATCGGAGTCGCCGAACCTTTTATCGACATCTTCTTCAGCATCCCACTAGCGAATCTAGTAGAGAAATATGGACGAAAAAAGACCGCTTATGTTGGCCATGTTTTTGGTATACTCTCAAGGCTGATACTCGTGATTACCCCCGTTAGTATTCCATCACTACTCATCACAGTAAGTGTGCTCGGTAGCCTTGAAGGCTGTTTATACGTAGGCATGGATGCATATAGCCAAGAAGCCATACCACAACGAATCAGAGGCAGCTACACTGGAGTGAAAAACCTTGTAACCGGTTTAATCGGTATCGCTGGCCCGGTCATCGGCGGGTATATCTGGGAAATAAACCCCGATCTTCTTTTCTGGATACCTGTAGCCCAATGGAGTGTAATCGCGTTTCCAGTACTAGTACTCTTAATGGAGCGATACAGCGTAGACGGGGCAGTCCTAGAAAAATAAAAATGAGATAAATTAGCCCATGTTTAACAGTACCCTAAACAGAAGTGTTTATTCTAGTATCATATATTAGATGTGACCCGGCTTGACCACGGTTTTCCATTTCAGCGACTTTCACATACTTCCCCAGAGAGGCATGACCCGAGAGGAAGGCGACCCATGCCACAAGATAGAAAAAATCATCCAATTAGCAAAAGAGACAGAGATCAAACCCGTATTCTCCGTGATCACCGGCGACATCTCCCAAGACGGTGCAACACCGGGATACGAGATCGCCAAAGAATACATCTCACAAATAGAGTCACTGGGTGGACCAGTCTTACCCGTAATGGGAAACGTGGATAACAGACAGAGGTTCCGAGAAAACCTCCTCAAAAAACCAGCCACAGATAAGGAAACCCCATGTTACTACTGTAGAACCGTTAATGGTATCCGCGTAATCGCACTGGACTCTCAGAACCCGGGAAAACATACAGGACACCTCGACGATGAGCAACTGCAATGGTTAAGCGAGCAGCTATTAAATGAATATACGCCTACCCTCATAGCCCTACATCACCCCCCCTTCCCCCTCAGGATCCCTAATGGTGGAACCCACCAGGTATTCGATCAAGCCAGCATGACCCGGTTCCAGGAAATCGTTGAGGACTCAAATGTCTTGGCTGTTCTATGTGGGCATTTTCATCAAAGCCTATTCATAGGATACAACGATGTTCGATATATTGTAGGATGCGCAGCCTTATCGGAGCTTCAAATCGGATTTAATTCATTTAACATCTATGACTCATTCGGCTTCACTCAGATAACCCTAGACGAGAACCAGCTCAACATACGACCAATAATATACAGCGAGGGCAGACCACAAATAAGCTCCAAAAAGATATGAATGATTCAGAAAAAATGGGAGAGGCCCTGTACAGCGTAACCCAGTTCCAGCCTCCTTAACGTCTCAGCTGTGGGGTACCCTGTCTCCAGACTCCACCCCCTTGCCTCATAGTACTCATCCAGCATCCGATCCAAGTCTATCACTGTTCCCGCACTGGCTCCCCGGGTTAAAGGGGTCTCCGTGAATCTCTTAGGCAGGGTATCGTCTTCCCGGGTTATACCTTCTCTCACCCCGAACATGCGTTCTATATTGGTTATCCTTTCCCCAGCTGCTCTAATCTCCTCTGGACTGATCTCTATTCCCGTAGTTACCTTATATACCTCAGCTGCCCTGGGGTACTCCAATAACATCATGTTCTGCATAATATTCTTACACGGCTCAAGAGCATCAATCACAGCACACCAGTCCTCAAAGTAGCGAATAAGCTTCCCCTTACCACTGTCACTCATACGCATCGTGGCCCCGGGCTCACCGAACATCTCCTGTCCTATCTGGGGATCATCACTGAGTTCGATGAAAGGCTCGCTCCTGAGATGATCTCCACCCCTCGTAGCCACTGCGTACCCCAGCCCGAATCCTTTGAGTCCACGGGGATCCGCCATAATCAAATCCATTCCCTTAACCTGAACCGTGTACTCCGAGCCCTTACCCAGTTTCTCGGCGGCCTTTACTGATCCATCGGCTAGTTTATCACCGAATCCCTCCCGGTTAGCTATCTGGTGGATGAGCGTGATCACCGCCTCCGGGTTACCCCAAGTGAGCTCCAGCCCACCTGTCTCATCTCTGGATAGTAATCCTTTCTCGTATAGCTCCATAGCCCACCCGATGCAGCCCACAGTACTCAATATATCCAGCCCCAGCTGGTTGCAGAGATCATTGGCTTTCAACGCCAACTCGATATCACTGTTCCCTATTCTTGACGTGAAGCTACCAAGGCTCTCATACTCCGGTCCTTCACCGTGAAGCCCCTTATATGGCCCACTCTTTACAGAGTATATCCTACTACATGGAATAGTACATGCAAAACATCCCCGGGTCTTAACATTATATTCAGCCGCCAATCTCTCACCACTAACCTTCTCCGCATCCTCAAAGGTTCCCTCAGTATAGTTTCTAGTGGGCAGGAACCCTGCTTGGTTCGCCATCATGAGTATGCGAGTGGTTCCCATGAGTCGTCGACCAGGGTACTGCTCATGCGCCATTATCTCCTTCTCCAGTTGTAAGACCAGTTCCTCGAAACTCTCCGGGTCAGCGACCTTTATCGAACCAGTTCCCCTCACCGCTACAGCCTTGAGGTTCTTGCTGGCCATTACGGTGCCCATGCCTGTTCTACTAGCTGCCCTCACCTGATTAGCGAATAAGCTACCGTAGAGTACGCCTCTCTCTGAGGCTGGCCCACAGATCAATGTCTGGGTCCATCTATCCTGTTCTTTCTTGATCAAACCGTCTGCCTGGAACACGGTCTTGCCCCAGAGTTTCTCGGCGCTCAGTATTTCCACCACGTCGTCCCTGATCATGATATAGCTCGGCTTCTCCGCCACGCCCTCGATTATCACCTGATCATAGCCAGCGATTTCCATGATCTCCAAAACACTTTCTTTAAGTACAATAAATTCTCCATTGCTGCACTTCAAGCAAACATTGGTAACCGGATTGCTTTTGCTTGTTGCGATCAC
>CAZLHA010000182.1:0-4389 GCA_964559155.1 uncultured Candidatus Bathyarchaeia archaeon | reverse complement strand
TTGCTGGAACAAATATCTGGCAATACGTAGCTTTCACATGGGGGAGAAACACAGAAACACTCACTATTTACGGAAATGATAATTCTATCGGCTCCTTCAATAAAGACGGAGTTTTTGTTCGTTCTAGTAGCCTAGACATGATTATCGGGAATGTTAATTCTAATGATAACCGTTACTGGGATGGAGTTTTTGACGAAATTCGGTATTCGGAGGTTGATAGAAGTCCCGCTTGGTTAAAAGCAACTTATTTTACCACAGCGAAGCCAGATAAATTTGTGAGCTTCAGTCCCCAACAGAGTCAAGAAACAGGCGTAAGCGTAGTGTTTACGGGAAGTAGCAACACATTAAACTTGAATGCATTGAACTTTACTATACATATAGCATATAATACTAGCAGCGTACCCACGACTATCCAGTTATATGATTACAATGCAGGACAATACCCTACGTCAGGTGATGGATACATATCTTATACATCTAGCGCAACAGCTGAAACCGAGGAAATAAAATTTCAACACATTACTACAAATCCAGATAATTACAGAGACCCCAATGGAAATTGGAAAATACGTGTAACCGGTGATCTACCTGGGTCAAATTTACTAGCCTACTATGATTACATATCTTATGAGACGGAGACTAACGCCGTTCATATTGCTTCAACAAATTATACCTTCACTGGAATAAACTCCAGTAACCCTAACTCCATAAAATTAAAACTAGTATCCAGTCATTCGGAAAGCGGAGTTAATTCACTAGCCCAATTATATGATTATAATTCACAGCAATATGCTGTTTCAGGTGAAGCCTACACGACTTGGACTAGTACCTCTGGAAATGATACCATCTGGTTGAATATTACATCGAACCCAGAGTATTATGTAGATAATGGCATAGCTTATCTAAGATTTGTATCCACACATGATGCATCCTTTAGCCAAGACACAGACCAATTATACTTTAACTATACCTACGCTTCAAATGATCTGCCTTATGACACCTATAAAGCGTACCTGATAAGCGTAAAAAAGATCTCCACAGGTGAACCTTTACCCTATATAGGACTAATATTATATGCAGATGGATCAAACGTTGATTTCCTAGGTCAAAGCAACCCCTTATACACTAAAACAGATGTTAACGGAGAGTACAGGCTTACCTTAAAGTCAAGCACTCTTGGAGAAGAGACTTTCACATTATATGCGTACGTGGGGAGCTTGGTTGAGAGTAAGGAGTTGATGCAATTACCATGAGTGAGAATGAGAGAGAAGAAAGTATAGAGTCAAAACAGGACAGCATGGCTTTCCGGGATTTCTACCCTGTGAACCCTCCATATGGATATGTTGGAATAGCTATTGATGAAGAAAGACAACAACTGAAATATCACACCGTAGAACCGAATCTCACCAATGAAGAAACAGAGCTACTTGAGAGAATAAAATCCATCATAATAGATCGGATGAATATTCCTCTTGACGTACTTAAAAACCCAAATAAAATGGAGACTTATCTCAGAGAAGAAGTTCAGAGAATATTCAAAAGGTTCCAACGAAAGATACCTGAAGAATCTGAGGAAAAGTTCATCTATTATCTTATGAGAGATTTCCTTGGATACGGTAAAATAGATCTCCTCATAAAAGATGAGAAAATAGAGGATATTTCATGCAACGGCTTTAACACACCAATCTATGTTTGGCACCGAGATTATGAGTCTATACCCACAAATGTTGTTTACAATTCTGCTGAGGAACTTGATAAAGAGGTAATTAGGCTCGCTTATCGTTCTGGACGCCAAGTGAGTATCAGTAATCCAATTATGCAGGGAACCTTACCCCAGGGATACCGGGTCCAGATAACACTAGATGAAGTATCAAAACGAGGCGATACATTTACCATACGCAAATTCAGGGAAAACCCCTTCACAATAATAGATCTAATAGCTAACAATACAGTATCAGCGAAGATCGCGGCTTACCTATGGATACTAGTCGAGCATAGTCGAAGCATAATGATATGCGGAGCAACAGCCAGCGGCAAAACCACCCTCTTGAACTCGCTCTGTATGTTTATAAAACCAGATATGAAAGTAATTACCATAGAAGAAGTACGCGAACTTAGACTTCATGATAACTGGATACCTATGGTTCCACGACCGAGCTACCAACCAGGCGTAACAGAGATCACACTATTCGATTTACTCAAAACCGCTCTAAGACAAAGACCAGATTATATTATAGTTGGAGAGATTAGAGGCGAAGAAGCATATACACTCTTTCAGGCTATTGCCACAGGACACGGTGGTCTCTGTACCATTCATAGTGATAGTGTTCAGTATGCAATCAAGCGTTTAATGAGTAGACCCTTGAATATCCCCGCGATGTTAATGCCATTAATGAACGTGCTGCTCCAGATACGACGAGTTAAAGTAAACGGAGAGGTTGTTAGGAGATCTGATACAGTTACCGAGATCATCGGACTAAGCTCCTCAGACGAGGTACAATATGAGAACAGGTTCAAATGGGGTTCAAGTGATGATAAATACCGATATTTAGAATCAGCAGGGAGAGGAGAATCGGTTTTCAAACAAATCTCAGAACTCAGACATGTACCTGAAGAGGTTCTAGAGGAGGAGATGAGTAAACGTACGCGAATTCTTCAATGGATGGTTGATGAAGGTATCAAGTCATATGATGAAGTAAAAGATGTGGTACAGAATTACTATATTGATCCAGATGAGGTACTGGCTACTTCAAGGTATGAGGAAGAACCTTGATAACTGATTTTATGTCTGAGTGGAAAAGAGTATACCAAGAAAGTGGTATAACTAGACCCTTTTACGAATATATCCGCTTAGGCAGAATAGCATTATTCATAGGATTCATTATAGAGTATTTTATCCTAGTTGGTCTACATTTTGTAATGGGTGTCGAGGGAAGGGCTCTATTTTCAAGGCCCTTAATATTAGCTTTTATAGCTATATTAATCACATTATTGCTCTATCTAGGGTACCCCTTATATGTACGAGATTTAGCTAAGAAAGATATCTGTCAAAATCTTCTCTATACCACTACATTCATGTATATTCTCTCAAAAGGGGGTCTCTCAATCGAAAATATAATGGAAAGAGTTTCTGATACAGAACCCAGTGATTATATTAGAAAATTGTCAGAAAAATTCTTAATCAATATCCAAATGTTCGGGTATAATCCTCAAGAATCTCTTATAGATCAAAAAAAGAGAAGCCCTTGTCCACTACTTAATGACCAACTAGATGGACTAGTTAATACGATAAAAACCAGTGGCGACCTTAGCGGCTTCTTTGAATATGAATCTGACCAACTGATCAAGAGACGAGAAGAGGAAAACGATGAATTAATTAATAACTTGGCTTTTCTTAGCGAGATCTATGTAACTCTACTTGTTATTGCACCGCTATTAATTTTAATTCTATTAACCACTTTCAGTTTCGCTGGTCAATTATCCGGACGTTCAGGGATCAACTCATTGAACCTAGTTGTTTTCATAGGCATCCCTTTACTTTCCCTACTAATGATTATTCTAATAGATATGCAGGTGAGTTTGGATTGAATTACTTTGATGAGGACATAGTGAAAATTGTTCAAATTACTAGTGTTCTTGCTGGTACAATATTGTTTATTTTAATCTTCATTACTGGTGGATATTTTCCCGCACCCCCCTATTGGATTCCCTTGAGTAGGAGACTAAACACCGGGTTTGCATTATGTTTCTTACTAATGATGTTAGTGCCCGCATACCTTGAATGGGAAAACGATAGATACGTTTCCTCAGTAGAAAAAAACTTACCTAGATTACTTCGGGATATCACGGATGAGATACAATCAGGTGTACCCTTAATGTTCGCGTTGGAAGATACTTCAAGAAATGATTATGGCCCGATCTCAGAGCCACTATTAATGACTATGAACCGAATTAACGTAACATCTGACCTTGAGGGTTCATTCTCTTGGCTAGGTGAAAAACTTGTTATTCCTCAGGGAAAACGGTTATCACTAATACTGACTGAGGCCTATAATACTGGAGGTAATCTAAAGGATATACTTGAATCCAGTCATGAGATATTCAGCATATTATCAGATTTTAAAGAAGAACGAGAATCTCTTTCAACTCCCTACCTTTACGTAATCTATCTAGGACTCTTTGTCTTCCTTACAATAAGCTGGGTTTTATTAACACGTTTCTTGGCCCCAATATCAGAGCTTGTAGGTAATACGAATATTCAGTCAGCGGATTTAGTTTCAGGTTTTTTCAACCTCAACTATTATTGGGCGGTCTTATTCTGGGCATCAGTGATTGAATCAATTGTTGGAGGATTGATTGGTGGGAAAATAAAACATGGAAAAATTAGCA
>CAZLHA010000181.1:0-4527 GCA_964559155.1 uncultured Candidatus Bathyarchaeia archaeon | reverse complement strand
TAGTACTTTGATTGGGTAGTGGCTGTAATCGTAGAGTAGGACCATCTCTTTCTCCGTCCAGTCCTGTAGCTGGCCTGGTTTTGGTTTTCTGCATGGTCCGTTCCAGCGCCTGCAGATATCCTGTCCTAGTCTGGTTCGTCTATCTCTACAGAACGGTTTCTCTTTTCTGGAAACAGTGCAACGCTGTGGTTCCGGGAACTGCTCTGAGACTCTACGGGTGTGAGTCGCTAAACAGCTCATCAGTGGTTCCTCCAGTGGTAGATTGCTGAGCCGATGAGGTATCCCCACGCTGCTCCACCTGAGCTAACTATGAAAAGGTATAAGGGCCCGGGTACTGTGAACCAGGGAGTCATACCTCGGATGTCTCCTGGGCGTTTTCTTTTCTCTCGATAATGTGTTTTAGTTCTTGTTCAGCTCGTTCTCGTTCAGCCTCCAGGTGCTCTAGGCGTGCTACTTCATAGCCCTGGTCTCTAAGGCGGTTCCTTAGCTGGAGTATTTTGTCACGTAGTGAGCTAACCTCATCTCGGCAGTCTCGTTCCACCCGTTCAATGAGTCGTAGGTTCGCACCCTGGTCTCTGGATTTTTGGTTCATGTGGTGTTGTAGAATAGCTTTTTTACGCAGCTCCTCTACCAGGTCCGGGTTCTCACCTTCCCTTAGAGTGGCGGTGTAGCCGATTTCCTCGTTCTGGAAACGTCCAAAGCTGAATAACTGGCTATAGTGGGCTTCCCGGATCTTCACCATTTGATGCCTCCTTCTCTGAGTCTCTGGGTGATTTCACGGTGTTGCTGGTTTTCTGTGTGGGTGTAGTAGCCTTTCTCAAGGTAGCTTGTCTGTAGTTTTTCTATTTCGTGCTGGATTTTTTCCAGTTCCCTTGTTTCGAGTTTAGAAGCCCCTATATTATGGGGCGGGATCGTATTCTGGGGCTGGTTGGTTGCCTGTTTGGCGTGCATTAGGCGGGTACCTCCAGCTCCACTTTGTCAGCCTGGGGTGGCTGAATTTCTTTATATCGTAGGTTGATTAGAGTGCGGATTACCTCTGTGTTGTGCTTAACACCCATGTTTTTTTTGATGGCGTTAAATTTCTTGGTTTGTTCCGCATTCAGATCAACCCGTAAAGTTGTTACACGGTACATATGCGTACATTGGTGTACATGTGTTGTATTTTATTTAAGTGTATGTACGAACTGTGTCTTAATGTACACATAACAATTAAGTATGCAGATGTATAATCTGTACATCAATGATTAAAGATGTCAAACAAAACACTCACACTCAGAGTAGACCTCAAAGGAGATATGATAAGAAAATTTCAGACACTAAAAGAACACTATGGAATGGAAAACAACACAGACCTGTTAAGATACCTAATTGCAATGCAATACTCCAAAGACTTTGGAAACTAGAACTTTTTCTCAAAACGAGACGCCATATTAGCCTCCAATTTTTCCTGAATAGTCTCTAATTCCTCTATTGCAACGTGTTTATCCTTGGTCTTCAAACACCGAATACTGTAATTCAAGGCCTCCCACGCACCGAGAATATAATCATTCACACTACTTCACCACCAAAAAAGCTTTCAATTCATCCAAAGCTATCATTCGGTCATGATCTCCTAGGGAACTAACATCGCACATGAAGGCTTCACACAGGCCCCGTCGATAATTTTTCGTCATGCTTAATCACTAAGCTATTGCGAGAAACAGCATTTGATTCTTACCGATGTTTATGTAGCACAGTGACCCCCCCGTAAATGCATCAAAAGAAGCCCTAAAACCGGTCATTTTCCCTTGAAACTTAGAAGGGGTACACAATTAATACAAAAACATACAAAAACCAGTAAAATACCTTACAAGTTTAGCTATGTCTGCAATCCTATTTCCCGTTTTCTTCAACTATCTGACTCCATTTTCGGGGGGTTACAAAAACAACCTCACAGATGAGTGAAAATGGAGTTAAAGCAATGAACTTAGAATAAACAGGGTTTTACGTCATAGCTCCTGACGAAAGAAGATACTGTTTTTCTATATACCTCAAAAAGACCCCAACCAATTATTAAATGATGTAATGCTACAAATCCAACTAATTCTTCATAAACTACTAGGATTATGCCACTGTTTCTTTTTTGTTTGATGTTGGATATTATTTCGCAGTAGCCGTTTGCTCCATAACGTAATGGAAACCCTTTCTCACCCTTTAAGATCTGGTTAATATTTTGTTTGCTCTGTTCAAGGGATTTCTCGTGCGTCTTTAAAATACTGCGAATCCGTTTGATATGTTTTTCACTATTTTTAAGTAAATCCAGTAACTGATTTACCTCCTTCACTAAACGTGACCACTACTCGTGCCCCCCTGATTCAGAGTTAAACCGATGAAATTCTCGGTTAAGGTTAGAGACTGAGCGGTTAATCTCTTTACATTTTTTCTCTATGTTATCTGTTTGCCATCGGATAGAGAAACAAAGGCTATGAAGTTCAAAGTTACCAAGAACCAGATTAAACACCTCATCAAGTTTACGGTTGTTTACACCCATTTCGTTCTAATGGAATCCATCTTCGGGTAAACCTGTTTAGATCAACCACCGTCACTAATAGTGGTAAATTGAAAAATCATAAAAAACTTTGTCTCTCAACATCCAAGAATATTATATACTAAGTCCTAACGAGTCAACGTATAAAGTTCTCGAAAAGTTGGGATACGCAGAAAATCATCGGTTGAGGAATATTGCCATTATTTGTATGTCGTAATATTTGTCTTCAAGTTTTCTGGCTTTTCTTTTTATTCCCTCAAACTGGAACCCGTATTTCTCATACAATCCTATAGCTACAGTGTTCGAGGTGTATACTTCTAATTCTACCCGCTCCAAACCAAATTCTCTAGCTCCTGCTAGTGTCGCACTCAGTAACGAAGAGCCAATGCCTTTTCTACGGTAATCCTGGTGCACACCCATTCCAAGGACACCACAATGTTTGAAATCAATACCTTTCATTGGAATAATATCACACCACCCCACCACCTTATCATTGAATACCGCAATATTCTGAGGATGATTTTCTTTGATATTTTTTAACACAAATTCTCTGGTTGAATCTAGTGGTCGAGCCTGTATTCCACCAATATAGATTTTCTCTCTCGCTACAGAGTCTAGGCAAGAGTGGAAACTCTCAACATGTTTCTCGGTTATGGGGATTATCTTGATAGAAGATGGAATAGACATCTACACCAACAGAAGACAGGGAAAGAAAGATAATAAAATCATTGATTACTTGTTAAGTTAGTGATGTAAAGTGAAGAGCGTAATATTATTGTTTAGTGGAAAAACTTTGAAAGTTATGAATAACGAGTCATGTTTCACCTCAACTTTATCAGCGTTTTGATTTACAACAGTCTTTTCCAGAACAGCCACCACAACTCATACTGTATCAACGTCCGCTATTATTCATTAAAAGAAACTTTGTTATAATCATCAATTATGTTTCTTGTTTTTCGTTCGCGTTATATTTTGTGATTATGTGTTAATGGTTTAAGCATTGTATATATATGGTATAGTCGCTTTCTTGGGTATGTTTGGTTCGCTGAATAGAAATCTAAGATACCTGTTTATAGTGAATTTTGTCTTCGGTTTCAGTGTTCAGCTCATTACTCCATTATTTCCGCTTTATTTATCCGAGATAGGGGCAACTGCAAACCAGAACGCATTAGTAATAAGCATTGGAGGCCTTGCCTCAACGCTATTAATGCTCCCTAGCGGGGTTTTACTAGATAAGATTGGGAGAAGAACCCTGCTTATCGGTAGCGGAGTTGTTAACATGGTATCCATCTTTTTAATGACTTTTACCTCCTCCTGGATAATAGCAGTCCCTGTTTTTGCGTTATACAGTTGTTCTTGGGCCTTCTTTTTCCCAGCGAGGATGGCCATGATCACTTCAAACAGTGAATCAGTGGATCGAGCAAAGGTCTTTGGAGTTATGAATACAAGTTGGCCCATTGCAGGTATAATAAGCCCCATATTGAGTGGTTGGTTAATAGAGTCAACTGGGTGGAGTCAGGTATTCATAGTAGGCTCGGCTGTGAACATATTAGGGATACTCAGCGGGTTCGCTATATCAAGGAACAAATATGTGGCCTCTGATCAAGAGGAAAATGGGTTAAAGGAGTTACTTGGTGGGAATTATCTAGTTGTATTTGCCAAGTTTTTTCTTTATGGGGTGATTATCTCTCTCGCTATTAGCTTGGTTAATCAGATTATTCCCTTGTATCTTGATGAGGGGTTTGGGTTATCTGCCTCGCAGATAGGTTTGTTTTTTACGGTTCAGAGCGTTTTCACGTTGGTTACTCAGATTCCTAGTGGGGCGTTGGCGGACCGGTTTGGCAGGAAGAAAATGCTTGTGTTGTATCTGGTTTTTATCCCGTTTCTCATAGGTTCATGGCATTTCTTAATGGATTGGAGAAGGTTATTGGTTGTTAATTCTGTTGCTTTTGGGTTATGGTCTATGACTTGGCCAGCGATTCTTACCTTGTTATCTGGTT
>CAZLHA010000180.1:570-4560 GCA_964559155.1 uncultured Candidatus Bathyarchaeia archaeon | reverse complement strand
AATAAAAAATGTGTTTTTTACATTCTTTAATGGAATAACAAATAGATTTCTTTTTGATGTACCCATTACTCATAAGGGCAGTTTGATCCTCATGTGTTAAAACAGGGCTTGTATCATTTATTTCTATTAGAAGAGTATCTTCAACTGTTTTACAAATAATATTTATGGTGCCTTTTTTATTCATTGACCTAACAGATGTATTTAAAACATCTTTTATCGCATTTTTAAATTTATTTGGTTCTACATAAAAAAAGTTTCTTCCTGAAAATTTTTTATTTATTTTAGTTTTTTTTGGGATTTGTATTTCATTTAGGGTATTTTCTAGTATATCAAATATTTTGCAAGGTTGTAACTTATTGGCTTGTTCTTCTTCAAACAATTCTTTAAGTTGAATGCTTGCTGTGTCTACTGATGATTCCATTATGTCTATTATTTTTTCTAGTTTTGTTGGATCTTTTTTTAGTGTTAATAGGTTGTTTTTAAGTAAGAATAAAGTGTCTTGTAAATCTATGCCAATACCTGAGTTTAAGTGGGTTGACCATGGGTTTCTTACCTCTTTAGATGTATCTAAATGCTTTTTTTGGGGGAGTTGTTTTTCTTGATGTTTTTTGAATTCTTTTTCAACCCATTTTCTTTCAGTTATATCTCTAACAATGGCTATAAGCTCTTTTTGTTGATTTTTATCTATAAAGCCTAAATGAGCCTCACCCCATCCTTGGGTTCCATCCTTGTACTGAAACACAAATTCCACGGGCGGGGGGATCTTTCCTCTAATTATTTGTGAAAATATCTTTAAATTATTTCTTAAATCTATTTTTCTTAATGTTCCTAATTGATAAAATCTTTTTCCAATTACTTCTTCCTTCTCGTATCCTGTAATATCAAGAAACGCTGGGTTTGCTGAGGTAACAATTCCATTCAATGATACCGTAACTATTCCGTCAGGCGCTAACTCAATAATGTGTTTAAACCGTTCTTCGCTTTTCTTTTTCTCTTCTTCCAGTTTTAATCTTTCAGTAAGATCCCTTGTTAATACTACAAATCCCTTTTTACCATTATATTTGATAATGTTTGCGAGGGCCTCAACTTCTCGGATCTCACCGTTTTTTTGTTTTATACGATATTTGTAAAAAGGAGGGGATAGGGCCCCTTTAGCGCGTTCCTTCATTCTACTTTCTGCTTTTATACGGTCTTCTGGATGAACAAAATCAATTGCTCGGTTACCTAAGATATCCTCTATATTCTTAACGCCAAATAAATCAGCTTGTACTTGGTTAGCGTAAACAATTTTTTCATTAACTACAATACAGAGTCCATCACTAATTCCTTCAACAACTCTCTGATATAGCGTTTCGGTCCTTTTTTTCTCTACTACATGTCTTATTCTCTTAGCTAATACTTGGTAGTGACTTGGATCCATTTCTTTTCTTAAATAATCGTCTATTCCTATATTGAAAGCTGATTCAGCTACTTCTTCGCTTCCCTGACCCGTGTATAGAATTATTGGAATATTGGATTTTTTACGCACTTTTCTAGCTAACTCTATGCCATTCATTAATGGCATTTGAAAATCAGTTATAAAACAATCATATTCATTCTCATTAATCTCCCTAATAACCTCCTCTGGTGTAGCAACACAGTGAACATCAAGCACAGGGTCTATCTGGTTTAGAAAGAATTTTATAAACTCAAATTGATTGGGGTCGTCATCAATGTGAAGCACCCTAATTAGGTCTATGCTATCACCGATGACCCTTGGGAGCAAGATTATCATGGTTTAGTATTTGAGATGTTATAAAGGAATTAAGGATTGAAGCTATGGATTAGAGATATAGAATGGAGGTACTAGTTACCTGTTGTGTTTAGGAATTCTGAGACGTCTATCATCAACCCTGCTTCATCCTTGGTGTATACAGCCGGAAGTTTTCCATCCCATTGCTTTAACCAGAGATACTGAGCATACTCATCTGTCATGGTAGACGTAATTATCTGAATGCTCTTGGCTGTGGCGTTTGCATCGATCATCTGGGCTAATGCTTCTCCCTCTGCTCTTCTTATAGTCGCGTTCTTCTCAGCCTCCGCTTGGATGATCTGTTGTTGTGCCTCGTATCTAATTCTCTCTAATTCATTCTTGGCTACCAGTGCGTTTTGTTCAGCTGTTACCTTTGCGTCAATGGCTTCCGTGAAACCTTTACTAAACTGGAAATCAGTGAGACTGACTGATATAATTTGTATATGATATCCACTTAATCTATCTTTTAATGTGTCATCGAATGTCTGTTTAACCTCTGGCCTCTTGGTTACTAGTTCCTCTGCTCTGAATCGGGCTGTTGTCGATTTCAGGCTCTCCTGAATGTTAGGTTTTATTACTCTGTTAGCATAATCCTGGCTGAGGTTTTTATACACCTCGTTTACGTAAAGTGGGTCAAGTCGATAGTTTACCGCTACTGTTGTTGATACTTCTTGAAGGTCTTTCGTTGCTGTAGATTCCGTGGATTCAGCTTTCTGTATCTGGACATTCATCAAAACCACTGTTTGACTGAAAGGGACCTTGAAGTTTAGACCCTCCTGTAATAACCGGTCTTCAACTTTTCCCCATGTAACTAGGACCCCTCTGTATCCTGATGGAACTTTTACAGCTGCAGTGCTTACTATCGTTATTCCTGCTATCGCAATAATCAGTAATACGATTAGCGTTCCTGTTATTTTCTTCACGTTTTTTGGTACATCCGGTATGTCGTACCTTCTTCCTCCAAAATCCCTTGTAAATTTGTCCATGACTTCAAATTCTCCTTGTTTATTTTGTTATTTGATAGAAGAGACTCACGAATAAAAATATAGATGTGGTTTGGTTATTGGATATCCATTTTAAGGCCTGAGCTTAGGGCATAGTAATCCCTGAACTCTTGCATCATCAGCTCTAGGTCTCGTTGAAGCACACTGTAAACCAGGTTCTCTAGTTTTTTTTTAGCGTCCTCTAGGGTTTCGGCTTCGTTTACTATTTCCTGAGCTATTACGCATCCATCTAGTGCTGTGAAAGGTTTAGCTGGTTTCTCGTCTCTACTCATCGTTGTTTGTCTCCTTATGGATATCTGAGGATTGTTCTGGTTCCTTGTCTTTCAGGATGCTTCTGAGGTGGTTAACCATGTTTTTCCTAGGTTCACTGGTGAATATATCTAGGTTATCCGTTAGGTCGCCTTCTAGTTCACATCTGATGCCTCTCACCATGTACGTGTTTACTGGTTCATTGTATTGGTTGCAGAGGGTTCTTACTGCTTTCATCAACCTGGAAGGTACTTCCACTGTAACTTTCTCTATCTCACTCAATTTATTACACCGTAATACGTTTATGGGTTACAACACATATAAAACTTATTACGTTGTATTACGACATAGTAAATGGTGATAAAAACGTGGATAACGAAATAACCCATATGCCCCGTGTTAGGACTTCAATAAGTCTAGAAAAAGATCTCTTAGATAAGATAAACAAGCACCTAGAAGATAATTACCAGTTCAAGGACCGTAGCCATTTCTTTGAGGTTCTCGCTAGAAAGTATTTTGAGGAAATCGAAGACCAGGAATCTTAGCAGGTTCTCGAGACCTAAGCCTTCTCTTCTCCCCAATGTGTAGAAAAATAGAAAACATAGAAAACCAGATACTTCTATTTCCGGAAGCCTCAACGATATTCCTGGCCTATCCTTTCTCATACCTCTAGATGTGTCTCGGGAAACGGGGAAAACGGGGAAAACGGGGAAACTGGGGAAAACATGGTTAGGGTCTCCAAGAACCAAGAAAACAAAGAAACCCAAGAAAACCCAGAAAAAACACATGGGTGTCTATTTTTTACCCCTGATAAACTCGATAAACATGATAAGATCCTTGTGGGGTCGGGTAGCCTTAGACCCATAGCCAAGCCCTTGTAGTCGGGTAGATAGAGAGACCAGGCGAACCACGTGAGCCGAGACCAGATAAGGCCATAACCTATCA
>CAZLHA010000180.1:0-560 GCA_964559155.1 uncultured Candidatus Bathyarchaeia archaeon | reverse complement strand
GTCGAGGTGGTAAATTTCCACTTCGGGGAAACCATAATCCCTGAGCTGAGACTATTACAAATAATAGGCCTAAATTAGAGAGACCATAAAAACGATTTAGCTTACCCCGTGTGTCTAATTTAGACGAAGGGTGGTTTATCGAGCCGGTAATTTTCCGTTTCGGTAGAATCGTTTTATGTGAGCCGAGACCAGGAACCAGTAATGTTCAACCCCACCACTGAGGCTCTATGGTTCTTGTCTCCTGGTATTGTTTTCTATCCTGATGTCCTTGTGATCTGCTCCACGTGGAGCAAACCCGTTCCTGGTGTCCATGTGAGCTGAGGATCTCGAGATGGGATAGGGAGACCGGGCCGGGATTGGGGTTGAACAGACCCCGTTTTCTGCTGTTCTGTATTTCTGACTGGCTTTATTTCTGGTAGAGGGTGGGGGCATTGGTACACTATACACCTTCTTTGTACACTGTTTGGTTAACAAAGAAAGAAAGAAACAAGGAAAACCACAAAGAACAGAGAGCAGAGACCTTCTTTCCAATCCCACATACCCGGACCATGTATCTTCAT
>CAZLHA010000179.1:0-4580 GCA_964559155.1 uncultured Candidatus Bathyarchaeia archaeon | reverse complement strand
TGGAAAGTATCACAGCCGATCGACTGCGCTCTATCAACAGATCTATCTATACTTCCAGCTATCGATACATGACAACCTATCTTCATCTATTGAACACATACGTAGCTAAATAAAAAGAATAAAAAAGAGATTAGGCGTGCTTCTTGATAGCAGCTTCTAGGATATCCATACCTGTCTCAAGTAGGTCGTCCTCAATGGTTAAAGGCGGATGTAACCTGATTGCATTACTGTACAATCCTGCTTTCAAAGTCATTAACCCGTTTTTCAGACACTCTTTCATAACGGCGCTGCTTGTATCTGGATCCGGCTTCCTTGTCTCCGGATCCTTTACGAACTCCATGGCTAGCATGGGTCCTAGTCCACGAACCTCACCGATCTTTGGGTATTTCTCCTGTAACTCGTTGAGCTGCTTGCGGAGCTTTTTACCCATCGTCTCGGCTCTTTCCGGAATCTTCTCCCTCTCCATTATCTCAATGACTTTTAGAGCCGTAGCACAGGCGATAGGGTTACCACCATATGTTCCGCCCAGACTACCTGGATATATGTCGCCCATTAGCTCTTCACTGGCTACTACTGCGCTTAAAGGTAATCCATTTGCGATCGCCTTTGCCATGGTGATTACATCAGGCACGATATCATAGTGCTCAATGGCGAACATTTTACCTGTTCTACCGAATCCTGTCTGAACCTCATCCACGATGAGCTTGATGTCATGTTTATCACATAGCTCCTTCAGCATTGGATAGAAGTTATTCGGAGGATCAATGAAGCCGCCCTCACCTTGAATGGTCTCAACTATGATAGCTCCAACTGTCTCAGGGTCAACCTGGGTCTTGAATAGACTCTTCTCGATGTGATGTATCGCAGCCTTTCCACATTCCTCTTTGTCGTCTGTACCCCAGGGGCATCGAAATGAATAGGGGTATGGCGTGAAATATACTCCCGGTACAAATGGACCTAGGCCTACCTTGTATGGGTCCCATTTACCTGTAAGGGTCATCGCCATGTAGGTTCTACCGTGGAAGCTGTTCTCAAAGCTAACTATGTTAGGTCTTCCTGTTGATTGTCTTACTATTTTTACCGCGTTCTCGACAGCTTCTGAGCCGCTGTTTAGCATTAATGCTCTTTTCTTGTGATCTCCTGGGGTTATGTCGCATAGCTTCTTTGCTAGGTCGATATATGGTTTGTAGTTAGCTACGTGTATGCAGCTGTGAATGAGTTTACCGGCTTGGTCACTGATAGTTGATACTATTTCGTCTGTGCAGTGCCCTAGGCTGGTTACTCCAATACCAGAAGTGAAATCGAGTAATGTGTTTCCGTCAACATCTTCCACTACCGCGCCATGTGATTTTGCGATAGTGACTGGTTGAACAAGGTATACTCCCGCTGGCACATACTCGTTCCTCTGGTTAATTAATTCCTGGCTTTTTGGTCCAGGGATTTTTGTGACTATGTTAGGAACCTTTACCATATTCCATCTGGATACACACGTTGCATGCGTTTAAAGCTGTTTTGGGGGATGTTTTTCTTCTTTCGTATAATAAGAGGATGTTACCTTTGAGTACATGAAGAATCAACACCAGAGTTGTATTTGTTACTATATGAACAAAAAATGGGTTACAAAGATAACCCAAGTTTGTGGGCTGTAAAAATGGAAAAAATTGAAGCGTATGCTGAAATTGCCAAGGAAACATCCGATGAACACGAAGACATCCTCAAAAAAATGAATGTCGTAGGTGTAGGCGCCGGAAACAAAATAAAAGACGGAGAAGACACAGAGGAACCCTGTATAACAGTACTAGTTAGCCGAAGAGTACCGGAATCCGAACTATCCAGTAAAGACCTGGTAGAACCGACCATAAAAGGATACAAAACGGACGTAATTGAGACTGGAGAGATACTTGCTGGAACACATGAATCAATGCAAGAAGAACTAGACCAAGGATACGAGATTCAAACCCTAAGACAGAAAATCAGACCAGTAATGGGGGGATTTAGCGTTGGACATTACCAGATTACGGCTGGAACAATAGCTACATGTGTTTACCCGATGGAGCCATTTCCCTGTGTACCTCAAAGATACTTCATACTTAGTAATAACCATGTGTTAGCTAACTCCAATAACGCTCGATTCGGTGACCCTATAATCCAACCTGGAAGATATGATGGAGGAGTAGTACCAAGAGATATCGTTGCAAAACTATACAGGTGGGTTCCCATCAAATTTAAGACCGCTAGCGCGACACCAGTTAATTATGTTGACGCCGCTATAGCTGAAGGTGATTTCCATAACTTGAACCGTGAAGTATACTGGATAGGCTACGTTACACAGGTTAATAGCCGACCTATGGTAGGAGAGATAGTACAAAAGACAGGGCGAACAACTAATTATAGCACAGGTAAGATCATGGCTCTACATGCAACTGTGGATGTTAATTATGGCGGTGGACGCGTAGCAAGGTTCGCTGATCAGATTGTGACTTCTAATATGTCCGCGGGTGGAGACTCTGGTAGCTTGGTCTGTGACATTAAGGAAGGGGTTGTAGGTTTGTTATTTGCTGGTTCATCTCGTGTTACTATTGTTAATAGTATACTTCATGTACAAAGATTACTTGGGATAAGGTTACATCCTTGATAAATTTCTCACCTTTTTTTAGTATAATAGTCACTGACATTATTGGTTGATGTTTATGAGTAGATCGATTGAAAAAATAGTTAGTGAAGCATCTGAAAAGTGGATTGAAATTCCTGGGGTTACTGGGGTAGGAATTAGTATTGAGGATGGGAGTGATATTATACTAGTTATGATTGAGACGGATACAATAGAAATCCGACAAAAAATACCACATGAATATAAAGGTATAAAGGTTCAAATTCAGGAGACGGGCGTTATTTCAGCTGAAGATGAAGATGAGAATGAATAAAATAATGATGATTTATTCAAAATACGCGATGAAGAAAAACTGGTTTAATTTTAGTTAATTTTCTCGGGTTCAGGTTCAATGGTTTTAGGTGGATCCCGTACAAATAATAGTATTATTGGTATTGATACCATCTCAAGTAAGCTTCCAGCTAATAATAAGAGATCCGGGTTTCTATCATAGAGCCACCCACCTAGAGTAGGGAAAGGTAACCCCAAGACACCCGAAATAGTGCCCATGAAACCCATAACTTTTGCACGATCCTTACTGGGTACAATATCAGTTATTAACGCCTGCCACGCTGGACCACCCATATATCCGCCTCCTCTTAGTCTACCTCCGCCTAGTCCACCAGCGAACCCGATGACACCGTAAGCCCATAGTAGCTGTTTATATTCCTTAAACAGGTAGAGACTTAGACTGTCGAAGGGTCCTAGTCCTCTAGCTAATAGTATGAAGGGGAATCGCCCGTATTTGTCAGCAAGAGCTCCACTTATCATGTATAAGGGTACCGATATTAGCATTGCGAGGCTCTGTAAGGTTCCATATTGTGTGTTTGTTAAACCTACATGATTTATGGCGTATGGTGTGAGGAAGGTCCATGTCGTTCTCATAGCGATGCCGCCAATAACGGCTACTGTAAGCATAGCGTAAATTGTTCTTGGTTGACGTTTGAAGGTGTCTATAACATCTTTGTTGAAGGGATTCATACTCTGTTCTTCCGCGTCATCATTACGTAGGGTTTCTTTGATAACTAGATGACGTGTAATAGTGATTAGCCCCATTACTACAGTAAACATTAGTAAACCGTAACGCACTGCTTTACCTAATCCAAGCATGTCAAAATAGTATCCACCAACAATTGGCATGAATATTTGAGGTATACTCGTGAACATTCTATAGGCTCCGAAACCTGCGCCTCGATTTTCTTTTGGGATACTCTCGCTGATTAATGCGTTAAACGCTGGACCATATAGGCTAGCTACAGCCATCATTATCATTCCAGGTACGACCATCTGCCAACTTCTCGCTAAATACATGATGAAAGGGGCTACTGTTCTAACTGCGCTACCGAAGACAATTACTTTTTTTCGTCCGATCTTGTCCGCGATTACTCCGCCGGGTAACTGGAAGAGGATCTGACTAGTATTTTGGATTGTTGCTAAGATTCCTACAATTGTTGCAGGAGTTCCCAAGCCTCCTTCTTCAACAGGAGTAATAAGATATAGGCTCCACCATAAGTCCCATAAGCTGTTAAAGACTTGGTAAAGCATATTCGTGGTTCCGATTGCGAGAATGTTTTTGTTCGAGAATACCGTTCTAAACGTCGATGCCACAGTGTTCTACCTGATACCAGAGTTTAATATCCCGTCTCATTCCTCATTACACCCCTAAAAATGTTTGTAATAGTACACAGAACTGTACTATATTTCTGCTTCTTCAGGATCCCTGATGAATAATATCACTAATAGTACCTGCAGTATTGAGGTAGTTGCTACAGCGTACCAAGGGTATAAAGTACGCCTCCAGCTATGGATGCTCCGAGTCTAATCAGTAATACGGTTTGGAAGGTTGTGGCGAATATCAGAGACGGTAAAGAGATGAGAGAGATTATTGTTGAGAATAGTAGGGTCCTTGTTCTCTCAATATTATCTACTA
>CAZLHA010000178.1:0-4600 GCA_964559155.1 uncultured Candidatus Bathyarchaeia archaeon | reverse complement strand
AATGGACAACTAGGAGTCTCATATACTCACATTTTGTGATTAGCTATCATGAGTTTATCTTAATTACCGATAAGCTACTAGAGATATTATGGATATAAACAGCTTGACTCAAAGCCTTGAAGCCTACCTTGAGAATGAGACCGGAGTTAAACACTTGGTTCTGGATCTTGAGGAGGTGAACCTAGGCTGGGAGACCGAGCTATTTACCTTCAGGTCAAATGGACGGGGTGAACACCGGAACCTAGTTCTAAGAATTTTTTCAGGAGATAGGGCTGATGAGAAAGCGGTTAAAGAGTATAACCTGATGAGGAAACTCAGTGACGTGGGTTACCCTGTGCCGTCTGTGTATCACATAGACGCCAGTTCTGAGATAATTGGGAAACCTTTCATCATAATGGAACGGGTGATGGGGCAGACCCTTGAAGCATCTTATCCTAAGGAGTCTAAGAAGGAGATGGAGAAGGAAATTAGACGCCTAATTCGTCTATTGGTGGATCTACATAAACTGAATATCTCTCGGTTTAATAACATACCAAACCTATCAATAATCCCTATTGAAAACTTAATCGGAACGTTTGACGTGATCAGTAAAGCAAACGCACCATGGCTGAGCCCTGTAATTGACTGGCTGAGAAAAAATAAGCCAATAGACTCAGATAACTACGCTTTATGTCACAACGATTACCATGGCATGAACGTGATTCTGGACAAGGATGATAACCCCTACGTCATCGACTGGGGAGCCGCAGGAATATGCGACCCGAGATTCGATCTAGCGTGGACTATCCTACTGTACACAACATTCAGTGACCCCTTGTTCAGAGCACCAATAATAAATACCTATAACCAGCTAGATGGAAAAACTGATTATATAGAATATTTCGAGGTCCTCGCAGCCACTCGCAGAATAACAGACCTAGTTTCTGTTATATCTGGGGGCAGTGAGCATGGCTTGAAAACAGAAGCACTGGAGATGATGAGGAATTCACGAACACACTACATCAAGGTTCATGACTTCCTCACTGAGAGAACAGGGTATAGACTAAAGGATTTTGATGAACTACTGGAATCATACTAGTGAAAATGAGACACTTTTTTCGGATTACCTGTTGTCACATGAATCGTTTCTTCAATGCCTCTCGTTCAGCCTCAACGATTCGCTCAAAGAACTCATCGCTCTCTCCCTCGGTCTCAGCAAGTATATCCCACGCAGCCTCGTTCTCGACCCTTTTAGCAGCCGCCACAATCCCGCCTCTTCGTCCATGTATGGACACAAGCTTGGATTTATCCTCAGCTTCCTTCCACCACCACGGTGGATCAAAACTATAACGACCTTTGGTTCTGGCCATCATCTCCGCCACCTCCTCCATCGTTCTGTCCAGCACCGCTATCTCTGTGCTACCACAGATGGGGCACACTATCTTATCGGGGAAGTCATCCACCTGCATCTCCTGGAGCCAGTCATGTTTACCTAGACAGGTAAGTATCCTTGTCTCATTATACAGTCTCGCCTTGGCTGACTCGATGATTATCTTAGTGATCTTCTCAGGGGGGACAATGTCTACTTTCATGCTGATACTGTCAACACCCAATTGACCTAGTGGACTCACCTCTCCTTGAGTATTCAATACCCTTACCTCGATATCCCCTCTCGCCATCTTACTGAGAAGCTCTAACGTGGTATCCACATCCAAGTCCTGCCGCAGGGTATCCTTCATAGCCTCCTCGTAGATAACCGTACCCTCAAAACTCTTCATCAAACGGCCGAGAGTAATATTACTAAAGTTGGCGAATTTGCTCAAGGCCCCTGATTTACGTGCCACATTGATTATACGTTTCTTGAAGAGACCTGTCTTGGTGACTGCTTCCTCTATGACTTCTGTTAGATCTTTCTTAGCAAGGGTCTTTAGTCTATTGGCTACGTATCTTGCATCCACTTCTCCCACAGTTTGGGTGATGATCATATATGTGTCCTGTTGAACCCCAACAGGGTAACCAGTAGCCTCGCTGATGACATGCCCCACTATACGGGCTAGAGTTCTATTAGCAAGACTGCCGAAGTTAGCGTGAATAATGACGTTATCATTCCAGTCCTCCACCACTACCCGCTTATCCGTTGGGACAAGGTATCCATCCCTGTGGTGATCCACCAATTGCTTGATTACTCTCTTCATTGTCTCTGGCTTAGCTGCGTAGCGTTGACATAGTTCCCGGGCTACGGAGTCGGGTGTCATACCATTGTTGAGATGTACCTCAACTAGTCTCTTGATCTCACCTACCTCCATTGCGACTTCAAATGGTACAGGTATCTGTTCCCCTACCCAACTGGGTATGGCACCCGTTGGGTCATCCTCTCCTCTCACATAGATCTTGTCATTATGGATATTGAGTATCTTCCACGCTCTACCCCTCAACGTGAACTTTACGCCGGGTTTAGCGTACTCCGCCACGAAAGCCTCTTGGAGTATGCCCACAGGGTCATCTCCATCCACATCTATAATCAGGTAATCTTTCTCGTCGGGTATCATTGATAGGTTATTGAAGAAGTACCTGTACATGGTCTTGCGGCTGCCACGGGGCTTGATGATGACCTCATCCTCTGGGCTGAACCATGCTAGGCGCGGGAACCTGTCATGCATATAATTGGCTACGTCAGCTATCTCCTTCTCCGTAAGGTTGCGGTACGGGTAAGCGTTTTTGAAGAGGTTACTGTACTGGAGTATGTACATTCTGTTGGTCTGCATCAGCTCAGCTATCATCTGGTTAACCAGCACGTCATACGGCTTCTCAGGTACCTTCAAAGGTTCCATCATCTCCTTGAGGGCCCGTCTGCAGATGACCATGCTCTCTAGCGCGTCATCGCTGTTCATGGCGATGATAACCCCCTTACTGGTCTGGTCTATGCTGTGTCCACTTCGCCCAACTCGTTGGAGTAGTCTGGTTACTTGTCTAGGGCTGTTATACTGTATCACCAAGTCGATTCGGCCAATGTCTATCCCCAATTCAAGGCTACTGGTGCATATTACGGTTCTGATGTCTCCGCTTCTCAACCCGTGTTCGGTTGCTATCCTACTGGTCTTGGCAAGTGATCCATGGTGGATGCTCAGCGGATACTCGGTGTCCCAGATGTTGAATCGGCTGGTGAGTGCTTCGCTGGTGCTCCTGGTGTTAGTGAATATGAGTGTGGTGTCGTGTTCTTCTATGAGATCTTTCATTACTTTGAGGCGTACCGCTACCTCTGGGTGGGTGAATAATCGGTTACTGAGCTCATAGTGCTCTGGTTCAGGTTTAGGATAAACGATCTCAAACCTTGTATCCCTTAACGCTGAAACTTGGACTATCTCCACTTCACGGTCTTCTCCTCCCAGGAACCGTGCTACCTTATCGGGTGTGCCTATGGTGGCGCTGAGTCCGATGAGTTGGGGTTGCTCTTCGGCTATGTTCTTGACTCTCTCTAGGGCTAGGCTGAGTTGGCTGCCTCTTTTATTGTCTGCTAGTTCATGTATCTCATCTATTATTATCCACCTCACTGTCTTGAGGTGGTTCTTTATTGTTCTCCCCTGTAGTATGGCTTGGAGGGTCTCAGGGGTGGTTATGAGCATATCGGGGGGGCTTCTCCGTTGATAGTTTCGCTCCTTCTGGCTGGTGTCTCCGTGTCTTACACTGAGTCGTATATCTAATCTATTTGCCCAGTAGGTCATCCTGTCTAGTATATCCCTGTTTAGGGCTCTTAGTGGTGTAATGTATAATATACTGATGCCGGGTTGTCGACCGCCTTTCATGAGAAACTGGTGGAGTACTGGTAGGGCTGCAGCTTCTGTTTTCCCGGTAGCTGTCGCTGATATTAGCAGGACGTCTTTCCCCTGTAGTATTAGTGGGATTAGTTTAGTTTGTGGCTCTGTAGGTGTCTCAAAGCCTTTTTTCTGTATAAGCCTGCGTACTGGTCTGCATAGCTGTGAGAAAGCGTTATCCTCAGTCAATATTCGCGCATCTTTTCCCGCAGCCTAGAATAAAAACCCAGTGGGGTTAAAACCATCGACAGGTTTTTAGTCATGACTAACAAAGTGTAGTGATCTTAATTGGTTAAAGTAGGAATAATGATCTGTGACAGAAACAGGAAATGCACAGGCAACAAGTGTTTTAGGTCAATAATTCAGAGAGACGGAGCGTTCAAAAAATATAATGATGAACCCATAGAGGTTGTCGGCTGGATGGCTTGCGGAGGCTGCCCCGGTGAGAGACTGGAATTCGCCCCCGCTGACATGAAGAAATACGGCGCCGAGGTAATCTATCTGGCCTCATGTTATCTAGCCGGGTATCCTCCTTGTCCATATATCGAGGATCATAAGAGGTACATCGAGAACTACGTCGGGTTACCCGTTGTGGTAGGGACGCACCCTATGCCCCAAAACTATATTGACACACATGAGAAGGCTGGTGACTGGGAAGGATACGAGGAATTTCTCAAAGAGATAGTGGACGACCCTGAGGGAGCACATAAGTATGACTCCACCAGAACCGACTACACTGAGAGCCTCAAAAAGTAGGTAATATTCTTAAAATACCCTTCTTTTGGTCAAGATAATGAGTTCAGACAAAG
>CAZLHA010000177.1:0-4606 GCA_964559155.1 uncultured Candidatus Bathyarchaeia archaeon | reverse complement strand
CTTCGCATGTCTAATGTTATGGCTGTTAAACGTCTCTGTTACAATGATCATGGTCCTGTCCACGCTAAGATTATCGCCGGTAGCGCTTTGGAGATATTCAAGCATTTAACTACGAGGCTGGAACCCAGCAGCGTTGTTAATGGGGTGTGTGATTATGAGGACGCGGAGCTAATAGTGCTCCTTGGAGCCTATCTGCATGACTTGGGTAACGCGGTTCACCGGGTGGATCATGAACAGAATAGTGTTGTGTTGGCCTCGGCTCCTCTAGGTCGATTACTGAATCATATATACACGGATGACCCTGGCCTCGCGTACCGGGTGAAATGCGAGGTGTTGCACGCCTTGCATAGTTCCAATGACCTTGTTTCCTGTTTAAGCGTGGAGGCTGGCGCAGTTACAGTAGCTGATGGAACTGATATGGCTGAGGGCCGGAGCCGTGTCCCATATATGGCTGGTAAGAATGATATACACGCTATATCGGCTCAGGCTATTAAACGAGTAGAGATTCTTCGGGGCGAGGAAAAACCCGTTAAGATACAGGTAACCCTGGAGAACCCTGCAGGGATATTCCAGATACAAGAGGTTCTAGGTAATAAGATAAAGAGTAGTGGTTTGCGTGAGCTAGTTGGCGTTGTAGCCAATATGAATGGTGAGGAGATGAAGACCTTCTAGACTGGGTCTATAGGGGTCTCCGGGAAATCTAGTCTCTTCTCACACCATCCAGCTATTCTCAATAGACTCCATTCACGGTATGGGGCTCCAACCATTTGTAGTCCAAGTGGTAATTTTTCATCTGTCAACCCCATGGGTACGGTTATTGATGGTAACCCTGTGAGACTCCATGGTGCATTGAAAGCAGGACTCCCCGTCCACTCCAGTCCCTCTGGAGCTGGATCCACGGTTGATGGACATATAAAGCAGTCATATTTCCCTAATTCAAGTAGTAAATCTTCGATTATCTTAGATCTTAGCCTTTGGGCTCTAAGATAAGCTGTGGCTGGTACGAGTAGTCCTGATGATATGAATCCTTGGATATATTCTCCATAGTTTTCCTTTTTCTCGCTGAACTGGTCTTCATGAACTGCCGCTGTCTCCACCGACATTATGACCCTGTGAACATTGGGTATATCGCTGAATGATCGGGGGAGCGTCACATCAATCATGTTGGCTCCCATTCCCCATAGTTTCTCCACGGTATCACTGTATTTTTCCCAGACCACGGGTTCAGCGTTATCCTGAAAGTATCCCTTGAGTACACCTATCTTAGGCGGTGTCTCCAGTTGGCCCCAGGCTTTCTCTCTACCCGTGATGGCTGAGAGTAGGTGGTAAGCGTCCTCTACTGTCCTAGTCATGTACCCCACATGGTCTAAGCTCCAGCTCAAAGGATAGACTCCTTCTCTGCTTAGTAAGTCATACGTGGGTTTTACACCGATGATTCCACAGTAACTGGCAGGGCGTATGACTGATCCACCTGTCTGGCTGCCAAAGGCAGCAGGACACATACCCGTTGCCACTGCTGCCGCTGATCCGCTGCTTGATCCTCCTGGTGTATGTCTTGTGTTCCATGGATTTGTGGTAGGCGCTGGGTCGTGGAGTGCAAATTCTGTGGTCTCGGTTTTTCCCAGTACGGTGGCTCCTGCTTTTTTAAGCTCTCTCACTATCTGAGCGTCCATATCAGGTATGAAGTCATTGTAGATATGCGAACCCATAGTGGTCCTGATTCCCGCAGTGTAGTAGATGTCTTTTACTCCTATTGGTATTCCATGTATCTTTGTTCGTGGTTTTTTATTTCCCGTTTTCTCGGCTTCCTTTAAAGTCTTCTCAGGGTCTATGGTCACCCAAGCATGGATATCTATCTCAATATCTTCTATTCTCTCTAGGAGTGACTCTGTTAACCTAACTGGCGTCATTTTTCCTTCATTTATCTGTCTAGCGGCCTCGGTTAAGGTAAGCTTGTATGGTTTCATGTGTTATCCCTATGCCTTAGCTTGGTTACTGGTTCATTCATGGGATCCATTTCTTTTCTCCATATCCTCCAGACTGCTCCTGCTGTCGCCTCGATATGTGATCCCGCTTTATCCGTGGCTTTTTTACCCCACAGTTCTCTCGCGGTTTTCTTCATCATCTTGATATATTCTTTCTTATCCACCATATCAACCAATATGTGTATCAGTGATTTAAGTAGTTAAAAAATAAAAAAGGGATTTGTTTATGGATCTTGGGTGCAACTGTGCACACCTTGGGCGAGGCTTTACACGAGATATTCTTAGTTTTTACTAATTTTTTTATTCGAAAGATTATCCCAAAGCGAATATTTGACTGGACCCGTGGATATAGGGCTTATAAACGTCAAACTAGGGAGGATGTAATGCCAAAAGTTCATTGTGATAAATGGGATTGTATTTATAGTTGTTGTTTATTATAAAAGATAGGGTTATGCGGCTTCTTCAAGAATTTCAATAATGTATAATAGTGCATTTGATATTACGGCGTTCTCCCAATTCTCCGTTTCTGTTACCATTTGTAGTCCTAGTTTTATTGATTCTATTCCTCTCTCTGGCGGTGCGATTGGATCTACAATTATATAGTTTTGAGCAATGAAACTTACTTTAGATAATACTGTCATTCCTGGCTCGAGTTCATTAAATAGTACATTTTCTCTATTGAATAAAATGACTCTTCCGTCTTTCATACGACTGATGATGCTATCTCCTTTTCCCTTTAATACTAAAACCGTTAATTCGTCCCCAAGGCTAACTTCGGGCGTTGAATCTATATTGTACAATTTAAATCACATAGACATTTTCGGCTCAGTTATTTAATTGATATGGTACTTTCTTACCTCTTTTGAGGTTTCTATGGGTTTTTCTTAGGTTTTGTTTTTATCCGTTAATGGTTGACTCGTATCACTAGTGATATGCTTATATGCTCCGATATTAATTGTAACCCAAATAGGCAGGCAATATAAAATGACACAATCATCCGGAAAGATACCAAGGGGATTCACAAGATACTATGTGCTATATCTATTATCAGAACATGAGTTAACGGGTAAGGAGATTATAGATGAATCCATCGAGCGTAGTGAAGGTGATTGGACTCCCTCTCCGGGGTTGATATACCCTCTACTTGGTAGATTGGTGCGAGATGGCTTGATAGCGGAACTTGAGGGTGGAAAATATAGGGTTACCGAGTTGGGTTTAAAAGAACTTGGTAATAAAGATGACTTTAGAGAGGATCTTGAAAGCCAGCTTACTCTAATTAGTAAATTAGGCATATCTATGTTTGCGGCTGGAAAGTTTCTAGCAGATGAAGCAATCGATCGAATTAGCAATATATCGACAACAGCATGGGATAAATTGACTAACAGGCCTGATAGGGCACAACGCAGATTTGTTGAAAAATATGAACAATTTCTCCTTGAAGAGCTTGAGAGACTAAACCAGGAAAAAATGATACATTCACCCATTTCAAAAGAATGTTAGTTTTTCCTAGTTATGCATTTTATTGTATCTCTTTTTTAGAAAATGTCACAGATATTCTTAACAATAAACCTATTTTTCGACTATTGATCCAATTATGGACCCTTATTATACCTTTCGCAACAAAAAGAGTAACGTTTTTATTCATACAATGTGGTAGGGGTGGTGCGAGCAATCGCATCCGCTCACAGTCGGCGGCTCCGATCTGACAAAGGCGTTTGCCTATGGATGATGGATCGGGCTCCAGTAGCGGGTATATGTATGATGACGCGAATAAAGACAGGGATGTCTTCGTGTCTGAGAAAGGTCGAGCAGGAACAGATTCCTCGCTAAATCCTAATAGAAATATATACGATTGCGATCAAATTTCATTCCGATTGATCCCGTCGGACCCCACTGCTATCGAGGTGGGACTAAGCCATGCTAGTTGAACTTACAAAACTATGTTTGTGAGTGGCAAATTGCTCAGTAACACGTAGCTAACCTAACCTTAGGACGTCGATAACCCCGAGAAATTGGGGATAATAAGCGATAGATGTGATGTCCTGGAATGGTATCACGTCCAAAAGTATTCCATACATGTTTGGAATACGCCTAAGGATGGGGCTGCGGCCGATCAGGCAGTTGGTGAGGTAATGGCTCACCAAACCTTTGACCGGTACGGGCCATGAGAGTGGTAGCCCGGAGATGGACACTGAGACAAGGGTCCAGGCCCTACGGGGCGCAGCAGGCGCGAAACCTCCTCAATGCACTAACGTGTGAAGGGGTTACCTCGAGTGCTACCTGAAGAAGGTGGCTTTTCCTTGGTCTAAAACGCCTTGGGAATAAGAGGGGGGCAAGACTGGTGTCAGCCGCCGCGGTAACACCAGCCCCTCGAGTGGTGGGGATGATTATTTGGCCTAGAGCGTCCGTAGCCTGTTAAGTAAGTTTCCCGTCAAATCCAATGTCTCAAGCGTTGGTCTGCGGGAAATACTGTTTAACTAGAGAGTGGGAGAGGTCAGCGGTATTCTGGGGGTAGGGGCGAAATCCTTTGATCCCCGGAGGACCAACAGTGGCGAAGGCTGCTGACTAGCACACGTCTGACGGTCAGGGACGAAAGCTGGGGTAGCGAACCGGATTAGATA
>CAZLHA010000176.1:0-4626 GCA_964559155.1 uncultured Candidatus Bathyarchaeia archaeon | reverse complement strand
CTCTACCTCTGTTACAGCTTTTAGGGGGTCAATTACGCGGTAGTAGACGAAGCTATCTATGTCACATCTGATGTTGTCACGTGTTATGATCTTAATCTCTCGGGCATTATAGGTTATAGTTCTTAGGTCTATTTGGATCATCTGATCGATGCCCGGGATTATAAAGAAGAGACCGGGGCCTCTAGCGTCTATGAGGCGGCCTAATCTGAAGACGACTCCTCTCTCGTATTCGTTCACTATTTTCACTGCTGAGCCAGCTATGAAGACTAGTATAACGACTGGGAATAAAAGCCAAGCATAATCATATATGTTCATTAATAGTAAAGTTTGTTTCATCCCTTATATCGTTATATATTATGGGTACCTAGCTTGCATACAATCTCCTGAATCCCTCGTCAGGGTATACAAGGTTGACGCGTTGTTTTAGGAACGTCTCTATATTCATTTTGAAGCTTCCCCGTCCTTAAGGGCGAGGATTCCTACGAGTCCACTAAGCGTTGGCTGGTGAGCATATCTTAGGGCTGTGTGTCATAGCAAATCCGTTCCATTGTTCTAGAGAGGATTCCTCCTTCAAAGAGGGTTGATGTGATAGGTCTTCAGATGTGAGAAAAGTTACCATTAGGTTAAATTGGTGTAGTGAATTGTATTTGTGTGATTTGTTTTGGGGCTTTCTGAGGGCAAGGTTCATCATGATTTATTGAAGAAGATCACAAGACTATGTGGCTATAAGCATGGTAGCGTGGTACAGGGACCTCTATCCGGGTTCGATGTAGGTTCACTGGATATCGCCAAGGTGTTCACCGAGATGGAATATGATCCTCCACCGTTACTGGTTTACAAATCGGATCCCATTACATTTCCCACGGCTAACCCGGGGCGACAACTTGTTATCGTAAATCAGAATGATCTGGCTACGGCTGGAGTAGGGGGCTACGCTATGACCGTGACTATACTTATGCCTCCTTGTTTCCCTGAATCTAGGCTTTTGGAGGTTCAGAGGGGGCTTCATGTGGCTGCGTTAGAAGAGAAGATAAGTATCATCGGGGGGCATACCGAGGTAACTAGCCAGGTTAAGGATCTGGTTCTCGTGGGTAGTTTCATCGGTTTTGTGCCTGAGGAGCAGTATATTGGTGGAGAACCTAAGCCGGGAGACTGGGTAGTTTTCTCTGGGTGGGTTGGAGCAGAGGGAACCGGTATAATACTGAGTGAGGGCGTTGGTGTCGTGGAGGAGTTTCTTGATGAGACTATGATTGAGGAGGGGCATAGGATTGGTGAAGAGATCTCTATCCGTGAACGTGTTCTAAGGTGTAATGAATTATATCATGACGGTATAAAGATGGTTCATGATGTTACTGAGGGGGGTTTCAAGGCAGCTATCTATGAATGCCTTGAGCCCTTTGGGCTGGGGTGTGAGGTTCACTCGGAGGGGCTCCCCGTAGCGCCTGTGACGGAGAAGCTGGCTGATGAACTGATGTTTGACCCCATGTGTTTGATTGGATCAGGGGCGTTTCTACTATTTACGGATAATGAATACGTTGAGGATATACTTGAGGAGTTGAGAGGTTTTGATCAACCTGCTTTTATCATTGGCCGGGTAACGGGTTCAAAGGATATCCGGTTGGATGATGAAGTTCTAAGTGTTCAAAAGGGGGATGCTCTCATATCTGCGTTGGAGAAGCTAAAGGAGCGGGGGAAAAAATAATGTTATTTTGGATCTTTTGAGTTGCTACTCGAAAGTTTGGGCTAACCTCGCACAAGTATTCTTGAGCACGTGTTGTTTAATCCTTTAATCGTGGATGTAATCGTTTTTTGTAACATAGATTCTAGCAATTTTTAGTGACGTTCAATTATAGGATAGAATTCTTTGATTCAGAAAGCTATATCTGGTTGCAGGTATACACCCTCTAGGAGCCCTCATATACCCTTATTCGAGTAACTAACCAGCAGAAACATAAGGCCCCATTTCAACCCATTCATATCACAGTGGATCTTGATTGCACCTTGTTTATGTGGTGCCGCATTTCAATTGTGCTGATATCTAAATAAATAAATTAAGTTGGACACCTAAACAAAGTTACAAAGTCCTATGTTTCTTTTTTGTGTATATTTTTAGTAAATTTACAAGGTGGGGAATGAATTTGGTCATGATTATAAGGAATGGCTCTACTTGTATTATGATATGATTAAGAAGCGTGGCGAAGTCTGGGTCGCTGATTGTAATATGTGTGATTGGAACGCTGAGATGGATGATGAGAAAAGCGCGAGAATGGCATTTGAGAGACACATTAAGGTTGCACATGGAGAACCAGTGACTAAGGTGAGAGAAGACCAACAAGCATCTCCTAGTCAGAGACAACCAAATCTTCCTGATCCCATTGCACTTCAGGGGAAAAAGAAGAGAAAACAGTAAACATTTTCATATTTTTCTTTGACTATTTTAAAATGGGGTCAATTGAGATATAATGTAAATTTGTTGATTTCGCTAGGGTTTCTTTTTTAAAGGGTTTAACCTAATGACGGGGTAAATTATAGTTTTGTTTTTAATAAAAAAAAGGTTAGTTAGGCATTTATTCCTAAACCGGTTTGTCTACTACCTAGCAGTACTGCTGCAGCTATACCTAATACGATGAAAAAGGGAGGCACAGGAATTTTCTCAATAAAACTGGGTTCCTGCCCTGGTTCCGTCACTGTTATGCTCGTGGCTTTATCACCTGCCTCAAGGTTGTATGTACCAACCTCGTCCATTGTGACTGTGAAAGAAACTGTTTCAGTGGTTCCTCCTTCAACGGATAAAGTCTCGCTATCTGTTAATTCATTGTTTATATACAGATCAACGGTCTCGGTTCCCTGTTCATCCCCCGTGTTCTCCAAGGTAATGGTTACCGTGACAGAGTTACCTGCTTCAATTGTCATAGGTGACGCAGTTATACTATCATAGTTTATGTTAGCTGGATCCGGTGTGGGTTCTGGTTCAGTGTCTGAACCTGTCTCTGAGTCTACTAGATCATGGAAACTTGTGGGAACTTGCTGTTCCTCACTTAGTGTTATGGATTTTAACTCATATTTCTGGTGGTGGCTAGTGCCATCTCTTGTATACTCCATAGATAGATAGGTTAAAATGCCGCCGAACTGTGTGGGGGCGTACCATATCTCTATATCATAATCCTCCACATCCCCGATGGATCCAGTGTATCTCATGCCCCAGATCTCTAATGTGGTTTCACCGTAGGATTCGGCTTTATTATCTAGGGGCGTTGATTCACCTTGTCCATTGTTCTCTAACTCGACAAATTCTTGGTACCCGTATGTATCCCAGAAAGTATATGCAGTAGACTTGAAAAAGTCGAAAAACATATCACCCACGTCCTCGGCATAACTTCCTTCTAAAGTCATGTCTTCTGTTTCTGCTTTGAGTGTTGTGCCTGTTTCTTGCTCTACCCAGAGGACAAAGTCTGTGACTTGATTTGATTCATCAATGGTTCCGTCTACTACCCAGCACTGTTTACCGTCTATGATTTCTGTGCCGGTTATTGTATAGCTTAGAACCTTTTCATCACCGTCTTCCGTGACTTCAGGGTCGACTTCAAGCTCAATCGCCTCTACCGTTTCAAGGAGGTCAGAAAGGTCTTGTATTTCTATAACCTCTTCTGAGTTTGCTAGTGTTGTTGGTAATATTGTTGATTGCAGTATTATGTATATTACTAGTAGTGCTTTTATTTTCATGTTTTAAGGTAATATACAGACAGTATTTAAACCTCAGGGAGTTTTAAATTATTTTTTATGGTGTTTATTTATCTATGTATATAATATTGGTACAATTTTTTCTTATTTTATTTTAAACCACATATAATTATTGTTTTTGATTATATCAGTTCTGGTTTTTAGACGTCCAAGATCGTGCTTACTTAATAGGTGGCTTTGTTAATGTTCTTTATTTTTTTATGTCTTGGTTAATGTGAGTTTGAATAGTAAGGATTACCTGAAGAGTTTATCAAACTACTTATTTGCAGGGAGTTATCGATGTTAAAGAGTAGATCGCGGTAGCTGTTGTTTCTGGTGTTAACCTTGACATGAGATTCATGTCTTGTCTAATTGGGAAGGAGCTGTTTCTGCTTGCTCAATCAATTCGAATTATAGGATTATTTCAGATAGGGCTGGTTCCCCGAATAGGGTGCTAAGGATTAAGACTGACTCAAAATTAATGTTTTAAAGATTGAACAGGATCAATAGTCCCGGATATTGCTCCAAATAAGGTGGTGTTAGAACTAGTCCTAGAGGTACATGATAAATCTAGTATTCTTAGTATACTTCAGCAGTTGAGAAAGACTGGACTTTAGTTGGATATCTTTGAAGACTAATTATCATAGAATCTGTCAAGTGGATCCCTTTATCTTCTTAAGAATAGGCTAGTTTGATAGCCCAGATTCGCGGAATAAGAAATTCTAAGTTCAATGATAGTTATTTTATATTATCCGAAAAAAAGGTAATTTGTTCAGGATTAGATAAACTATTAGAATCGAGATTAAAGCGTTAACATTGTACCAGAGTTGCACGTTCAGGGTTACAGGGGATTTAATAGTGAAACTGTCATCAGATGATGATAATTCAGTGCCTTTACATGATTAT
>CAZLHA010000175.1:0-4641 GCA_964559155.1 uncultured Candidatus Bathyarchaeia archaeon | reverse complement strand
GGATTTTGTAAATTCCAGTAATATTGATTTTGTAATACAATTAAACAAGTAATAACAAAATCAGGTATCAACCCCAAAGACATAGCCGGTGCCTCCATAAGTGCCCTATACGGAGGAAGCGGCATACCCGTGGACAAAAACTATGAACCCATTAGACCCTGCCTCATATGGGCCGACAGACGAGCTACAAAAGAATGCCAAAACCTGAGAGAAACCATTGGCCAGAAAAAACTCTACGAGATAACCGGCAATGTAATCGACCCCTATTATGGATACACAAAGATACTCTGGATAAAAAACAATGAACCACAAAACTGGGAAAGAATACACAGACTCGAAACACCCAACGCACACATAATCAGAACCCTAACCGAGACAGAGAGCATCGATTACAGTAGCGCCGGAAACATAGGCGGTATATTCAACCTAGAGAAACGAGACTGGAGCAACGAACTTATGGAGACACTAGAAATACCCCGAAACTTCTTTCCCGAGGAAATACACAGCAGCGAGGAAATAGTAGGCGAGACCACCTCGGAGGCTGCTAAAAAAACCGGGTTACCCAAGGGAACCCCCATCTGCGCCGGAGGAATAGATGCCCCGGTAAGCGCCCTAGCAGGAGGCGCAACCCGAATAGGAGATCTATCCAGTATGCTAGGAACAAGCATGTGTAACGGACACATAAACCAATTAAAACACATCTCACCAAAGATGATCAACTATCCATACGTCGTCAAAGGACACGAGACAATCTACAGCTTCACAGGGATAAGCACAGCCGGATACTGTGTAAGATGGTTCCGAGACCAGTATGGGCAACAAGAGCTAACAAAACAAAAAGAAACAGGCATAGACGCCTACAAACAACTAGACAAACTAGCCCAGGAAATCCCCGCTGGAAGCGATGACCTCATCTTTCTACCCCACATGATGATAGGAGAAAGAGCCCCTTACTGGGATGAAAACATCAGAGGAGCATACCTAGGCTTAACAGTCTACCACACGAGATCCCACATGTTCAGAGCAATACTTGAAGGCGTAGCATACGCCATGCGCTACAGTATCGACACTGCACGAGAAACAGGCACAAAGATCAAAAATGCCACACTGGTGGATGGAGGCGCAAGCAGCCCCCTATGGAGACAAATAATCTCCGATGTAACAGAGATAACATATCAATACATACCTGACTCACAGGGCGCCCAATGGGAGACACAATCCTAGCCGGACTAGGAACAGGGGAAATAAACGACTACAAGATCATCGAAAAATGGATAGGTGATAAAATACCCACTGAACCCATCCCGGAGAACACCATGAAATACAGGGAGAAATACCGGATATACAAAAAAGCAGTTAAAAAAATCTCACCCCTTTTTACAGATCTTTAGTGATAAATATATGGAATCATTATCTCTAAGTCATGAGAAAGACCCTAGCCTATCTATTATCTTTACTAACATTATTCACAATAGGACTTGCAATCCTTCACCCGAGCTACAAAATATTAGCTGACTGGCTCGGACCCCTACTTGAAAGCCATATATATACAATGTTCACCTTCATCTACTTGATACTTGCAAATCCATTTCGTTACACAACTGTAGCCATAACATGGATAATAGTTGGTTTGTTGATCGGTATTATCAGCGGAAAAAAACTAGGTGCCTCAATAACCGCTTTATTCACGTGGCTCACCACACTTCCCTTATTGGCTGCATCAATAGCGGGGATTTACCTAAACCTAGAGTCCATAGGGATCTCAAATAGAGAATTAACCGAAATAATATCCCTCATACCCACAATACCTCCGCAGTTAACATTCAACAAACTATTCCAGATACCAATATTCAGCGACATATTCTTCCAGCTCATCGAGACAATCCCCAGAATAGAGGAAACTACAGATCCAAGTGCAATCCTTATGGAACTAGCTTCCCCCCACCTAGTGTCCATAGCAGCAAAACCAGTCTTAATCATAATAAGTGCCATACTAGGCGCCGCTGTCAGCTCTACTCTGATAAAAACCATAAGAAACACCATCCCTGATAGAAAAAACGCCATGGGCGCATTAATCATACTCCTAATCACCTTATCCTTAGTGCCCTTTTCAACGTGTCTTAACCTAGAAGACGGAGTATACACCGAGGTAATAGGCGGATACACCGATGAAAGAGGAAGAGCCATCATCAGCCAACTCTTAGTGGGTAATCAACTAGAAATCGTACCTATGGACACAGACGAGACACAAGGCCTTGTCGCCTCCATGGTGCTCACACAGAAAATATATGACCCATCAATACTCTACACCTTACCTATAGAAAACATAACAAACTATGTTCACCTCAGAAATCTCATCCCAAACACATTCGCAGTCAATTTATACCTGGGGGAGGACACAGATTCAATACAGGAGAAATCAAATCAGGTAATCAACTATATCGAACAAGACCTAGACCTCCAGTTCAAGGAAGTAATAGCACTGCCACTCAGAAACGATGGAGAACTCAACACAGCACTACCAACCATGACCGCTGTTTTCTACTATAGCCAGAACAATATAGAAGAGGCTAGTGAAAACTTATTAAAGGGCTTCACAGAAAACGGGGGATTCACACGGTTTATCGAGGAGACAATCAATCCTGAATCTCACCTTGACATTGAAGTATACGCGAGAGGGGTCATCCACGCCGAACCATTCGAAGGAATAATACCCGTTACCGATATCCCTCAAAATTATACCGATGAATACAATACACTAATAGAAAGCAGATACAGTTTCCTCGCAGGTGTACAGATAACCGAAAACGCTCTAGATCCACAGGGAAGCAGCTATTTATTCGACATCAGTAGTACAATGGGAGTTGAAGCCACACCAAACTACTCACCAACCTCCGATGGAAGCTTCATAATCACGGCAAGGTCAAACAAGACAGGGATAACCGAACCCCTCGATCCAACGACACACATCAAGACCTCCCTACCAGAAAATAGCATGGAATTCATGATCCTATCAACCCTGATTCAAGAAATAGGGATAGTTAAAATAGAGACAGGAACCCCACAACCTCTTGACACTCAGATAACTGTACCAGAAGCAAAAATACCAGAAGTAACCACAACGAAGTCAAGCCAACGAGATAACGACGAAACCACAGTAACAATTACAGTGACAAATAACCACTATGATACAATCAAAAACTTAAAACTAGTCGACTCCGTCCCAAAAAAATACAGAATCTTAACCTCAGGAACAAACACAGTCACAGAGACTACTCTAGCACCGGAGGAGACACTTACACACAGTTACACAATAAAACCCACAAAACCGGGAAAATACACAGACACACCCGCCGTATTAAGTTATGAATTTGATGAAGAAACCATATTGACATATTCAAACACGCTAGAAAGCATAGAAAAAACCCCCAACCCAATAACAATGCTAGCCGACAACTACAGAGCCTCAACTTCAATACTAAACATGGTTACCAACGGGAATGGAGTAATCCTAACCTATGCAATAGTGGCCTTCATAACCGTAGTGGCAATAATTGATATCTATAAATATATGCGAAAAAGATCTAATGACGAGCCTGAAGAGGTAGAGGATCCTCCTTTTTTAAAAACCCTAAGATAATCCTGAAGACCTTCAGTAAATAATATCCCCCCCGCGAAAAACCATGTCAACGTATCACCTATATACATTATACCAAAGCTAGCAGCTTGATAAACACAGTAAGCGTAAGCATACTCTACGGCCAATATTAAACATATTACACCCACCATTATCTTGAAAAGTGGATAAATGACCTCACGTCCATCTTGCATACGTTTCCCATAAATCTACAGGAATAGAACAAATTATTAGAAGTGTCACATAAAACATAAAAGAAAGGTTAAAAGGTGTTTACATAATGATTCTAGCATCTACTATACGAGCGCCATCAGGATAAGCTAGAATCGGATTCATGTCCAGTTCCTTGATCTCTGGGCAATCCATCAACATCTCACTTGTTTTGTATAGTATCTCAGCTAAAGTAGGCTTATGACATGGGGGCATACCACGGGCGCCTTCAAGAATCTTCACCGCTTTGATCTCTTCGATCATCTCAGCCGCATCCCTCTCCGTTATGGGTGCAACCCTAAAGCTAACGTCCTTGAGTATCTCTACGAATATACCACCCAGACCAAACATCAGTGTAGGACCAAACGTTGGATCAGTGGTGCTACCAACAATAATCTCAGTTCCCTTGGGAGCCATCTCCTGAACAAGGATACCAGTGATCTCCGCATCAGCCTTATACGCCTTCGCGTTTTCAATAATCTTGTTATATCCATCCCTAATCCTCTGCTCATCTTCGACACCGACAATAACTCCGCCAGCATCACTCTTATGCAGGATCTGGGGGCTTACTATCTTCAGTACAATTGGATAACCAATTTTTTCAGCCGCATCAACTGCATCATCCTCTGTCTCTGCTACATGAATCTGGGTAACCGGCATATCATATAGAGCAAACAGCTTTTTAGCCTCATGCTCATAAAGGAAATCTCTCTCCTCGTCTTTGGCCACATTAAAAATCTCGTCAATCTTGGGGTCTCTCATTGAGTTTACCTCTATATCCTTCATGTATGGCT
>CAZLHA010000174.1:0-4646 GCA_964559155.1 uncultured Candidatus Bathyarchaeia archaeon | reverse complement strand
AGATCTACGTGGATGACAAGATAATCGACTATATCAGCCAGATTATCCGGGAGACACGTAAACACCCGGTGGTTGAGGTGGGTGCGAGTCCGAGAGGAGGATTAGCGTTACTCAAGGTGGCTCGTTCTCACGCAGCCCTAACGGGTAGGGCCTTCGTCACACCGGATGATATCAAGATGTTTGTCCATGAGGCGCTGGGTCACCGATGCATTATGAAGATGGAGTACGTGCTTGAGGGCAGTTTCAGCGTTGAAGCAGTTCTCAACGAGATACTTGAACAGATAGAAGTACCGAAAGAGTTCATAGGAAAAAGATAAGATGTTAACCCAGGACACACTGGAGCTGGTAGTCACAGCGGTTGTCTACATAGTTCTAGGCATGTTTCTGGGTAATCTTATACTCATTACACTGGGACTAGTACCCATAATTTTTCTCAGTATATCCATACTGGTGGGTCAGCCCCGGGTAACCTCGGTTGAGCGAGTAGGCGGCGACATCAAGGTAAACGTGGATGACAGAATAGGCGATAGCCTCCAGGTCACCATCGACGGGGGGCCAGGAGTGGTAACCGTCAGTGATACGCTTCCCAAGAGCTTTGCGTTGGAGGAGGGAAACAACTTCAAAGCCTACTGGAAGGGACTCAAGCCTAAGACAGTGGACCTGGATTATACGGCGCTCTGCGCTAAGAGAGGCTACTATGATATCAGGCAGGTCAACTATGAGGTGCGTCACCCGTTACAGGTAAGCGCCAACGTATTGGGGATACTGGACGCGAAGCGTGCCATCATAGTTCAGCCTCAGCCATTATTCGTAAGAAAGATCAAGAACCATAAGAGCATTAGCAAGATACCCATGCCCATGGACGCCAGATTCAGATTCGGCATCCCCACCACCGATTTCAAGGAGATAAGAGAATACGATAAAGGAGATAACTATAGGGATATCAACTGGAAGGCATCAGCCAAACACCTGAGCAGGATGAAACCCCAGTTCATGGTCAACGACTATGAGAAAGAGGGAAAAAAGGTGGTCTGGATATTTCTGGACAGCACAGCCCACATGGCCCTGGGCACAACAGTGAATAATACTATGGAGTACGCCATACGGGCTGCCCTAGGATTCACGAATTTTTACCTGGAGCGAGACTGCAAGGTAGGTTTCTGCGTCTATAACCATGACGCCAGTCAGTGGGAGGGCCCCTTCACGGACCCGGATAAGAAGCCACTGGACCTAGAGCTACCGGGTATCGAGCAAATGGAACCCGAGGTATATGTTCCGGAGCCCGAGGATGATACACGGGTGCCCAGTAAACAGAAGAGCAGCAGCAAGGTACTCTACCCCGACACAGGAAAACGCCAACAGTATAAGATAACCCGGGAGATGCTGCACGTGGAGATCAAGTACAGTAAGGAGAGCTTGAAGGAGGCTATTCACAGTTGCAGACGATACATTGTGGGGACCCAGCCCCTTTTCGTGGTCATCAGCATGATCGAGGGGGCGCGCATACAGGGGATAGTGGAGGGCGTCAAGGAGCTGCATAAATACATGGGCCGGATCGCTGGGCGCCCCAACATCATATTTTTCAACGTTCAGGGCTATAATATCGCGGCTCAAAACGACTCGGAGAAGATCGCGGCAGGCTTCCTAACATATCACACCAAGAGCCACTACGAGTTTCTGCGTAACATGGGGGTAAACGTACTTAACTGGGATCCCATCGAGGAGAGCTTCGCTAGCGCACTACAGCGACAGAAGGTGGGCGGATGAGAGAGGGATTCGTCAGAACCTTAGAGGCACTGGTAGCCACAGCGGCGACATATATGGCGGCCGTAACCATGGTCCAGACCACTCTCTATAACAAATTACTGGGCAAGATATCCAACAGCTTCATAGGGCCAACCTTAGATCCCTATATGCCCTACGTCAACATCACAGTTATTCTACTGGTCTTGTTCGTGGCTTTCAGCTTCTGGAGGAAGGGAGACGAGGTGTGGTTCGGCAGGTTGTTCAGCTTGAATATGCTCTTGTTTTTCCCCAGTGTCCTGGATTTCAGCACCTTCAACTGGGTTGGACTCATATTCAATTTGCAGCCAACGCCAGGGGTTACACATGTCTGGGTGTTCAGCGTTGGCCTGCTTCTCCAGGTATCGTATTTGTTGCTTAGGTACACTGTGCGTTTCAGGTACGTCAGGGAAGAACTTTGGGGAAGGGGGGCCGCTGAGTCTGATATTAATAATATTACCCGTGGACAGGTGAGTTACCTAGTCTTACTGGTGACTGTAACTGCGGGGGTAACGGCGGGTATCTACTTGGTGTTACCGTATATTGCACGGGTCTCTGTTAATCTGCTTTCAGGGTTACCGGCGCCTCACATATACGTGGGGTTCGTAGTGGTTCTGGTGATGGCGGCGGCTATGGTGACGTATCTGAGAACCGGTTCCAGAGAGTAAGGATCAAAACAGTTTTTCATACCAAGGGGTATTAGATATTATGCGTGGATTCATTAGAGCGGTATATCCGGGGAGTTTTGATCCAGTCACTTATGGCCATATTGATATAATTAAGAGGGCCGCGGAGCTTTTTGATGAGGTTATTGTGGCGGTTGGTGAGAACCCGAATAAGGATCATATTTTCAGCAGCGAGGAAAGGGTAAGGTTTCTGGAGTCTAGTCTCAGGGGACTGGATTTGGGTAATATACAGGTAGAGTCCTTTGGTGAGTTGCTGGTTAACTTTGTGCGGAGAAAAGAGGCTAGGGTAATCATACGTGGTATGCGTGCTATAACGGATTTTGAGCGGGAGTTCCAGATGGCGTTAGCTAATATGGATATGGCTCCAAAGGTGGAGACTGTTTTCCTTGTAACCCGGCCTAGGAGTATGCCGGTGAGTTCGAGTCTGGTTAGGGAGATCGCTTACTATGGTGGGGATGTCAGTAAGTATACTACAGAGATGGTTGAGAAAGCGTTAAAGAAGAAATATGGTTAGAGGATATCCCCTGGCTCATAACTAGCTTCCTTTGAGTACTCTTTTAGTAAGGGTTGGGTTTTTTCCAGCACGTCATCTATCTGGGCATCTGCGTTCCCCAGGAAATGTCGTTTATTCTCCAGTAAACCATTTAGCATGGTTTCGGTTAACCCTGCCTCCCTGAATACGGGTTCACTGCTGAGTCTCTCCATGAGTTTGTTGGTCTCGGTACGCTCTTCCCTCATTCTTAGTGCTTCGGCTACGGCGTGTTTCTTTATGATGCTATGCGCCTGCTCACGACCTAAGCCGTGTTTGACTGCTAGGGATAATATCTCGGTGGTGGATAGGAAGGGTAGGTATCGTTCTACTTCTCTGGATATTACCTCGGGGTATGCTCCCATCTGGTTCAGGACAGTAAGGGTGGTTTCCAGTAATCCATCCGTTGTGTAGAATGCGTCAGGAATCAGGACACGTCTGATGGCTGAGCAGCTAACGTCACCCTCCTCCCACTGGTCTCCTGATAGCCTTGATCCCCCGTCAACATACATTTTTAGGAGATTGCTGAAGGCGCAGATTCGCTCGGTGCTCCTGGTGTTCATCTTGTGGGGCATTACGCTGCTTCCTACTTGGCCCTTGACGAAGCCTTCGGTTACTAATTCGTATCCGGCCATGAGTCGTATGGTCTTGGCGAAGCTCTCACACGCGGATGAGAGCGTGGATAAGTGGAGTAATAGTTTATAGTCTAGGCTCCGTGGGTAGACCTGGCCAGTGGAGCTTAGGAGATTTTTGAACCCGTATTCATCTGCTACTCTTTTCTCGAGTTCTCGTGCTTTCGCCTCTGAGCCTAGAAGGGTTGCCATATCGAACTGGGTTCCTACGGCTCCCTTGATGCCTCTCATTGGGTATTCCTCGATGAATTGCTTGAACTCTTGTAGGTGGATCAATAGTTCCTCGGCCCACATACTGAACCGTTTACCGAGTAAAGTGGGCTGAGCGGCCTGATGATGAGTACGGGCGGTTAATACTATTCTATTGTATTCCTGGGCCTTGTCCAGCATGTGTCTTAAGACGCTGACGTATTTCCCGAATATCAGCCTCAGGGCGTCTCTTATCTGGATCTGTTCAATGTTATCCGTTAGGTCTCGGCTGGTCATAGCCAGGTGAATATACTCGTATCCAGCTTCACGGCAGTAGGCCTCTATCTTGGCTTTTACATCGTGCTTTGTTCGTCGCTCAATCTCCTCAATCAAGTCTAGATCTATCTTATCCACCGTTTCCTCGTAGGATTTTATAGCTTCAGTGGGGATATCTAGTCCTAGGTCTCTCTGGTTCTTCAATACGGTTAACCATAATTTTCGTTCTAGTCGGGTTTTTTCGTATTCGCTGAATATCTTGTTCATCTTATCTGTGGCGTATCGCTTGCTGAGGATATTGGGGTTCATTGATTATCTTCAAACAAATAAGGGGTATAAAAATATAACACGAGTGGTTACAGTAAATTAACAATAGAAAGTTTCCGTAGGCCATGGTTTACTATGCCCTGATTATATGCCTGTTAATCGTGGCTCATTAGTCCATAGTCTATCTTTATCGGATAGTCTTCACTTATCTAGGCGCCTGTAGATCCGTTCTTCATCCATTAGCAGCTTTAGCACCTGCTCCAGGTCACCCCACCGGGTTTTGAG
>CAZLHA010000173.1:1957-4717 GCA_964559155.1 uncultured Candidatus Bathyarchaeia archaeon | reverse complement strand
CATAGTTAGCCAGACTGAGGACACCATTAGGTTCCTCATAGACGGCGTAGACACGGCGTTCGTAAACGCCCTGAGAAGAACTATTGTATCCGAGGTCCCCACGATGACCATCGAGGACATATTCTACTTCGACAATTCTTCACTAGTACCTGATGAGATACTTGCCAACAGAATTGGCTTCGTACCCCTCAAGACTGATCTTGAGAGCTATGTTCTACCAGAAGATTGTGACTGTGAGGCGGAACTAGGATGCCCCAGATGCAGGGCAGTATTAACCATGGACATAGAAGCCGAAGACGAGACGATTAACGTATACAGCGGAGACTTGATGCCAGACGACCCCAACACAGCGCCTGTAAGCGAGAAAATATTACTAGCCAAGCTAGCTGAGGGTCAGGCAATAAGGTTCGAGGCATATGCCCAGCTGGGTAAGGGAGAAGATCACCCTAAGTGGAGCCCAACAAGTATGTGCGTATATCAGAACGTATCCCTTGTACCCGTAACAGAAATGGAAAAAGCTAGGGAATGCATGGACGACTGCGGCGATGCTGCAGTGATCGAGGGAGACTATCTGAAGATTATAGATATCCAAAAATTCGATTCATGTAAACACTGTAGAGACCTAGTACCACATAAACAGATACTTGGAAACTTCAAACCCGACGAGTTCCTATTCACTGTCGAGAGCACCGGGGCGCTATCACCAGAGAATATAGTAACCCATGCTGTCAAGATACTGAAAAAGAAACTCGCTACTCTGGAAGAGAGAATTGAGAAAGATGATCTGCATGACGAAATCAGTGACTTTGAGACCCCAGAGGTTGACGAAGGGAAATTGTATAGTGTTGGAACCGGGGACTATGATGAAGATGAGGAAGAAGGCTTTGAAGAAGAAAACGATGGATTTACAGGAGAATAATTAGATGGAAAACCGAGTACTAATTGACACAATAAAGATACTGAAAGAAGCCTCAGAGGAATCAGGAAAACCCATATGGAAGGCACTAGCCGAGGAACTGGATAAACCAAACCGTAGAAGAGTAGTGGTTAACCTCAGCAGGATTGACCGACACACCGAGGAAGACGCTGTGGTGGCGATCCCGGGAAAGGTTCTCGCGGCTGGAAACCTGTCTAAGCCGGTTAAGGTAGCTGCCTTCAGCTTCAGTCAGGACGCCATCGAGAAAATTAAGATGGTGAAGGGCGAGTACATGACTCTGGACGAGTTATTGGAGTCAGGCATTGAGCCAAGCCAGATCCGTATAATGAAGTAACTTCTTTACAATTTTTCACATATTTTTAGAATAGTAGAAATATTTTTAGATATACGTTTTAAGTTTCATGCAGGCGTCGACAATATCCCTTGGTGTGACTCCTGGACTCTCAGGCTCATATTCACTGTAATAGTCTTCAACAACCTCAAGTAGTACGGCTTCATCTAGTCTTAGGCCCCGGATTTTTTCCTCAAGCTCCGAGATAGATTCCTTAGGTATTATGAAAAAGTCACCTGTGATGTTCACATCCATTAAGATATCTCCCCCCACTTCGGCTCTTACCCTAATGAGCTTACCCGCCTTGTGATCCGCCTCAACCATCTTGATGTTATGGGCTATCTTAACCGCTCTACCCTGCTTCTGTCTAGGAGACTCCATGTATAACCAATCTGTGCTCAAGTGTCTTGGCTTGGTCTCCCTCTCGAAGATGTTGTATTCTGCAGGTGTGGGTTTGCTGGGCTCTAACCTTATATCCATGATTTGCTGGAACTGTTTAACATAAACATTCTTGATGACCTTGGGGCTCGGTGACTCCCCCAGTTCTTTATTGAGTGTGCTAACCCATTTTTCCATACTCTTGGCCATCTTATCCCTGAATTTTTCATCTGGAACCCTCAGGACTCGGGCCATCAGATCATAGTCCAGATCCATGATGAAGTTACCCACAAGAATTGTAGCCGATTCATGGACACCCGCACCATTTCCACTGATTTTACGCCCATTAACCACCACGTCATTAAGAGGCTTAAACTCAGCCTCCACCCCCATCTCCCTGTAAGAGGCAACAGTAACCGCTAGGAGTTTCTCAAATAGTTTATTCACGTTTCGTGGTAGTATCTCACTGTTTTTGGCTACAATCTGATAAAAAACTTGGTTTTTGTCCAAGTATGTAGCTCCTCCTCCCTGACTGCGTCTAATAACCGGGAGATCTCTCTCATTGATGTATTCTAGGTCTATCTCTTTTTCTAGGTCTTGATGGTATCCGATGCATGCGTAGGGAGAATCCGGCTGAACAAGAATTAACGTGTTAGGCACTAGATCTCGATGAACTGCCTCAGCCACCGCCTCATAGAAGGCTTGGGCTACAAGAGGGTCCGCTTTGCCCAGGTCTATGAGTCTCCAAGTCTCCACTTGAATTAGGCACCTGCTTCTTCTATCTCTTTCTTTAGCCAAGCCTCAAGCTCATCGGTTTCTGTTCCTTCAATCAGGTCCTCAATCTCACTTTCTAGGTCTGTTGGCTCTACGAGTGCTACCCACCCCTCTCCATATGGGGCATCGTTGATGATGCTAGGGTTCTCGTCTAGTTCCGGGTTAATCTCCTTGATGTTTCCGGTTATGGGCATCTTTAGTCTGCCAACCCATTTACCTGACTCTATGCTGCCTAGGGTTTTTCCTTTTTTAACTACTTTTCCTGAGGGCCTTGTCTTGATGGAGACTAGTTTGCCTGCGGCTCCGGCTGCCCAGGAGTTATATCCCAATCTTGCTTTTC
>CAZLHA010000173.1:0-1947 GCA_964559155.1 uncultured Candidatus Bathyarchaeia archaeon | reverse complement strand
CATGTGATCTTTATCGTAGTATAGGTTGTCGGGGAACTCGTATCCTTCTATATTTACCATGTTGCTCTCTATTATTCATGGCATTTGATTATTTATTGTTGTCTCATATTGATGAAACATTTTTAATGGACTAACCTATAAGGTGTAAAGTTAATGGGTCTGTAGCTCAGCAAGGCAGAGCGGTGGCCTCTTAAGCCATTGGCCGAGGGTTCGAATCCCTCCAGACCCGCCACTAGTTATGTCCTCCCCTGTTTTGGCATAGATATGTGTCTTCTTGTACTCAATGAACTCTCATAAAAGGGGGAATTCACTAACATCTTAGACTCCGTATTCTGCTGTTTCCGGTGAAACCGTGGTCATTGGAACAAAGAATAGATTATATTTAAGGATATTAAGGGAGAGTCTTTCTGGTGTAATAATCCTTTTTCTAGATCGTGTGCTAGCAGCTTTCTTTAACTCCGCGTACCATGTTTTAGGTAACTTAACATATGCCAAACCTTGGCTGTACGTTGGGGGATAAAATTGAGAGAAGAAACTGTCTGGGTTGACTTTGAGTTCATGGAGCAGTTTATGGTAGAAGTTTTCAAAGGTCTAGGGGTTCCAGAGGAGGACGCTGAGATATGCGCAGAGGTATTGATCACCAGCGATAAACGGGGGATCGATAGCCACGGTGTAAACCGGCTAAAACCTATGTACTATGACAGGATCAAGGCTGGGATTCAGTATCCCAAATCACGATACGAGATAATCCGGGAGACCTCAACGACGGCGGTTATCGAGGGAAACAGGGGGATGGGTCACGCTACAGCCAAGCAAGCTATGGAGTTAGCCATCAGTAAGGCAAGGGAACACGGTCTAGGTATGACCGTGGTTCGTAACAGCACCCACTATGGTATCGCCGGGTATTATTCTTTGATGACCGCTGATGCTGGTATGATTGGAATCACAGGAACCAATGCACGCCCCTCGGTGGCACCAACCTATGGAGTAGAACCTATGCTGGGTACCAACCCCTTCACCATTGGTTTGCCAACAGATGAAGACTTTCCCTTCATATTGGATCCAGCTACCAGCATTATCCAGCGAGGCAAGGTTGAGGTCTACGCTAGAAGAGGTGAACAATTACCTCCAGGCCTAGTGATTAATGACAAGGGCGAGTACCTGACTGATCCAGGCACCATCTTGGAAAAGCTACTAGAGAAAGAAGCTTCTTTCCTACCCTTAGGCGGTAAAGCAGAGACAGGAGGCTACAAGGGTTACGGGTACAGCACCGTGGTTGAGATATTATCCTCCGCGCTACAGGGCGGGGCTTTTCTCCAAGCCATAACCGGGGTTAATGTAGGTTACTTTTTCCTAGCCATAAACATTGAGGCATTCATAGACCTAGAGTCCTTCAAGAAGACTACCGGTGATATTCTTAGAACTCTCCGAAGCGCAAAAAGGATCCCCGGAGAGCAACGGATCTATACCGCTGGAGAGAAAGAACATCTGGCCTGGCTGAGACGAAGAGACAAAGGAGTACCTCTAAACCGTAGCCTCAGAGAAGAGGTGATGCAGATGCGTGACGAGTTAGGCTTAAACACAGTCTTTCCATGGGAATAACGAGTCATGGTTCTAAAGATAGGTCACAGGGGCGCAGCCGGGCATGCTCCTGAGAACACGTTAAAATCTTTTATGGCTGCTATTGGTCTCGGTTGTGATATGATTGAGCTTGATGTTCACCTCTGTGCATCAGGTGAAGTCATGGTCATCCACGATGATACGGTGGATAGAACCACAGATGGATCTGGTCAGGTATCCGAGTTGTCCCTTGATGAGTTAAAGCGGTTAGACGCTGGAGCTGGTGAACAGGTTCCTACCTTGGTTGAGGTATTGGACCTTCTCAAAGATCGTGTACTTCTCAACATAGAACTCAAAGGTCTCGGTATAGCGGAACCGGTTTACAGG
>CAZLHA010000172.1:3632-4781 GCA_964559155.1 uncultured Candidatus Bathyarchaeia archaeon | reverse complement strand
CTCCAGCATCCGGGGCACCCCATCGGCGTGGAGCCAATCCGGTATAATTTGACTCAATAAACTTGAGCCAGCTGTGTAGGGGTAGATATCAGCGGTTATGTCTAATCCCTTTTCTCTTGCTTCATCGATGTGTCTCAGAGTTGTCTCCCTGTTTCTTCCTTTGAGGTGTTTCCTACTACCACAACTGCTGCCAAGGTGGGATATCTCTACTGGTGTCTTCATCTCTTTTCCTAGTTTTATCGTATCCAGGAGATTGTTATCCTCTCCACGCATATGGGTGGAATATAGTCCATCGTATTCTCTGAGAGCCTTACCTAGTTCAACAAGTTCCCTGTTATCCGAGTACAGGCCCGGCGGGTATCCTAATCCTGTGCTCATCCCATAACTGCCTTGATCCATCGCAGTGGTCAAGTACCCTCGCATGGTGTCCAGTTCACTCTTTGTTGGTTTTCTATCCTGGAAACCCATGGTCGCTATCCTGATGCTACCGTGACCTACGAAGGGAACCAGGTTGAGGCTGGTGCCTTTCTCAGTTATTTTCTGTTTAAACGCCTTCAGGTTACTCCAGTCGTATTTGAAGTCCACTCCACTGGTGAATGGTTTCATGTACGCGATTAGGTCTTCCCTGTGTTCCTCGGATAAGGGGTACATGGAGAGCCCACAGTTACCCATGGTTACCGTGGTTACTCCTTGGTGGATATAGCTGAAGGCTTTGGGGTTCCCTAGTATGGTGTGGTCCGCGTGGCTGTGAATGTCTATCCATCCCGGTGATACGGTTAAACCCTCGGCGTTGATTGTCCTTTCTGCGTCACCGGTTATTCTGCCTATCTTGGTGATCTTTTCTCCCTTGATAGCAATGTCTGTTTTTATCCATGGGGCTCCTGTTCCATCTATTATGGAGCCGTTTTTAATTACGAGATCGTGGGTCATTTTCTACAACTCTGGAGTGTTTTAGGTGTATTTAGTATGTGCGGGTACTGTGTGTTAAAAATAGTTAAATGACGGTTCTATGTTTTTTGGTGTCGTGGTAGTCGTATCTGTATTTTTTTAGGCGTTGATTGAAGTATTGACGTTTGTTTTTTTGTTTTTTGCTTTTTCTTGGTATAATTATTGTTTTTTAATAATAATTTACTAGATTGTACCTAGTTT
>CAZLHA010000172.1:3413-3622 GCA_964559155.1 uncultured Candidatus Bathyarchaeia archaeon | reverse complement strand
AATTAGTTACTTAATAAGTACATCTAGTTAACCGTAACTAGAAAAAACATAGAATAGTTACACCTGAAAACATGGAATTAAAAGCAATATATCAAGAGAAAACCAAAAATAATCATGAACCCCCACCGAAGCCTATTCTTGGTTATTTTATTCTCCTCCATCATATTCACTAACTTCACCCACTGTGAAACAGACTACGCCCTATCCAT
>CAZLHA010000172.1:581-3403 GCA_964559155.1 uncultured Candidatus Bathyarchaeia archaeon | reverse complement strand
ACTGGACACTGGTGAAGCTAGAGGGAATCGGTGAACTACTTCTCAGCAATCACACCCAATCAAAGTACAATCACAATGTTGTAACAGATGATAATCACATATCCATCTGGATCGGGAAACCCCAATATGACGAAAATCTAACCCAAATAGAGGGCTCGCTAGTCGTAGTTAACCCAGAGAATATAACAGTACATATCTCAAAAGGTTACATCGGGTATACAAGCATCAAAGTTTCCGCGTGGACAGGTGAAAACTATCGAAGCATAAACAGAATCACCCATAGAAGAACCACGGGGGACCAAAGTCATAACCGATATTCCACCATCATGTATCAAAAAAACATTGAACCATACAAAATCAGATTAATACCCCCCTCTAACAAACAGGAAAAAGAACTCTTAGCCGTATACTATCCCTGGTATGGTAAACCTAATGAAGAGAACTTGGGGAGACACTGGGGATATGTCAACGAGACCAGCATACAGGAGACCCCTAACTATCCACTATTAGGTGCTTACGATTCCACTAACCCCTCAATCATCAATAAGCATATCGAGATGGCTAGTAGTGGCATTACATGTTTTACAGTTAGCTGGTGGGGAATAGATACATATGAGGACAAGGCATTCAAAAAGTTGCTAAATAATACTAAAAAATTCAAGACCTGTGTTTACTATGAGACATATCGAATCCCAACGCCACTATTGGAAGAACAAGTAGTTTCTGAGTTACAGTACATAATCAAGAACTATGGTTCTCATCCGAACTATCTTCGATACAAGGATAAACCCGTTGTTATAGTATTCAGCGCTGAGGGACAGAGTCGAGATAAGGATTTCTGGTTTAAGATAAGATCAAGGGTTGACACCTGTATATTAATCGGTGATTTCCGCAGTCTGGAGTTACTGGATGTTTTTGATGGGGTACACATCTACAATGAGTTAGATCTCCAAAAACATAAACAGCTCACATCTTGGATCTCGAATCAAAACAAGAGACTGGTGTATGATTCTATACCTATGTTTAATCTAGAAAGCAGAGAGGGTTACATTATTTATGATAGCTTGCTGACTGTAGGTACAGTTACCCCGGGATATGATGACACAAAGATACGGGTTAACGGCACAAAGATTAGTAGAGATGGAAATGAGACATACAGAAAATACTGGACCCCCATCCACGAGGACTCACTTAACTGGGTCCTAATAACCAGCTGGAATGAGTGGCATGAAGGAACCGAGATAGAGCCCAGTAGAGAGAACGGGTACAGTGCATTAAATGAGACTAGAAAACAAGTGAAAAAATTTATGGAGATTAACGGTGGTCGTGAGGGCTGTCATGAGTCTTAATGGGATGTATCTTTAACCAGCCATCCTCAATACTGTAGCCACGTAATCCATCGTACTCTATATCGTTTCCCTCAAGGATATCCAAGGCTTTCTTCTCTAAGCCTTTGGGTGCGTATACGAATAGTTTTTTGTATTTGCGTCCCACACTCGCTGAATCACTTAGGAACTGCCATAGATTGGCTCTTTCAGGGGTAATATTCTCCTCGGATTCAACAACCCCAAGCTCCTGCACTCCACCATCGCAGTTAAGTATGACTATGCTAGGATAAACTACCTCACCCCATGGGGCAAGTAATCCGAAGCGTTTCTCCTCATCATTTACAATGGTCTTGTAGCATGGTGGCCAGCTATCCTCGGGTTGGTCTACGAATGGGAACCTTGTGGCTGCGATTATACGCGTAATTCTATGTCTCTGTCTCTCTGGGTCTATCATTTTAATCTAGTCCTATTTCCGGTGCCACGTCCTGCATGGCTTTTATGGATATTCGCGCGAACTCTTTAAAGGATAAATCTATTTCCTCGCATAACATGATGTTTTCTCGGCTAACCTGTTTCGCAAATGAGCTGTCTTTCATGCGTCTCTTGACGCTATTAGGCTTCATACCTTTCATGTTAGTGGGTCTAACTAATGCGTTCGCTACGATCATACCCGAAATAGCGTCAGCCGCCAGCAACGCGATGTCAAACCTTGTCTCCACCTTGTTGCCAGTTAACTCGTTGTGTCTTAGTATGGCGTTTATGGCCTCTTCTGGTAATATGTCTTCAACCATCTCAGCTGATTTTATACCATGCATACTCATGTCGTCACCGAATTCCTCGTAATCTATATCGTGAAGTATGCCTGTGGCTTCCCAGAGTTCCTGGTCTTCCTCAAAGTGTTCAGCTAATCCCTTCATAATGGCCCCGACAGCAATCATATGATTGACCAAGTTCTCGTTTTTTACATGTTTCTTTACTAGCTCTATCCGTTCTTCTCGGGTGATCATACGGTTAGAACATGCTTGGCGGGGTATAAGATTTCGTAGGTTTAGCTTAAATATGGGTGTTTAGGGTACTCTGGTATTCATTGGTGGACCAAGGGTGGAAAACAAGCAGAAGAGCTACAAAGAGATCTTGAGCTACGGGCTCATCGTAATGGCGGTTACGCATAGCCTAGCTCACGCATTCCAGAACATGCATACGGCATTATATCCGGAGCTTGTGAAAGAATTTGTACTTACCAATCAGCAGATTGGATTAATATCATCTATACCGAGTCTCGTCTCGGCTATTCTATCAATACCCATGGGATTACTAAGCGATAAAATTGGGGCAAAGAAGATGATTATAATTAGTATCATTGTCGCTACTTTTGGTGCTTTAATCGCGGGACTAGCCCAGAATCCCTGGATGTTGATAATCGCTGTAAGCCTACTATATCTAAACACCACCATCTATCACCCGGCCAGCTACAGTTTCACTACATTCCTCTTT
>CAZLHA010000172.1:0-571 GCA_964559155.1 uncultured Candidatus Bathyarchaeia archaeon | reverse complement strand
GCCCTAGGAGTACAGGGGGCAGGGGGTACGCTGGGAATGGCGCTGGGGCCCATAAGTATCTCAATCCTTGTGGGTTTACTGGGACTGGGTTGGAGGCGTGCATATCTCGCCTGGATAATCCCTCTGTTACTGGGCATTGTCTCGGTTTGGTACATCAAATTCATACCCACATCCGAGGACGAGGATAAGACCAATCAGAAGACGGGAACATCGGGGGCTTCATCAATATGGAGTACAAGCCTAGCCATGTTCCTAACATTCGGTGGTCTCCGGTCCATGGCGTCGTACATGACTCTAACTTTCATGAGTATCTGGCTTGTGGATACGCGGGGAATGGATCTCGCTTTCTCCAGCATGATTCTAGGAGCCAGTAGTTTGATGGGTATAGTTGCGTCACCCCTTGGAGGTATTCAGGCTGCTAAATACGGTGAAAAACGGTGGACTGTAGCTACATCCATTATCTCGTATACATGCTTCGCTTTAGCGTTCCTAGTACCTAGCAACACTGCTTTCACTATATTCTACATTGGATACGGTTTCTTCAACCTTTTCAGTATGGCAGCCAACTCCG
>CAZLHA010000171.1:3570-4797 GCA_964559155.1 uncultured Candidatus Bathyarchaeia archaeon | reverse complement strand
ATTGGTTAGGGGTGTCTCTATGGTCTGATTCTCGTTGAAGACGTGTGACAGTAATGGTTCGTCAATTGGGTTAATTAACAGGTCCTCTCTGAGTTTTGGGTTTATGTTATCTACTATTGGGTCTATGAATAATTCTATTACCTCGTACATGGGTTTTTGTTTTAGTTCTTGTTCTGTGAGCTCTCTCCCGGTTTCATAGTCGTATCCTTTATAGAATCTATAACCTACCCATTTGAATCCTTTTTTCTCTAGGTAGTTGAATAGTTTAAGGTAGTCGCTGTTTTCTATTTCTTTAATTTCCCAGTTTTTATCTATATGAAAACCGATATCTATGTCCTTAGATCCTATGTAGGGTCTTCCTCTATCTGCTGTAAAGTTTTTGTTTACGGTCTCGTATATGGCCCAGCCTCAATTAGACACATATTGTATTTTTTGGTGAATATCTTTTGTAGCCAATTTTCTGAGATATCTACTTCTTTGGTTCTATACAGTTCTGCTCATTATTTTGTCGGTTAATATTTCTGCTGCTTCGACTGCTGGGCCTCCTTCCATAAGAAGGTCGATTATTAGCTGTGGGGTGGATACTATCTGGTAGTTGTTGATCTGTTGTGTGTTGTAGAAGACGTGTTTTGATGTGTATAGTGTTCTAAAGTTGCCTCCGCCTACTAGTCCTTTGCTTGTTAGGTGTTTGTGCCAGTATTCTTGGTCTTCTAGGTGGCAGTAAATGTCTGTTCTTGATGGGAATAAGTGGTTCTGGATTAGGTTTTCTGCTCTGTAAGTGGTTAATGCGTATGTTCTTTGTGTTTTTTCCAGTAGTTTCATGGGGTTTTGTATTAGGTATGTTTTCTCGATGGGAGTGGGTTTATGTTTTTTCCAGTACTGGAATAGTTCATTTATTTTGGTTACTTTGGTGTCTTGTAGGTAGCCTTCTTCTTCTAGCTGGTTTAAATAGTCGTAGACCCAGGTCTGGGATCCTTCTGTGTTTTTCCATATCTTGTATTTGGATAGTGCGCCTTTTGGGTGGTTTAGGAGCACTCGTAGGACTTGTTCTTTGATTATGCCTCTCTGTGGTGTTATTTGTTTCTGAGTCATGGGTTACCGGTATACCGGTAAGTTGGTTGGTATTTAAGGGAAACCGGTATAGTGGTGGGTCTTGTTGTACTTGTTTTTATCCATTGTACCGCGTTTTTGTCTTCGATGTATGCGTCGAGTAGCCAGCCCCGTGTG
>CAZLHA010000171.1:0-3560 GCA_964559155.1 uncultured Candidatus Bathyarchaeia archaeon | reverse complement strand
TTTGCACCCGGAAGCATGTCGAGAACTTCCTCGTGTGTTCATGGTTGTTACCCGGTTTCTATGTGTTTTTTGAGTAGCTGGGTTAGTTTGTTGATTTTGGCTCGGTTGTATTGGCTGGTTTTTCTTCTCGGTGGGTGTCTATTCGGGGTTGTTGGTTTATTCGGAAATTAACTAGAAATCAGGGTCTTGTTAAATTGAAAAAGAATGAGTGTTAACAACAATCTCTTTCTGTGTTTAATCTAAAAACTATGTATTTATCGACAAAAATATTTGAGAAATTGTCGATTACTGCAAAGTATTTATATTTGGGTTTAGTTTGGGTTTATCATGCAAGAACTAGCGGTTGAAAATTGGATAAAAAACAATATTGAAACAATATTCCCTGGATTCACCCTAGTTAGTAGTAACGAAGTTTTAGCAGATAGAATTGAGGTTGACTTACACTTAAAAGATGAAAAACAAAGAGATGTTTTTATTATGATTAAGACCTCTGAGCTTAGACCAAGGGATATTGGTAAAATTTTGAACTATTATTCAGTACTTTCAAATCTTGATAACGTAAAGGAAATGAGATATATCGTAATTCTACAAAGTATAGAGAGGGATAATAGAAAAATTCTAAATAGTTTTGGGGTTGAAACCTTACTTCTCGATAATCTTACTAAAGGTGAGGATGTTTTTCAGTCTAGTTTACATGGATTAACAAACGTATTAACGCCTACCGAAGCCGAGGTTTTATCATTCATATACGAAAGAAAATGCAGTCTTATTACAGTTGAAGAGATAAGACAGGGTTTTAAGTATGATAGTAGCTACGCAAGCAAGTTACTAGAGAGATTAGAACGAAAGCAGTATCTTGAGCGAATTAAACGGGGAATATATCTCTATATTCCTCTTGAATATGGATATGAAAATAGATTTACACCTATGAATTCACTGGTCGTGGGTAGCGTACTTGTTGAACCGTATTATTTTGGCTACCAGACAGCGAACAGGTTTCACGGTTTTACAACACAGTTTTCTCCAGTTACCTATATTTGTACAACAAAGACTAGAAGAACGCATAAGTGGAGGAGCATTCGATATAAATTTGTTAATCTAGTTCAGAAGAAGTTTTTTGGGTACGAGAAACATCTTTCTGATGGTTGTGAGATTTTTATAGCTAGTCCCGAGAAAGCTGTATTGGATTCTATAGATAAACCGGATTATTGTGGCGGGTTATCTCAAGTTGTAGCAGTGGTATTGAATGCTTTTCAGAGGGGATTAGATAAAGAAAAGTTACTTAGTTATGCTATTAGATTTGATTCTAATACTTTGATCCAAAGACTGGGTTATCTTGTGGCTTTTTTGGTTGAAAACAATTGTCTAGATGATGGAGCTTTTGTAGAGAGTATAGAAAGATTACTTCCTGAAAATGTATCAAGTACCTTCCTAGGGTCTGTAAAGGCAAATGATCGAAGTGGTTCAATTGATAATAGGTGGAGTGTAATCGAAAACGTGTCGATTGAAAATTTATTAGATGAAATTAAAGTCAGGTGAGAATATTGCTAGATTTACGGTTTGTTGACTTATATGCCCATGGATGTGGTGTGAGTAGAGAGGTTGCTGAGCGAGATATTGTTTTGACTTATTTTTTGAAGATTTTGAAAGAGGATGGTATACTTGCTAATCTGGCTTTCAAGGGAGGAACATGCATTAGGAAGATCTATCTCGGTAATTTGGGTAGATTCTCAGAGGACTTGGATTTCACGCTTATTGGTTATGATCTGAGTGGTTTTGAATACCAGTTTGGTGTTTTCATTAAAAATGCGGATAAGTATGGTTTTACACTCGAAGAGAAGAATGTTAGAAAAGAGTGGGGTAAATCATTTGCGTGTGATATGGATTATAGTCATGAATGGTTTTCAAGTTCTTTCAAGTTTGAGGTGAGTCTCAGAGAAGATCCAATTCTCCCTTTAAGAGATACCTTCATCAAGGATGAAATATATTTTAAATATACGGCTTTTGAGACTTTCTCGGTTCCATGTATGTGTCTAGAAGAGGTCCTATCAGAAAAAATTCGAGCCACGTATCAAAGAGGAACAGCTAGAGATTATTATGATCTTTACCAGTTTGCTAAGAGACCTTACGATAGAGAAATTGTAAAACAGTTAGTCGTTATAAAATTCTGGAATGATAGATCAGATTATGATCCAGGTCTGTTTATTGATAAAATAAAAAGCGAAAAAATTGATTTTAGCGATGTTCAATATCTACTAAAGAATCAAGAACATCCAGAAGAAGAGGTAATTAAAACTCAAATTCTAGAGAACTATGATTATTTATCGGAGCTTGATGCGAATCTAGATGAGATCAGAATTGATAACAGAAAACATAGAAAGGAAGAAGATGTAAAGAAATTAATTAGGGAAATGAGACAATGACATATCTGTAAATGAATTTGTTTTAAAATTAATTATCGTGATTACGCTGAGAATGTACCCTATAGGTTATTTCAAGGGTATGGTAGAGAGATCAACATAGATTACATTTTTAGCTATTGCGATGGGTTAAAAGAACTTAATCAATGTAGCGTGTTAATTAATCGCAGTCTGATTGGTTTAAGGGGTAGTAGTTACATGGATTTTTACGTTTTGTATTTTTGGATACTAAATATGTTATAGTTGTGTAATGTTGTTTGATTTTTTATAAGAAGAAATTTCATATCTTACTTTTGAGTAGAAGCAATTATTTCTAAAAAGCTTAGCGATTTATTCTGTAGGAAGTTATACGGATCAACTGTTCCAGAGGTAGTTTATTATTAAATTTTATCGCCGTATTTGTATTCATTTGTATTGGGGCATGTTTCTGCTTCAGTTACTGGTTATAATACTTACACGGTGGGGGAAGTGGTGTCGGAGTAGCTTCTTAAAGAATCTACTTAACTGTTGATCTTTATGGTGGATGGGGGTGAAGGGTCCAGTCAGTCCTTCGTAGGTAATCCGTTTGATGGTTTAATTCCGAGGTACCCGTTGCTTGCTATTTCATTCGGAGGAAATATTGTTAGCTGTTTTAGAGAAGAGTTTTTTGTTAATGCTTTGTAGGGGCTGTATTGTAGTCGGGTGTAATGTATCGGGTGGAGTGTTTGGAAACATTAAACAGCTTGGTTTGTATGTTTTTCTTATTTCTTGGACTTTTTCTCTGGATATTTGGGTTTTCCTTTATGATGAGTGAGGGGTTATTGGTGGTTATAGTATAAGGCTTGTTTTTTTCTTTGAGGGGAAGTGTTTATGTTTGACACATGCTTCATGGTGTTTGAGTTTGTATGAGTGATTTTGGTTTCGGTGGTAGAGGATATGATGTTCCAGATGATATGAGGAATATTTCTGGTACTTTGATTGTTTTAGTTATCCTTGCGGTTGTTGGCGTGTTGGTGGTTAGTCAGGCGGTGGTTCAGGTTCCCTCTGGTTACAGGGGTGTCTTGTTGACTTGGGGTAAGGTTGATGACCGGGTGCTGGATGAGGGGTTGAATTTTAAGATGCCTTTCAGTCAGTCTGTGGTGTTGATGGATATTCAGATCC
>CAZLHA010000170.1:0-4809 GCA_964559155.1 uncultured Candidatus Bathyarchaeia archaeon | reverse complement strand
GAAGTTGCTCATTGTTTGTCGTTTATTGATGAAGTTTATCGTATTTATTGTATAGCTAAAAGGATGTGATTTCTTGTTCGCATATTTGATTTTGTATACGAGAAAAGGTTATCCTACCGGTTTTTATGGTGATTGAGGTTTGATCTGGGCTTGTTTTGGAGTTCTTTCCTTGAGATAAGTCGTTTCCGGTGTTTATTATACCTACTCCCCGTGGTGTGTAGAGGTGGTTATTTGGTAGTTGTTTTATTCTAGACTACGTTTTCATGATTAGAGGTATTCATGGTGATCAGAATTCTTGTTGTTTATGATAGTCTTACTGGTAACGTGGAAAAGATGGCTGAGATGATCGCAGAGGGTGTCCGGGAAAAAGGCGGAGAAGTGGATATTGTTAAAGTGGATGAAGTGGATCTGGATAAAATACCCACGTATGATGGCTTTGCCTTGGGTTCACCAACCCACTGTGGCACAATGAGCCCAAAGATGAACAGTTTCATCAACAATAGGCTCCATAAGAGATATTGGGGGAAACTAGGGGGAAAAGTGGGTGTGGCTTTCACCTCCAGCGGTGGTTTGGGGGGTGGAAACGAGATTACCTTGATGGCTTTACTATCTGTTATCCTCAACTTTGGTATGATCACCTTTGGGATACCTGACTATGTATCTAAAGATGTGACGCTTCACTATGGGGCTGTGAGCATCAAGACACCTGACAAAGACACCATTGAAGCCTGTAGGTTACTAGGCCGCAGACTGGTGGAGTACTCCATGATTGTTAAACAAGGATTAGAGGACACAGGGCTAGGCGAGAAGATATAACTGGATCCAGTAAATAGAGATATTATGAACAATAAGAGAAAGATCGCCATCATAGTCTTGGTTATCCTAACTTTTAGTTTCTACTTCCTATACAACAATACCACCGTGTACTGGGACGCCTACGCCTACGAGGTGTCACTAACAGATAACCCTGAACCCGAGAACACGATCCCTTTGACCAGTGAGGAGCTTGTTGATTACCCGAAAGTTGTTTCGGCTCTGGAGGAGGCTAAGCGAGAAGAGTGGACCATGGTGACCCCGGAGGATGGCGATTCTTTGTTTGAATTTACTGATTTCCTTGAATCGAAGAACGAGGAAATGGAAAGGGGTTATGTGTATCTCCAGTGGGAGAAGGATACATACGCGGTCTATTTCACATCGTATGGGGGAATAGATGATCAACCAATCTATTTACTTTTAACAGGGTTAGCCGGACTAGCGGCTTTGGGGTTAACTTCAGTTGAAATATACGACTATATACGTATGCGAAACTAAGACCCTTTTTCAAATACAAGCACTTATTATTCATAGACGGGTGAATCAATGGCCACTAGAGAACAAGTAGCAAAAGAAGCAGCCAGATTACTATACAATGGCATAGTGAAAGAATACAAAGACGCGAAAGATGTAGCGGCATCCAGCCTTGGAACACGGACTCTTCCAAGCAACTATGAGGTAGCTGTTGAACTTGATAGAATCGTAGAGGAGAGGGAGGGATCAGATAGACTCACCATGCTAATCGAGATGCGTGAGATAGCTCAGCAGATAATGGAAAAGATAAAGGAATATAACCCGGTTCTCATCGGAAGCGTATGGCGTGGAACCCCCAGACAAGGTAGCGACATAGACATAGTAGTATATCACAGGGACCCGGATGAGGTAGTAGATGAGCTCAAAGATTATCAGCTGACGGGAAAAGAGCCAAAAGAATTCACCATCGGAGGATTACCCAGAACATCCACCCACATTAAAATACAGGTAAAAAAACATATAGTAGAGATAGTTGTAAGACCCCCAAGAGACAGGGAATATTACCGCAAAGAACGATGCGAGACATACGGGGGCCTAAAGAAAGGGTTGAGGCTCAGGGAGCTGGAAAGTCTTATACAGACAGACCCCCTCCGACGATTCATACCTAAGAGGCGTAATAGATGAAGCCAAAACTATTCGGAAGCTCAGGCATACGTGGACTGGCAAACATAGATATAACCCCTCAACTAGCTCAGCGCGTGGGGGCTGCACTAGCTACACTTCATAGGGGCAGTACAACTATAATTGGGCGAGACACGAGACTCACAGGACCCATGCTGGAGGCAGCCCTCTCCAGTGGCATTAACTCAGTTGGTGGAGATGTTATACAAATAGGCATGGTACCCACACCGGTTACTGCGTGGATGATTAACGAGACGGGTTCAAAATCAGGGGTCTCAATAACAGCAAGTCATAACCCACCACCCTATAACGGATTAAAAGTATTCAATGATATGGGGGTTAGTTTAACGGTTGAGGAGCAGCTCCAAATGGAGGACGTACTGGAAAATGAACGATACCAAAACGTTGACTGGAACAGGGTTGGCGTGGTTGAGGAATACTACACCATAGACCACTACGTGAATATGCTCATAGAAACCATTGAAACAGCCTCGGAACTTAAAGTCGGATTAGATTGTTTCTGCGGAGCAACGAGCACACTAGCACCCATAGCTTTCAAAGAATTCCAGTTAGAGACCAAGATAATAAACGCCTTACCAGACGGTAAATTCCCTGCTGGAAACCCTGAACCCACCAGCCAAAGTCTTCGGAGACTGGGCGAATACATGAAATCCACCGAATGCGATATTGGATTCGGCTTCGACGGAGATGGGGATAGAATGATGACCGTTGGCGCTGATGGCAGGATGATTAGCCCGGACAGGGCTCTGGCGGCTTATGCTGGCTACATTGTGGAACGCAATCAGGGGGGAACAGTCGTAACCCATGTGGGCGCCTCCATGAACATCGATGAAAAGGTCAAAGAAGCAGGAGGAAGCATAGTGCGTACGCCAGTAGGCGACGCCTATATCACTGAAGCTATGATGGAACATGATGCAGTGTTCGGTGGCGAGCCCGTTGGAGCATGGGTGTTCCCTGAGCACCACAAGTGCCCCGCTGGGGTAATGGGAGCTTTAAAAGTATTGGAAGCATTAGGCTACCTAGAAAAGACCCTAGAAGAGTTCATCCAAGGAACCCCAGTCTATCCACTAAGCCGGGTTAAACTGGAGTGCCCCGAAAAAAAGAAAACAACAGCAATGAAAGAGGTTAAGAAGAAATACATGAATGTCTTTAGAGACGTTAACTCAGTGAGTACCGTGGATGGTGTGAGACTAGAACTGGACTCAGGATGGGTACTGATACGTCCAAGCGGGACAGAGCCCCTCATAAGAATAACAGTAGAGGGTAGAACGAGTGAGGACGTAGAGAATATTATGAAACAATCAAAACAATTAGTTAAACAGGTGATAAGATGAAGGCGGTTATACTCGCAGCGGGTAAAGGAACAAGACTCAGGCCATTAACGGATAATATACCGAAACCTATGCTCATGATAGCTGGACGACCACTCCTAGAATGGACTATACTGAGGATAAAAGAAGCGGGTATACGCGAGATACTAGTGGTAACTAACTATCTTGAGGACCAGATCAAGGACTACTTCAAAGATGGGTCAGACCACGACGTCAAGATCAGTTACAAGACCCAGAAAGAAACCAGGGGAACAGCAAATGCCTTCCTCCAAGCCAAAGAATTCGTTGAGAATAGCCAGTTTATGGCGCTTTACGGTGACCATTACCTAGCTGAAGGCGTGTTGAAGAGAATAAAAGAGAACCACGAGGAGAGTGAGGTAGCTGTAGCCTCATTAAAAGTGGATGACCCTAGTCAGTATGGAGCATTCAAACTGGATGGAGAATACATAAAGAAAGTAGTGGAGAAACCCGACAAGGGAAAAGAACCCAGCAAATACGCTAATGTTGGAATATATATCTTCCCCCCGGGAATATTCGATTATATCGAGAAGACCAAGAAGAGTCCACGCGGCGAATACGAGATAACCGACACCATGCAGCTAATGATAGATGATAACACCCTATTCAAGAAACATGACATTAGAGAGGAAGAATGGATGGACATCGGGTTACCATGGACACTACTAGAAGCAAATGAAAGAGCAATGAAGGAAATAGACTTCAAGATAGATGGAACAGTCGAGGACGGAGCCAAACTTCATGGACAGGTATGGGTCAAGAAAGGAGCCAAAATAAGAACAGGGGCATACATCGAGGGCCCAGTAGTAATTGGGGAAGAATGTGACATAGGACCTAATTGCTACATCAGACCCGGTACCTGTCTAGGTAAAAGAGTCCGGGTAGGCAATGGATGCGAGGTGAAGAACAGCATAATCGGGGATGAGAGTCACGCAGCCCACCTCAGCTACATAGGGGACAGTATAATCGGTAAGAACTGTAACCTAGGAGCAGGCACCGTAACAGCCAACTTAAGGTTCGATAAAACACCCATCGAGGTCAGAGTGAAAGGTGAACGCCTGAGCAGTGGAAGAAAGAAACTCGGTGTAATTATGGGTGACAAAGTCGAGACAGGTATAAATGTGAATATCAACCCCGGAGTAGTCATTGGGACCGGTGCCTGGATAGCCCCAGGAATAACTATACAACGTGACGTAAAAGGCAAAGTCCTGAAATATTTCTTCAGCGAGCTAAAGGAACGCCCCCTATAATCCCACATCATTTATTATACACAGTTTATGCTATGAGATTGATCTCAAATGGAGAAAAAAGAGTTCAAGAAAAAATACCCGAAACTAGCCGAGGAGATGGAGCTAGGGGTAGGAAAAGCAGAACTCAGTTTCGAGGTCGAGAAACCTAAGAAAGAGCGAAAATTCGCTGGCTATGACCCGGATGTCATTGACTTTATACGAAGATGCACAAATGACACACA
>CAZLHA010000169.1:0-4817 GCA_964559155.1 uncultured Candidatus Bathyarchaeia archaeon | reverse complement strand
GTTAATCCTATGACGCCGTGTTGTTCTAGTCCATAGCGGTGTGCTATGTATCCGTATGCTGAGTGGGTTACAAAGAAGGTTTTTCCCTTTGCTGGTTCTAGTTCTGTCTGGTATCTTTGATCTAGGGTTGTTAACTTGTTTTCTAATTGTTCCCAGTTGGTTTGATAGTACTCTTGGTTTTCTGGGTCAGCTGTTTTTAGGGCTTGATAGATTTTTTCTGCGAGTTGTTTAGCGTGATAGGGGCTTATCCAGAGATGTGGGTCTCCTTCCTCGTGGTTGTGTTCCTCTTCGTTTTCTTCGTCGTGTTCCCCTGTATCAAGTATCATTCCATGGCTTGCTTCAACTATTTCTTTATTTTCTAGGTTGATGGTTTCTAGGATGTCTTCTTTCATCCAGTGGTCGAGGCCGGCTCCTAGGTAGATGATGATATCTGAATCTTCGGCGTCAGCGATATCGCTTATGGATGGTTGCCAGCTATGTACATCGCTGTTATATGGGATTAGGGTTGTGGTATCAACTTTTTCTCCGCCTATGTATTCCGTGAAATATGTGAGGGGGTAAAAAGAGGCTGTTATTTTTAGTGAGGTGTTTTCTTGTTTAGGCTGATCACGGGTATAGAGTAATCCTACTCCACTTAGTAAGAGTATTATAATTATACCTAAGAATAGATTTCGGTTTTTAAACATACAGTATCAGGTTTTCAAACAAAAGGCTGTTAATAAAGTTTAACGATTTTTTAATAAATATTAGATGTTTTGGAGAAGTGTCCGGGATTATTTTATGGTTTTTTGAATGGAGAATATCGGGTTTTAGTTATGATTTGTGTATCCCAAGCTCCCATTCTGCTCTGGCTCTTTTTTACTTTGTTAGACGGATAATTTTTCTTTTTTTGGGTTATATTCCGCTTTATAAATTATGATATTTTACATTAATTTGAGGAATAATAGTTGAAGTATCTAGTCTATGTGAGTCTACTTGATCCTAAGTCAGAGAATATTATCAAGATGAATCAGATTGAGAAGAGACGCATCGAGAAAGGAGAGAACTGGGGGGATGAGATTATTTTCCCAATACACAACATAGCTACAACGGGAGAGAGTTTCATGATCGTTGAAACAGATGACATGATGAAGCTGGTCAAATATAGGCTTGATTACCTCGATGTACTCGGAATAGAGATATACCCAATTGAGGAATATGAAAAGCTTAGAGAACTCTATGAGGATAAACATAAAAAGGTAGTAACCGGCTAAACCATTTTATTCGAGTAGTTTCTCCTTTCTCTGTTTCAGTGTTCGATGAGGTTGTTGGTTCAATATTATTTGGCATCATTACTTGAAGAATTCTGGTGAATCCTTAAGCATGGTGCTCCAATATTCAAAACAATTACATTCTTGCAAACCATATGTTATACATGCCTATCCTGAAGAAAATTATGAGCCAGCCCGTAGTCACGGTCCTCCCCTCCGATTCTATACTTCGATGCGCCAAATTAATGAAAGAAAAGAATATCGAGAGCCTGGTTGTGGCTTGGGGTGATCAAGGAGTAGGTATTGTCACGGAGAAGGATATTGTCAGGCGGGTTGTAGCTGAGGAGTTAAGCTATGAGACTCAGGTATTAAAGGTCATGTCGAAGCCTTTGATAACAATCCACGATGATTCAACAATGGAGGACGCGGTGGATAAGATGAGGGAGCATGGGATCAAGAGGCTTCCCGTGGAGGAGAAGGGGAAGATTATAGGTATCGTCGTGCAGTCGGATCTTTTAGAATAGCCGTTACCAAGTAAAGTTGTTTCCAATACAGTGACTAGAGTTTCCTTTTTTATCTCACTATTTGTTGAGTTATAGTTATACATTTGTTATTAGTCTTTTACCTGGGTTAACGTGTTGCGTAGTTTGTTTATGCAGTCTTTAGTCAGTGGGAAAAATTCATTCAACCTTGTTCAAGGATATGGTGATTAAGTTCGTTTGACAACACATACGTAGGGTTTTTATACTGATTATCGGTGATGGTGTTGCGGAAACCGTCTAAAAATGGCTCCGGCTCATTATTTGTCGGAGTGCTCATGGGAAAGTCGATTTGGAGGTGATATTGTATGAGTGAAAAAGAATACACATGTCCTATATGCGATGCTACGCTGGATTATTTTAAGGTGCATATCCTGGAGGAGTCTACATATAAGGCCTGGCATCATGGGGATGGATCTCTTGAATTAAGGCATATTGGTTGGAAACCTGAGTCCCAGCAACATTATGATATCAGTTGTCCAGAGTGTGGTGAGAGAATTAAAAAGGTGGACAATAAGATCGAGGTATCTGAGGTTATAATGATTCAAATAAAAGAGGTACCCGAAGAGGAGGAGTAACACCAACCCGGAAAAGAGGTGTTGCAAGTCTCTCTATAGAGTCTCATACCAACCGACATGGGTTATAAATATAATTCAATTATTGAAATCTAAGCACTAAAAATGGGTTCTATATTTTTGTATTTTGGTTTTGGTTTAAACTGTGTTAGGTTCTCTAGTATTTGGTCTGTCTTATCTTGTTTGGCATATTCTCCAAGTTTTCTTATGTCTATGTTTGTGTGTCTTAGGATTAGATTTTGTTTTGTTTGTCTTTTGCAGTCTTTTCTTGGGTCTTTTGTATTTAGTTAGGGGGGTGTTAACGGTTTATGTTTGATGTTTTATTCTACTGGTTTCGTCTGTCGGGTTTATTAAGTTTTATCAAGGTGTTTAGAATCTCAACTGTGGGATTTCTATCTACAAAACATTTAATATTACTCCGTTTAGCGTGATTTTACAGTAGGGGGAGTTGATTTTTTATTTTAAGAAGTAGAAGAAGACAAACCTCATTTTTTCAGCGGGAAGAATCTCAATTAGAGTTTCTTCGAGTTTTTCCTTCGTCGAAGCTCCGGCTATCAGGGTTCCCTCAAGTATTGCAAACCACGCCTTCTTCAACCCAATTTTCCGGAGCTTCCTCCCATAAACCCTAGCATCGATTTTACCCATCTCCTGGTGATAGAGGGTAAGTAGCTCGTCGTCACGTTTGATGAGGTCCATTATATCGTCCCAGTGTTCTTCTCGGCTCCGCTCACTCCTGAGGTAGAGTTTCAGCGTTTCAGCGTCGCCATACATCGTCTCCGGGGGGTTGAATGGCAGTGACTGGATGACTCCAAACCTAGCCTTAGCCTCCCCATAGGATTCTTTAAAGTCACTGATGATACCTCGCCCAAAGATAATGTTATGCAAAATCATTATACCGTCATATATGATGTTATTCTTGAAGGGCAGCAATACAGCGTCAACCATCAAGGGTAAGGGTGATTCAAATATCTCCTCAATCGGCGACACCAGAGAGAGCACCCCATATGCTCTCGGCGGCGTATCCTGATCTATGAAGACGGTGTATTTTTTATAAGTCTTATAGATTATGAATCTCTTTTTTATGAAGTTTTTCCAGCTGGCCACGATTTCTAATTCTCTGGGGGGAAGCATTGATGGGTTTTCACGTACATATGAATCGATTAGCTCTGTGCTCTTGTATAGTTTCTCCCGTAACTTGTATGTTTCGTCGAGGGGGGCTTTTTTAAGTTGGTCAGGTGTTTTTATTCCTTTGATTATGTTATGTTTTTTGTTGACGTAGTATAGTAGGGACCAGTGTAACTTGTAGTAGAGGTGGATATCTTTTCTTGGTAGACTCATTCATCAATAGTGAGCTAGTTAATGTATAAAAAACGTAACTTCTCCTGAATTCTTATTATCTAATCCGTTTTGACTTATCGCATTTATTACAATTGTCGATGTTTCTTAATTTCTGCTTAATCAGGTATATAACGGCAGCAATTATCAGGTTTAAACGATAATCAAACAAAATAATAACAGTTTACTGGTTAAATCCTAAAAGTTGCCAGGAGAGAGACTTTTACTCCTATTTGCTAGATGTTTCCCCAAAAATTATGGATCCATTTATTATTTTATCAAATAATGTTTAGATTTGTTTTATACAGCATGATAAGCAGTAATATATTCTACAATCAATACACCTACATAATTGAAAATACAAAACTAGTTAGAGTATTTTTAGCCTTATTTTGTTCTATACTTGGAAATAGTTCCTTGAAATCTATTATATTTTGAGAGTGATTGATCCAGTATAAGCATGATGTAATTCCCTACAGTTTTGGGTTATTATATCATATGCCTGTTTAACTAACTGCGAAAGAAGCCCTCATCCTTTAGGTGGGGATGAATTATGCACATACCTATGTTATATAATTGTAATTGAGCGGATTTCTACGGGGACAAGGCTCTAAGTCTTTTCACTATGTTAGGATGTGTTGATAACAACTCACCTAGTTTCTCCAGTGAGGTGAGTCTTCGCTCCATTATGCTACTTACAAGGTTATCTCCTCTCATCAACCCTGACTGGTAAAGTTGGGCAGTATCCTGACCTGCTCTATCCGGGTCGGAGATGAACAGGGATTTATAGCCACTGAATGATGGTGATTTCATCCTATTACTCATAGATGTGGTTGAAGTGGTTATCTTTGCTAAGCCGCTGGAAAGATTATTTGCTCCGTTTTGCACTATTTTGGAGCTATGTTGATCTGCATAATACTCTCTTAGGCGGCTAAGTCTCAGACTGAAAAGGAGGAGTATAAAGTATATGAGCATGGATGCTCCTCCTAGTAATGCTGATGAGCCTCCGTTTCTTCTATCTCTTCCTCCATATAATCCTCTGAACATTGTTGAACGGGCTATGAGATAGAATATGCTTGGGAGAAAGGATACGAACATCATCACTTGGACGTCCCGGT
>CAZLHA010000168.1:0-4822 GCA_964559155.1 uncultured Candidatus Bathyarchaeia archaeon | reverse complement strand
AAGGTAGATCATTATGAAAGCTGCTATACTAGCAAATAAATCAGGGGTAATACTGAATAGGTTGACCCAGATTGGGTTTGTTCTCCTGAAGATTAAGAAGGATAAAGGATTGCTGGTGATGGAGTATAATAATAGGACACCTGATAGTACTGTTAATCCAAGACTGAACTTGGAGCTTGTTTCATTGTATAGTGTATAGTATAGGTGTAGAAGATAGCTGTAGAGGATTATGTTTACCCCAGAGAGTATAGTGCGGAACTTGATATAGTTTTCAATCATTCTCTCAAGGTGAGCTAATGTTTCAGGGTCAGCGTCCCTTAGTTTTAATCTAAATATTAGCCTATTATCTGATTGAGCATTCACTACAACGGTAGTAGATAACAGTAACAGTATTGCTATTAATGGTAGTAATTTTCTATTCATTTCACCGCTTCCTCATTGTCTCTATTTTTTCTCTGATAGACTCCCAGAGTTCGTCAAAGTAGTCGAGATATTCTTCCATTTTAGGTGTTAAGAAGAACATCGTTCCATAATCTGGTCCTATTGGGTATATGACATCGTTATCCATAAGAACCTCCAAGTGATGTTTTACTGTTCTATAATCTAGGTTCAATGTGAGTTTCAGCTGATTTGTGTTCATGGGGTCATCTCGTAAGACATCAACGATTCGAGCCCTGTTTGGTCCTCCACGGGTTCCTGTGAATAGCCACAGTAGTAGGTGTTTATAGGTGCGTTTTGGAGGCGCCATATGCGTTGAACCACTGGTATCTTGTTGATTATGTGTAAAAACATTGTTTAAGCCTATACCAAATTTACCCCCAATTTTGATCAAAATCTGGTTTAATGCTAAACAGGTACTAATGTAATAATTTATAAACGTGAAATGGAAAAGTTTTTTCGTTACCTCGCGTATTTTTGATTGGCAAGTTATCTTACTTTAAGATGATCCTAGACTTCTTTGATGAGTGAATGATAGGGTTTATAAACTAAGACATCATCGGCAGTGATATCGATAGTGATATACTGGTCGAGGAAAATAATGGAGAGGTATGAAATGAATAAACCTGATGTAAACGTGTTAGACGCGATAGAGTACAACTCTGAAAAGATTAGCATGAAGAAACTACTAGACGCAGGGAAATTTAACCTAGCCCTAATATGTCTGGATGTGGGTCAAGAGATACCACCCCACCCAGAAGCCTATGACGCCGTTTTCTACGTCCTAGAAGGCGTAGGCTTGTTCACGGTAGGCTCCGATGAGACCAAGTTGGAGCCGGGGTCAATGATTTTCTCTCCAAAAGAAAAGCTTAGAGGCATTAAAAGCATCGAGAAACTCAGCGTCCTAGGAATAAGAGAAACCGTATAAATAGGTGAAAAATGTGAACATAATACTCCCGATAAAACTAGGCCTCTGGATAATAACAATAACCGTGGCCACATGGCTTCTTAAAGAAGGGAAATTAACTAAAAAGAAGCGGCTATGGTTCCTCATAGCAGGAACCCTATTATTCGGCTTCATCTACGGCCAGCTAATAACCCGATTAAACCCAAACCCCATGGGAATAACCACCAACCTAATCCTCAACATCAAAGGAATACCAATCCCTGTATCCATACAGAACTCAATACTCATGCTAACATTAATGCTCATCCTAGTAATCGCATCAAACCGCAGCATCTGTGGCTGGGGCTGCCAACTAGGCTTATTACAGGACGCGTTATATCACGCTCCTTCAAAAAAAGTAAACACATCAAAAAACGTGACCCTATGGACACGTGTTGTGTTTTTTGTTGCCTTTGTAGGACTGCTTTTCTTGTATGGCTTTAACATAATAGGCGTTCTTGATCCCTTTAGAGTTTTCCAGTTAGACCTCACAATAATAAGCGGGTTAATGTTTCTAGGTGTAGCTGTATCTAGTATCTTCTTCTACAGGCCTTGGTGTAGATTCCTCTGCCCCTTCGGCTTAGTGGGTCTCATAGCGGAGCAGTTCAGCTTTTACCGTCCCAGAGTAAATGAGGGTAAATGTGTAAACTGCTTGCAGTGTGTCGAGGCCTGTCCCACAGGGGCAATGAAGGATTTCTACGAGAAAAAACAGTTCTCTAATGACTGTTATGCATGTGGCGCATGTATAGAAGCATGCAAATTTGATGCAGTAAACTGGACAAGAAAAAAAGGTAAAGCAGAATAAATCAAAAATCCTTAACCCCCTCTCTTTTTTTAAAGTACAATCCCTAATTCATTAGAAGCATCTATGATTCATATTTTTACTGCTGTGAAATAGAGAATAAGTTCGCTGGCTGTCTTGCAAGCTTCTTATTTTCGCCTCTCCTTATACTCTGAGTAAATTGAATAACCAAAAAGATAATCTAGTTAATAGTAACCCAAAAACGAATACATGTAAAATAGACCTCCTTCTAATCAATGATATACTTGAGGAACCTCAGGCCAGATAATACAAAAAAAGAAGAGTATAGCTATTTTAATATCGTATAAATACTATCCACACCTATGAGTTGTGGCAATTGTAACGGCAAAGGATGCGGTAATACAACAGACCCTGATTTAACAAATGAAAAGTAAAAACTCAGTTCAATGTTCCTCGTTTTTAGAATATTTCCACTCATGAATAACATAGCCTTTGGCCACCAAAAATAGAAGAACTTGGTCAGAGCACCCTTTAGCCAATCCCTAGGTACCGTTATTTGATTTAGATGCCCAATTAAGGTGTCTGACCAATTCTTGCAGATCCATCCCTAATAAACTGTGACTCTGCTGTCTTATCCATAATACCAGTGAGACATGATATCCCCTTACCTATTGGTCCTTTGCGCTCTACGATCCTATAGGTAAATTGTGATCAATGCAATCAATAGCCTTCTCCGATATAACATATTTCTGAGGTTTAGATTTCTTATCTTAAATCTTAATGATTTAACATATCTTGTGATATAGGATATGTTGAGGTAAGCCTTGATTTCTGCATCATCTAGATTATCTCTTCTTGGTCATGTTCTTGTTTTATGATTATCAAGACAGCGGCACATATAATGCAAAATATGCCCCCAATCCAGAATGGAGTTTTAAAACCATACGTATCCCAGATTAGACCAAAAACAAGTGGACCTGGAATATCAGCTAATCCTACTAGCATCTTGTAAGTCCCTATAACCTCAGCTCTTTGATCTATAGGCGATAGATCAGCAACCCATGCTTGAATATTAGGCTTATACAGTCCTTGATAAACGCCGTGCATTAGAAACAATATACTCACAGTGATAAAACTAGACGCATAAGCAAACCCTATTGTCATCAAGCCCAAAACGAACATACCGGAAACCAATGGGATCCTTCTACCATAATCATCTGAAAACCTGCCGGCTAAATAGGCTGTAGGAGCAAAACTCACGTTTATAAACCAATATAACAGTACTGTGGCCCAGATTTGATCTTTGGGAACCCCAAGAATACGTGCGCCACTAACCAGCATAAAGTTTTCTGAAACATTCCAGAATGTAAAGACCATTGTTATAAGAGTTAAAATCAATAGTCTCCTGTCTTCTACAAGAATTGATAACCCTAGCTTTCTTTTCTCAGTTGATTTTGTCTCTAATCCTTGTTTTACTTCTTTTGTGCCTAAAAATATTAGTAAAATGCTTATTATGGTAGGTACTGCTGCGACGAAGAAGATCCACCTATATGTTTCATCTAAAGGAATACCCATACCTAGAAAACGTCGAAATAGATACATCCCCAACAAAGGACCAATCACTGCGCCAAATGTGTCCATCGATCCTAGGAAACCGAAAGCCCTTCCCCTCTGATGTTGAGGAACCGAGTCTGTAAGTAATGCCTCCCTAGGCGGGTTTCTAATCCCTCTTCCAACCTGATAAAGCATTTTTGAGGGCACTAGATGTTGCCATATCCGGGCAAGTCCTTGCCCGAGTCGTGATACAGCAAGTAAAACGTATCCAGCCCATATGAGGTGTTTTCGTCCTCTTAGGTCTGCAAGCCTGCCCACAAAAGGCATTATTACAAATCCTAATAAAAGGGCGAGAGAATCTACTAGTCCTAATATCTTCATTTCTGATATACCCAAGACTTGCACGAAAAAAATCGGGTAAAACGCAAAAAGCATATCAGAACCCATATCGTTGAAGAATGCGGATAGACTTATAGGTAGGACGTTTGGTAGATCTAAAAGTTTATTGTTAGTTTGTTCTTTTGTCATATCCTTTTGGGCGTAAGAAACATTAAAATGTTTTTTGCCACTGGGTTTTTCTTACGGTAGTAAAAACCAGAAAAAGGGGTTGGTGGTGGTTTAGCGTAGATTTTTTGCGGGAAAATTTAATCCCTTTTTTAGTGATCCTTGATTATATGTTGATTGTTGCTTCCTCTCTTTCATGTTCAAAAAAGTGATCTAATATGGTGACTAGTCCTATGTTGGAGGATTTAAATGCGATATCCAAATTTTTGGTGGCGAATAGAGCTGTTTTATCGTCGGAGATTACTACTGAAAACTCGAACTCTGTATCATCAATTAGATGTACCTCTGGGTTTTTAGATAGTTTCTCTTTATTTTTTCCAGATATTTGTAGTATGATGTCTGCTTTTCCATATAATGAAGGCAATTCTTTTTTTAAATGTTTAAACAATTCATTATGTAATATTATCTTCACTCTGTTTGAAGAACTTATTAACTCTCGTATTTGAGAGACTATGTTTTCCTTACCTTTGAATGTCCATACAAAACTATCTGAAACAGATGTGCCCTCCATGTTTTCATAAAAACCTTGTAATAAGTCAATAGAGGCATTTAATGAG
>CAZLHA010000167.1:4496-4898 GCA_964559155.1 uncultured Candidatus Bathyarchaeia archaeon | reverse complement strand
AGTTATTTCTGTTTCTGGTGGTCTTACTGCGGGTAACACATATGAAGTTAAACTAGTTTGTGCGGATAATACCCAGATTGCGTTCAGTGTGAAAGCCGATTGACACATCAATTATATTTTTTCTTTTCTGTGATTCATTATGCTTAAGCGTCTAGGTGTATCTACGTATATTAGTGTATTATTACTGTTAGTAGTAACAATAGCCGGAGGAATAGTGATTTATGGCTATGTAAACGGTTTCTTTGGAGAGGCAATATCACCAGAAACACCCGCCTATCTTAGCACAGACTCAATAACCTGCAATCAAGAGGTAATGATAATCTACCTGAGAAACATAGGTAAAACCCCCGCTAATATTAACCGAATATACATAGAAGGAACCCCAATTCTCGAGGATAAAGC
>CAZLHA010000167.1:0-4486 GCA_964559155.1 uncultured Candidatus Bathyarchaeia archaeon | reverse complement strand
CGTACGTATAGCTAAAAGGCTCACCGGAACGACCCTGGTAGAAAAGTGAAATCGCGAGATAAAAAACGGAGAAACAATCGAGATAACTATCTATAATGATTACCAGTTACAAAACATATATAACGTAAAAATAATCACCGACAAAGGACTATCATTATCCAAACAAGTCAAATGTAGTAGCAATCAAGTTAGGACACGTTACACGCGACAAATTAATTACTGGTCACTAGATAAAGACACAGCATTAGCTGGAAACCCGGTAAATGAAAGCTACGAGGGGACAATAACAGGAGCTGAACACACTACAGGCGTAAGTTTTGGAGCCCTTAACTTTGATGGTATATATGATAACGTATATGTTCAGGAAGGAGAAAATCTCGACTTAACCAACTCTGGAACCTTGGAAGCATGGGTATATATACAATCACATGAACCTTTCGCAGGAATTATACACAAAGGCGAAAAAGGAGATTTTAGTGATGAATCATATAGTCTACAATTCTGGGACCAATCAGGATTAGTAAGACTAGCAATATTCCAAGGAAGCAGCTACTTCAAACTAGATTCAAACACCTTAATAAGCACAGACACATGGCACCACATCATTGGCACATGGAACCAAACCCACCTCGGAATCTACATAGACGGAAAAGTTGACAACTGGAAAGCAAACACATTCGGGGCAGCAACACCCACAGACGGTGGACTGGTAATAGGAGCCCAACTAATGGAGGATTATAACATACAGTATAAGCGATTTGGGTTAAACGGAATCATAGACGAAGTCTCCATATACAATAAATCCCTAACCCATGATGAGATAAAACAAAGATACCAAGACCTTAACCCAAATTAATCAATCTTTAAAGTTTATTAGAAAATGGTTTGATATAGATTTTAGGTAAATACTATATTAGGTTAGTGACTTTTTAGTGTAAATGAGTCGCATCGAGGAAGCTCGCAGGAAACTAGCATACGGTGAAATATCTGTATCAGAGTTTCGTGATATCTGTCTCTTTTATTATGCGGAGAAGGGGTTTAAGCATAAGTGTTACACTGAGCTGGAACAGCTTCTCATAGATGATGCGATAACTGTTGAGGAGTTTCTTCTTCAGCGCCGCTTCCTAGATAAGAGTATACATGGGGACCCAGATGAGGACCCGGTGAGAAGCCTTGATAAACGTTTCAAGGATACATATCTGAGCCCAGAGGAGTATGTCAAGAAGCGACGTAAGGTTCAAGACGCCATCATGAAATCAGAAAAAATTATTGTACCATCTGGCCGAGTCCCAATAATAGCCCAGAGATTACTATTACTTGTAACAACCGTGTTCGGCATCTATTTCATTATCCTACCTGCGAGTAATTTCTACAGCCTCATAGGCTCTTTCCTATACGCTACCATGATCGTCGGCGGTTTACTGGGAAACATGCGGTATGAGGCGGATTATGGTAAGTACCTACCCACGGTTAGCATGGTAATACCAGTCTATAATGGGGGCGATGTGATATATGATGTCTTAAAGAGTCACGCTCTTCAAGATTATCCTAAGGAACGGTTTGAGGTAGTTATTGCTAATGATGGTAGTACTGATAATACTGTAGAGGAGATTGAGCGAGCAATAGATGATTTTCCTGATACCCGGATCAGGTTGCTCAGTCACTACCCAAACAAAGGTAAACGATATACTATTAGTAACGCTATACGTCAGACCCGAGGTAACATTATCGCCCGTGCTGATGCTGATACTTTTCTACACGAGGATGCGTTACGGAAACTGGTGCGGCATTTCAGCGACGAGGAGATAGGCGGAGTTACTGGGTGGACCCGGGTTCGTAATCTAAAGGAAAACTGGTTGACCCAGATGCAGGGAGTAAGGTATAATATAGGTTTTAAGCTCCTATACCCGTTTCATAACTTGCTTGGGAGTATCTTTTGTCTTCCAGGTAGCTTTACGGCTTACAGGCGTAGTATCTTGGAGAGGGTTATAGGTCAATGGGAGGTAACGGTACCCAAGTATAGTGAGGATAGGCAGATGGCTCATCTTATTATGGAGGCTGGGATGAAGACGAAGTATATCCGGGAGGCTGTTGTAGAGACCATAGTTCCCAATAATGTATTATCTTATGCCAAGCAGCAGTTCCGGTGGGGTAAGGCTAATACCATTCAGCAACTACGAGCAACCACGTTTATGTTTAAGCTGAACTGGAGGCTCTGGTTCATCTATTTGTTTACCTATTTTATTACCTTGACAACGCCTTTTGCTATAGTACGGTTGTTTATTGTTAGCCCAGACTGGTACTGGTGGTTGTTATTGGCTACGGGATCAGCGTTATTAAGAGGGTTTATCGTGGAGGGTTTAAGTTTATCCGCATTATACGCTGTACCATTGTATTATTTTCACTTGTTTCTAGATATTTGGAGGGTTCCCTTTGCGTTAGCGACTATCGGGGACGAAGAAAATAGGTGAATTGTTGTTTAAAGAATTTTGATTAACCCTTTGTGTTTCTATTGTTTTTCCATTTCTCGAAATGGTTTATAGAACTCAAGGATCCATGGACTCCTATGGAGTTTATAGTCCATATATGCTTAGAAAAGCCTACCAAAGGGAGAGTTGAAGAGGGTAGTCTGAGGCATCTTTTGTGGGCTTGGGGTTGTTTCAGGGTGGTTGGAGTCTTGATGGTTGCGGTCTTATGTACTTGTGGAGACAGGTTGGGAAGAAATAGATGATAAGGACGACGATAGAAAAGGGAGACTGAAGATAAGCAAAATCCTCTATAATACTGCTAAGTAATATATTAGACATGAAGCAGAGTCACCGTAAAGCAATTCTGGTTCTAGTCGCATTAGCCTCGATTATAGCCGTGGGTAACATCGTATACATGGCGATCCCGCAGAATACTCTAAGAAGTACGGGAGGCGTATTTTATGGCGTATTCCAGGATATTAACGTGACAGGAAGCATCATGCAAGGCGAAAAGGAACGGCTTGATGCCTCAGGTAACGCAGTTTTTAGCACGGTAGACACAGGGCAAGGTGCAAACGAGTTATACGGAATGAACCAAGACTTGCAGACCACAGATAGCCCCATGTTTTATAGCCCAGATTTTACTGGAACACTTACAGTAGACAGGATCAACGAGTCAACCGAAGGTGTCGGAGTTACTATTGAAGGCTTCGAAATTAAAGACGGCGGAATAGTTATCCCGGGAGTAACCGACACAGTATATCAACCTAACACAAATATTTTGTTAGGAAAACTGGGCGAGAAGTGGTGTGGATGGATAAGTAGTTGTGATGAAACGGGGGATGGAGCAACTAATTGGACAAGAAGCTATGGTGATAGTTCTAGTCCATCATGGGATACGATTAACTTCTTACAGGGAACAGGCGGAGTGAAAATTAGATCACGGGATGCAGTTACAACTAGAATATATACGGAGCATGATACTGTGTGGAATCTTACTGAGAAAGTAGTCGCTTTTGATTTCTATATAGACGATATTGATGCTTTTGATTACTCGATTATACGATTCTGGGAGAGTACCCTATCAAATAATACCTATATAAATACAGCCACTTACTATCAGACAAATTTTGTGACAGGTTGGAATACTATCATATTAGCGAAAAGTGATTTTAAGTTATCTGGTGGAGCTGTGAATTGGAATAATATTAAACGAGTAAGTTTTGATGTTGCTTCTAACGCAGGGAAAAACGTGGAAGTTACCATTGATAATATTCGTTACTACAATCAGGCTGACTCTGGAGCTATAATAATCAGTTTCGATGATGGCCATATTAGTACTTGGAGTGAAGGTTATACATACATGCGTAATAATGGACTTTGCGGGGTTGCATCAGTTATAGCTGGTTCCGTTCCAGACACAAATAGTGAGACAATGATAGGGCTTAATAATTTAAAGACTATGGAAGGATGGGATATAGTTAGTCACTTCTACACGTCTGGTACGTCAATGGATGATTATGATTCTGTAAGCCTTGAAGTTGAATTATCCAAGAGCCGAGAGTGGCTTATCAATAATGGTTTTACTAAAGGTGCACGGTTCTTGATAACACCAAACCATATACAAACAGCGGAAGGTCTTGAGGTCTGTAAAAAAATGTTTGAGATAGTTGGTACACAAGCGAGGGGGTATCAGACTTATCCGATAACACATCCACACCTAGTTCAACGTTATCCTGTTCAGAATACAGATGATCTAGCCACGGTCAAAGGATGGTGTGATAATGCTATTAAGAACAATGAACTTGTTATATTGTGTTTTCACAAATTAGTAGAAAATCCGAGTGTAAGCATAGAATGGGCTATAACTGACTTCCAAGAACTTATTGATCATATAATAGCAGAGGACTATCCAGTGATTACTCTATCAGATTTAATTGATCCATAAATCTAAAAAATATCTATAGCGTTGACTCCACAAGAGATTTCCAGAAAGGTTCTTTCTTCCTATCTAATAA
>CAZLHA010000166.1:0-4951 GCA_964559155.1 uncultured Candidatus Bathyarchaeia archaeon | reverse complement strand
TAAAAATATACCGTAATTATTTTAGGTAGGTTTAAGATACGGTTTTTGTATACACCTTATTATGTCTCTAAATAATTATTAAGAGTAATTATTTTTATTATTCATCATATTATATATTTTTAAATTGAAGCTTAATTAAATTACAATATCTCTATTACAAAAAATCTGGTTTCTTTTAGAGTCTTATATAAAAATTTTATATTTATTATGATTCATAACTATTAGTTGAAAGTAGGCTCTGAACTCTAATCTTTCATATAACAAGCATATTGAAATCCGAAAGTTTTATGATTGGGTTGAGAGAGGTCCTTTATTTTTTATGTGATTACTTGGATTAATGATTCTATTTTTTCTCTTGGTTCTTTGGGTTTTGGCTCGTCGCCTTTTCCGATGGGTAATATCGCTTCCAATCGGTATCCTTCTGGCGGTGGATGGGCATCTACATATTGTAGGTTGCTCGGGGTGTAAGTTACTGTGTTGAGGCCCTGTTCTTCCAGAGCCAAAAGTAGGTATCCTATTGCGAGCCAGACTGACTCAGTGGAGTATGGGGCACTGTTTTGAGAGTATACCATGAGTAAGATGGGTGCTTCTTCCAGGTAGGGTTTTTTCCAGTTGATCTTGGATTCGTTGAGCCATTTCTCCCAGTCTCCTGTGACTTTTTTGTAGAACTCTTTTTCTCCTTTTTCTGAGGTTTTTCTTATCTGTTTTTTTTCTTGTTTAAGTTTTAGGCTGTAGGTTATTATTGATATGATGATCTCTATTGCTTTGAAGCAGTTGGGTTATACGATTTCTATTCCCTTACTTGAGTCCCCGTCTTGGAGCCATTCAAGTTCAATCTCGAACTGTATTTTAGGGGTCTTTCCCGTTTTTTCCTCGACTTTTAACTCAAGTTCTAAAGTGTCTGGTATATCAAAAACCATCTCTTCTGTTCCTTGGCAAAAAGTCAGTGATCCTTGGCTAATCTTTGAGGCAACATCTCTAAGCAAGGTAGCTACTTCTGATCTAGTTTTTTTCTCCTCACTTTTCATTAAGACTTTTTCCGGCATATATATCATTAAAAATCTGTAAGGGATACTTCTAAAGGTTGCTTGGTCATTTAAATGACCTTGGAGATGATGGTATTTGTTTTTTGCATTATGTTGAATGAAGTCTTGAATAATTCAGCGATATCCTGGATTTCTTGGCTTGCCACATTTTTCTTAATCTGTGTTCTCATGGGCTCCAATGACTTGAACATATTATTATCCCTCGAACTTTCAACGCCGAAATATTCTAAAATATGCTTATTTATTGACCATGTGAGTAATTCGTTTCCCTTTAGATATGTCTCCAAGTCCTGTCTAATCATTTCCTCTATTCCCTTGTTCAGTAGAGTATAGGTGTTGAATAGAATATGTGTTCCAATCTCATGGGAGATAATTGACACAAGCAGGTCCGTGGGACCATATGGATAAAATCCATCTCTTTCAGCTAATATCGATGTACCATAAGTTGCTAAGGCATCAATTAACTCAACATCAAAGGATTTATATGGAAAATCTATTCTTGTGACTTTTTCCCATTCTCCAATCCAGTCCATTTTATCAAAATAATTTTTTTCAAGAAACGTTCTTTTTTCTCCTAGTTTTTCTTCTATGCGTTTCCATCTTTTCTGATAGTCTCTGTGGTATATTGTTTCTACGAGGTCTGCGTAATCTGGTAGTTTTTCCTTTATCCGGGTAAGGTTCTCATCATTGATCCCCCATACGGTAGATATTAGTTCTTTAGGTACGTAAGCTTCTAGGTTTTGTTTTTTCCTTGGATATTGTTCTAGGAATTCTTCTAGGGTATGACTGGAGAGTAGGTCCAGTGTTTCTATCAGACTTTGAATGTTATCGTGAGAGAAGTATGCTGGTATCTGATATAGAAAAGCAAAGTTAGCGTTACTGCTCACGCCTTCTATCGCGAATCTTAGATCATTTAAGGATTCTATCTCATTCTCAGAGGCCCACGTTTTATACTCTGAATCATATTCAGGGTTTATTCTTGAAAGAAACTTTGGCTCTAATCTTAGGGCAATAAGGCTGTGGGTTAAAAGGTTTGGAACCAGGGATACATTGAGTCTTGTCTCTTTCACGCTTTATCGAGGTAGGTGAGAGTATGGAATCTATTTATAGATTGATGGCCTATCCTAAGGGTAAATCGGTACTCGTACTTGGTGTTAACTTTGAATGAAGACTTGAAGACGTATTCAAAATCCCTTGAAATCGACCTGTTCGGAGTAGCAGACCTTTCACAAGCTAAAGAATACATAGCAAAACAGGGAGGAGACCACGTAGGAGGATTTCCTAGAGCAGTCTCACTAGGCGTACGTTTAATTGATGATATAGTTGACGAACTCGTTAACCACACGGATGTTGTAACAATATCATCCTATAGAGGAGTATACAATGCAGCAAACCAGATTCTTAACCGTGCGACATTTCTTATGGCCAAAAAAATACAGCAATCAGGGTATCGTGCTTACCCTGTTCCCGCTTCTTCAATGCTTAACAACGGCAACCTTGAGGCCGTTTTTTCCCATAAAGTTGCCGCAAATCTTGCGGGCTTAGGTTGGATAGGAAAAAACTGTCTGCTTATTACCCCAGAGTTTGGTCCAAGACTTAGATTAGCTTCTGTCCTAACAGATGCACCGTTAGAAACAGGCAGTCCTAGACCGAATCGTTGTGGTAGTTGCACTATGTGTACTGATATCTGTCCATCCAACGCGATAAAAGGTGCAGCGTTTTCTCCCCGTGATCCTCGAGTTGTTCGATTAGATGCGAGCAAATGCGATGATTACACCACTGCACGCATGGAAAAATATGGAAACGCAAACTGTGGATTATGCGTCCACATATGCCCCTTCGGTAAAAGCGATAACCAAAACACAAACTCTCTCAGGCAATAGGTATATTGGTTTTCCTACAGTATAACCTAATTTTTCTAAGAATAATAATCTTGAATGTGTCTGCTTACAAGTAATTGTTAAAATCGGAAGGGTTCCTATTCATTTGACTAAAGCTACTCCACACATGGTTTAAAAGAAAATAGTAAGGAAAGGTTTATGCTATGTTTTTCCTAGCAGCCTTCAGTGCATGGGATGCACCGTAATCGAGGAAATCGTCTGCCTCTCCAACCGTATTATACGTGAAACCCTTCTCCTGAGCCCAAGCAATATTATCCTTATTACAGTAAAAACCCGCAGGTTTGCCAATTTCCTTAGCAGTCTCTATTACTCTGTCAATAGCCCCACTGTACTCTGGGTTATCAAACTCCGGTGGCACTCGTCCAAGGAAGTTACTTGAAAGATCCCATGGCCCAATAAAACAAGCATCGATACCGTCAACACTGAGAATCTCATGGATGTTTTCAACCGCTTCCCTGGTCTCAACCTGTACAGTTACTAAGATCTCCTGGTTTGCTGTTTCCTTATATTCTGGATCAGATAATGAGGCTCTTCGTGGTCCAAAGCCTCTTATTCCTTCTGGAGGGTATTTGCAGGCTCTAACCGCGGCTAATGCTTCCTCCTTGTTGTTTACCCAGGGTACAAGGACGCCGTGGGCGCCGATATCAAGTATCTGTTTTATGATTACAGGGTCATTCCAGGCTGGTCTGATGATGGGTGTACAATTTGTTCCATTCATGGCTTGTAGCATCACTTGCATGGTTTCGATGGTTAATGGTGCGTGTTCGCCGTCAATTAGGATCCAGTCAAATCCTTTTCTACTTAGTCTCTCGGTTACATCTGCGTGACCTAACCCAACAAAACATCCAACTACCTGTTTTCCGTTCATTAGTTTCTCTTTAAGTAAATTCTTCATCTTACTCTGATTATGACGTACAGAGTTACGAAGATAAAATCATCGATTAAACATAGCTTCATGTAACAAGCATATTTGAATTATTAAATTGGATAATCAGTTAATAAAAGCCGTACTAATGGATCACTTATTTCGGAGCATCGAGAAAAAAGCCAAAACTGCAGCGAAAATAATTACAAAGGACTCAAGAGACCTAGTGGGAAAATCGGATGTTTCGCGTAAACTATGACAAGCAATAACCATGTAAAAAAAGCCAATAAAAATATCTGTATAAAATACTGGTACCTTATTCTCATACGATAAAAATAAAATTATTATTTCAATTAAAGGTGAGTGCTGAGTAGCCTGTTTCCTGCAACAAACTTCCAGCCTCATCGAATCGGCTCACGCCGTACTCGGCTGGCCTCTCTCAGATTGCAGTATCATGGTCTCAGCACTCAGCCCGTCTGTACCACTAGTGGGTAACCCCGATTCATCGCATGTATATATCTCATCGAAGTCCGTCTTCGTGGCCGCGTCGAGTATCAACGGGCACTATATGAGACATTTAACCGTGTTTCTTAACAGTTCCTATTCGTGTCCAATCTTTTTCAGGAATATAACGCCATTTAGGCTCAGTAGCTTTATAGAATCTGCTTAGGTGGTCTAGTATTAGATCGGCGGCGTCCATTTCATCGTATCTTTTCCAAATAGTCCGGGTGTCAGGCCAATCCTCAATGACTGTACATTCAGGGGCTACCACGTAGATGTTCTTATTTCCCTGTCTGGTAGCCCTGAAGGGGTAGCTTCTGCATACTAGGGGTCTATGTGGATGTATAGTGCACCGGTATTCATCTAGGTGTTTGCAATTCGGTGCACTGTATGTGTGTAAAATAAGTTTAAAGTCCAGGTGATCAGGGTTTTCACCTAAGCCTAGGCTGGGTCTTATGTTCTCTTCGGGGAATAGATGTGTTTCCCAGGGGAATAATGAGATACCGGTCCATTCCTCTTTTTCCAGTGTGGAACAGCATTTTCCACACTGTTTGCAGGGAAATGGAGTAGGCATATGGCTCTATGCATACCCCGGGATAAAAGGGATGGGTTATAGGTATTCTTTAAACCATCGGAGT
>CAZLHA010000165.1:0-4987 GCA_964559155.1 uncultured Candidatus Bathyarchaeia archaeon | reverse complement strand
GAATTGGCGGGGGAGCATCACCAGGCGTGAAGCCTGCGGTTTAATTGGAGTCAACGCCGGGAATCTTACCGGAAGCGACAGCAGAGTGAAGGCCAGATTGAAGATCTTGCCAGACGAGCTGAGAGGAGGTGCATGGCCGTCGCCAGTTCGTGCCGTGAGGTGTTCTCTTAAGTGAGATAACGAACGAGACCCGTGCCACATGTTGCCATCAGAATCTAAAGGATTGCTGGGCACTCTTGTGGGACCGCAGCCGATAAGGCTGAGGAAGGAGCGGGCAACGGCAGGTCAGTATGCCCCGAATCTTCCGGGCCACACGCGGGCTGCAATGGTATGGACAGAGGGCTGCAACCCCGAAAGGGGAAGCCAATCCCTAAACCATACCTCAGTTGGGATTGAGGGCTGCAACCCGCCCTCATGAACATGGAATGCCTAGTAACCGCACGTCATCATCGTGCGGTGAATACGTCCCTGCTCCTTGCACACACTGCCCGTCGAACCACCCGAATGAGGTTTGGGTGAGGGATGGTCGAAGGTTGGCCGTTTCGAATCTGGGCCTTGTAAGGAGGGTTAAGTCGTAACAAGGTGGCCGTAGGGGAACCTGCGGCCGGATCACCTCCTAAGACAAATGCGGGATATGCGAGGAACGTCTGCTCGACCTAATCAAATTCAATTACGTGCAACACCCAACGAAAAAGTTGGGGGTGAAGGGCATAGCCGTCTCGGATTGGACATCTGAGTTCGGTGATGAAGCCATGTATAGGCTCCGACTCCAGCTGTGGGAACAGTAAAAAGATTTTGCTGGTTACTACGCTGTGTGGTGGATGACTAGGCTTGAGTGCTGATGAAGGGCGTGGCAAGCTGCGATAAGCTCCGGGTAGACGCAGGCAGTCGAAGATCCGGAGATACCTGAATAGGACTTCCTCATGTGCTCCTTCGGGAGCGGGAACCCTCCGAACTGAAACATCTTAGTAGGGGGAGGAAGAGAAAACAATAGTGATTTCCTTAGTAGCGGCGAGCGAAAAGGAAAGAGTCTAAACTGAATACGTGCGGAGACGCATTGTAGATGTGGTGTATGGGCTTAGATAATTCCTACTCAATTAAGTCGAAGTGTTCTGGAAAGTACCACCATAGAAGGTGATGGTCCTGTAGACATAAGTTGAGAGGAATGTTCTTTGTTCCAGAGTAGTACTGCTTGGGAATGCAGTTCGAATATGGGAGGCATTAACTTCCAAGACTAAATACAACTCAAGACCGATAGAGTATTAGTACGGTGACGGAAAGTTGAAAAGTCCCCCGAGAGGGGCGTTAAAAGTACCTGAAATCACACAGTTACAGACGGTTAGGGCGTGAAAGGATTGAAGCATCTGAACGAATGCATGGTAACGTGCAATTAGGAAGGTGTGGACCAGCGTTCTATGTTCCGTTTCGAATCACGGACCGGGGAGTTCATTTATGTGGCAAGACTAAGATTAAACGTAATCGTAGGGAAACCAAAGTGCGGGCAGCCTTCGGGCAAGCCGCTGGGTCTTAACAGGGCCCGGAGTCACGTGGATGAGACTAGAAATCAGGTGATCTTTTCCTGGGCAGGGTGAAGTCAGGCGAAAGCTTGATGGAGGCCCGCAATAGTATTGATATGCAATTCATTTATCTGACCTGGGAAAAGGGGCAATAGACCAATCTAACCTGGTGATAGCTAGTTCCCTCCGAAGTATGTCGCAGCATAGCCTCAGGGGAGACGGCGTGCGAGGTAGAGCACTAATCGGGTGGCACGGAGGAGAAATCCTTCACCAGCCTTTTAAACTCCGAATACGCACGCGTCGTAGAACCTGGGAGACGGGTTGCAGTGGTTAAGCTACTGCTCCGTGAGGGGGACAACCCAGACTAAGGTTAAGGCCCCCAAATTCTGGCTAAGTGATAAATCAAAGGGCGTCGTAATCCTAAAACAGCGGGGAGGTAAGCTTAGAAGCAGCTACCCTTTAAAGAAATCGTAACAGATCACCCGCCGAGGATTGGGGCCCCCAAGATGGACGGGTCTTAAGCCAGGTGCCGATACCTTAGGTAATTAATTATGTTAGGAGGGCGTCCCGCATGGGCGGAAGCAAGGGGGTGACTTCTTGTGGACCGTGCAGGGATTGCAGATCCCGGTGGTAGTAACAGCTTAGTCGGGTGAGAATCCCGATCGCCGAAAGAGCAAGGGTTTCCAGGCAATGCGTCGTCAGCCTGGAGTTAGCCGATCCTAAGTGCAGCGTTAAAATGACTGCTCGAAAGGGAAACTGGTTAATATTCCAGTGCTACAGAAGTACACGAGGCGACTCAAGACAACAGATGACAGTTCGGGGTAGGTTGAGCAGAGTTGTCGCTCTGTTTAAATACCGAATTCTAGGGAGTACCGTAATGGTGAGAACTAGAAGAAATTATGAATAGCACTCCTTTAGGGGTGTTCAACTGATCCCTGGATTCCATGAAAAACTCTGTTGGATGGATCTTCTGTATTCGTACCCAGAACCAACACAGGTGCTCAGGGTGAGTAGCCCAAGGCGTGTCGGGGACAATCTAAGCGAGGGAATTCGGCAAATTAGTTCCGTATCTTTGGTATAAGGAATGCCTGCTGTGCTTCCGGAAGGTGGCGTGGCAGGTCGCAGTGACAAGGGGGTTCCGGCTGTTTAATAAAAACATAGGTAGCCGCAAGACCGAAAGGTTGTGTACGGCTATTGAATCCTGTCCAGTGGTGGTATCTAAAACCTGATTACAACCGGGCTAAGGACCGCTAAACGACGGGAGTAACTCTGACTCTCTCAAGGTAGCCAAATGCCTTGTCGTGTAAGTTACGACGTGCATGAATGGATCCACGAGGACCCCACTGTCCCCGCTTAGACCCCGGTGAACCCACCTGCTGGACGAATAGTCCAGCGACTTCCAGTGGAACAAGAAGACCCCGTGGAGCTTTACTGCAGTTTGCTGTTGAGAAACGGTCCTGTTTGCAGAGCGTATGTGGGAGCCAATGAGTACGTATCTCCGGGTACGTAGGAGGCGACAATGGAACACCACACATTCAGGACTGCTTCTCTGACCAAGACCATGATGTCTGGGACATCGGCAGATGGGCAGTTTGGCTGGGGCGGCACCCCCTTGAAAAGGAATCGAGGGGGCCCAAAGTCTAGCTCAGGAGGGACAGAAACCCTTCGTAGAGTGTAAAGGCAAAAGCTAGATTAATCGGATATCTAACAATAGGATTTCCGAGGGTGAAAGCCAGGCTTAACGAGCTATCAGGTCCTTATTGATGAGGGTTGGTAGTGTCAGAAAAGTTACCCCGGGGATAACAGGCTTGTCGCGGGCGAGAGTTCGCATCGACCTCGCGGTTCGGTACCTCGATGTCGACTCTTCCTATCCTGGCCTTGCACAAGGGGCCAAGGGTGAGGCTGCTCGCCTATTAAAAGGGATCGTGAGTTGGGTTTAGACCGTCGCGAGACAGGTCGGATTTTATTTACTGGGAGTGTTGGATGTCTGAGGGGAAAGGGTGATCAGTACGAGAGGAACATCACGCTGTGGCCTCTGGTGAACCGGTTGTCTGATAAGGCACCGCCGGGTAGCTACGCCGCGATAGATAAGAGCTGAAAGCATCTAAGCTCGAAGCTGCTCCTAAAAAGAGACATCCGAACCTTCGGGTTGGAGAGCTCCGGTAGAAGACCGGTTTGATGGAAATGGGGTGTAAGTGCCAAGGCTTTGGCCGAGGCATTCAGCCTACATTCCCCAAATGCTCAACAACACCAGCTTTAGAAGTTGATTTACTATTCTCATGGGAGAAATCGGAGCCGTACATGGTTACCATCGTATTCTCATACAGCAATTTTACCTAGCGTAAGCTAGGTTTTTTGCGTTTGTGCTTTTTCTTGGTGTATATTGATTTTAGATTAATTGTTTTGGTGTATTGTTATTGTTTTTGCATTGGAAAAAAGTTGTTTGTTGATGAGCCTGAACTTTTTTAGAAGAATATAGAGGCTCGTATGGAGAAGACTCCTGAGGATGTGGATGTTCTTGTGGGGCCACTCGCTGAGCGTGGAGTCTCGGAGGGGGATCTGATTCTTAATATGGCGTGTGGTATAGGTCGTGTTTCTATTCCTTTGGCTAAGTGGGGTATAATTGTGGTAGACCTTGATCTTTTTCCGACTTATATCGGAGCTGTAGGGGATATGCGCGGGGTGGGCTCTGAGTTATCTGATTATCGGGGGGGGCTTTTTATACTGTGATTAATATGTGGACTTCTATGAATTACTGGGATGAGTAGCAGTGTGATAGCTACCGATAGCTTTGCCGGGGAGAAGGAGAGAAACACACTATAGGCGCTACTAGCGACCCCCTTGACAGATTCAAAGCTTCTAGTGGGAAAAATACTCGTGAGTTTCGTACCAGGAATGGGCGTCACAATAATCGGGTTCCTGCTCTATACCGCGACAGTAGATCTTCTTACATACTCAATATTTGAAGCCTATATCCTGACCACCGTCTCTTGGATTGTATTGATATTCATCCTATCCCCAACCATCTCACTGCTAGGAAACGGGATCACGGTAATGATATAATCTAGAGTTAAGGGATTCAGGGAAGCCCAGCAGCTTAGTGCACTCTTAGTAGTGCCGATACTGAGTCTTTTCTTTGGTCAAGCAACAGGTTTCCTCGTATTAGGTCCATCATTTATGATGGGTCTCTCAGCTGCGATATTGGTGATAGACTATATGGTTTTCAGCGTGGCAATGAGGGTTTTCCAGAGAGAGAATATTCTCTCGCAGAGCCGTTAGACTCTTTTTTCCTCCTAAAAGTATTAAAAAAGGAGTAAAGAGCCCCTAAAACGGTTTCTTTATTACTCAATACTTTATGAAGTAATTCTTCATAGTTTATGATCCAATTATGTAATAATCCTGAAATCTCCTTAAAAACAAAAAACTGTTTCATGGGCCTGTGAAACATTAAATGGAAAAAGAAAACGGGA
>CAZLHA010000164.1:0-5097 GCA_964559155.1 uncultured Candidatus Bathyarchaeia archaeon | reverse complement strand
GTATAAACATGTTTATACCATGTATATAAGGACGTTGATGAGCTAAACACGTACAAATATAAAATATAATAAAAAAGTTGGTTTAGAGGCGTTATTTAGTTTATTATTAATGTGGTGAATAAGGTATTTACAAATTATAGACTTAAACAATAATGACCACATAGTTCAAAATATATAATAGCTAAAAACTATCAATCAAAACCTGCATAATGCAGTGATGCATATGGAAATGAAAGGAAACACACTAGCGATTGTACTACTTGTCGTTGGACTAGTCGTTGGCGCAGGTGCAGGATACTTCCTAGCACCAAGCGGCGATGGAGAAGACGGCGGGGACGGAACAGGACCAGTAACAATACAAGCACCATTAGAAGGAAAAACAATACAGCTCGGCTACATAGTGCCAACTACAGCCACACTTGAGACGGGAATGCCACTTGTAAAAGACATAATGGAAGTAGACAATAATGAGTATGCTTCTAGACTTGGATACGATGTTGAATTTGAGTGGTTAATCGATGACGCTACGGGACAAGCAGCTATACACCTTGAGAAGGTACAAGGCTTCAAGTCAATGGGTGTCAATGTGTTCATTGGCGCAACTTGGAGTAGCATGTGCCAGGCAAGCCTTAGCTAATGTAACGACAACGATATGCTCATGTGGAGTAGCGGCTCTACAAGCCCGCTACTAGCTATCGAGGATGACAACCTTTACCGGATGTGTCCAACAGACCTAGTTCAGGCACCAGCCATGTCTAGGATGATGGAGAGTATGGGTGTTGAAGCGGTTATTTTGATTTATCGTGGAGATGCTTGGGCTGACGGAATTGTAAACATATTTGAGCCAGAGTTCGAAGAGAATGGTGGCGTAATCTTGGAGAAGATTCGTTACGCGGCTCAGACCACAGAGTTCAGTAACTATCTGCAGACTGCAGAGGATATCGCTGAAGAGGCAGTGGCAGAATATGGTGAAGATAAGGTAGCAGTAGAAGTTGTTGCCTTCGCTGAATTCGTAACAATGATTACACAGGCTCAGGACTATGATACCTTGTATAGTCTACCTTGGTTTGGAAATGATGGTACAGTATTAAGTCAGCAGGCTCTTGATGACGCTCCTCAACAAGCAGCGCACCTCAAGATTTACAGCACGTATGCTGCGCCAGCTGATTCTGAGAAGTTCCAGTCCTTATATGATAGGTTCTATTCACTTGTATCTCAGCCATTCGGCTATTACAGTGCATGCGCCTATGATATTGGCACAATTTTCGTAAGTACAATTCTTGAATCACAAAGTACAGATGCAGTAGACCTAGTTCCAATGCAGGCACCGGCTGCATTCGATCAGTTCGGAGCAAGCGGTTGGAACAGGCTAAATGATGATGGAGACAGATATGCAAGCAACTACCAGATTTGGGCGGTCAATGATGACGCCTCAAGCTGGGATGTTTATGGTCTCTATGATTGGCAAACTAACTCTGTGAATTGGAATACTGAGCTCTTAGGCTTCGTGCCACAGGGCCGGTAAAAATATTCTACTATTTTTTATTTTTAAATATAAAATTCCGAGAAAGGTGAACAATTTGGAAATGATTTCTTTCCCGGCATTAGTTATAACTAGATTTCGTAATATATACATTACCCAAATAGAATATAGAGAGGATAAATAGTATATACTGTAACGTCTCGGGTGATTCGACTATTCTAAATACGTAAAGACCCATCATTCAGATATGGCAAAACTCGATCACATTGGAATATATGTCAACAACTTGGAGAAAAGTGTCGACTTCTATAAAGATCTTTTTTGCTTCGAAATAGTGGATGAATTTACTAGTGGAGAAGCTAAGATCGCTACTTTGGATATGTGTGGAGGATTATTGGAACTTGTTCAGAGACCCGGTTCACCCGGAACTCCCCCTGAAGGAAACTGGAGTCATATAGCTATTTTTGTCCCTGAGTTTGGTGATATCCTTGCTAAATTGGATACAAAAAATATAGAAAAACGTCTTACAACGATGTCAAACGGCAATCGACTGTGCTTTATTAATGATCTTGATGGTCATACTGTAGAAATTATGGAACATGGCTTCAGGTAAGGGTGTGAATTAATAAACTATATCATATGGTATGGCTCGTTCTTTTAATATTCTAATCATTTTTCTCTTTAAGTCATCATAATACTTGGAATCAGGCTTGGAAGCTTTTTCAAACTTTGTTAATGTCTCTGGAAAGTCATTCTTAATTGAATTCTTAATTGTCTCCCAGTTTCCAGCCTTTATATTTAATCTATCCACTATTACTCTTCCCACTTTATCAGCTAACTCGTTCAGTAATTCTTCAATTCCCTTTTCTGATATGTATGGAAGCAAAGGTCCTAGAAAAGCGTATGTTGGGATTCCCGCATTGCTGAATGTTTCTAGTGTCTCAAATCTCTCACAAATCGGTGAGGCTAATGGTTCAAACGATCTTCTAATCTTATCATCTAAACTGACTATTGTTAATCCTACTTCAAGATCAGTAATTTTCTCTAAAACATCCAAGTCTCTTAAAATTAATGACGACTTGGTAAGAATTTCTACTGGAAAGTTATACTCATATAAAATTTTCAGAAGATTTCGCGTGAGCTTTGTTTTCTTTTCTATTGGTTGATATGCGTCTGTAACGCTTGAAAATAATATTACTCCCCTTTTTTTGTCTTTTACTTCTTTTTTCAAACATTTAGCTGCATCTTTTTTTATGTCAACAAATGTTCCCCATTGCTCTCCCTTATGATACCATCTGGTCATAAATCTAGCGTAACAGTATGTGCATCCATGGGCGCATCCTATATATGGGTTAATGGCGTAATCAACACCATCTATACCACTGGAGTTGAGAATGCTCTTACAAGATGTTTCTCCAATATTCACATTTGGAACTAGTGGTGGTAACCTATATATAAACCGCTGAAACGATTGATATTAGTTTAGTACACATTAGAAGGTTTAAAGATGAAACTCGTAATAATTTATGACAGTAAGACAGGTAACACTGAAAAGATGGCGAAAGCTATAGCAGAAGGCTCAAGCGAGAAAGCAGAGGTAGAATTAAAGAAGATAGGGGAAGCATTTCCATTAACTATTCTAGCTGACTCAGACGGTGTGATGTTTGGTTCGCCTGTCTATTATGCAGACGTTTCCAATGGTATGAAGGATTTCTTAATCCATTTGAAATCATATATTAATGCTAATAGAAAGACGATTAATCAAATACCTGCCGCAATCTTTGGAAGCTATGGATATGATGGAGCATGGATAATGGAGGAGAAACTAAAGGATATGGTTAAGGATCTTGGATATGAGACCTTTGAAGACGTTCTAGTAATGATAGATTCCGATATAAAATATCATTTTGAGACCGAGGAAGAAAAAGCTAAAGAATTCGGTAGAAACTTCGTCGATTCACTCTAACTTTCAAAAACTTTCTTATGATATACTTAAACACTAGTCCTACTTTGATTACTAAAATCTGAATAAGGGCATATAAATGGATAATGGCAGTATTTACCCCTGGGAAAAAGATATACAACGAGGCTACTCTATTGGGTGGAACCTGAAAACTTTGATATCCAAAGGGCTACCCGGATCTAATCCTCCGAAAAAAATAGTTGATCTACTTGAACAAATGAAGGGCCTCACTAACCTTTCATCCCATGAATGGAGTGGACCAATTACTTTCAACAGCTTTGACAATTATCTAGCATTATTCGCTGCAAAGGAAAATCCATCCAGAAAAAACTTCACAGATTACGTAGCTGATTTTCTTCAAAATATAAATGGACGAAATGTTACCATAACTCTTGATTTAATAAGCAGGCCAAGTTTCATTAAAACAGAGAAGACTCAGGTTATTCTTAATGCAATTAACGATGTAATTCATGAAATATATGAGTCTACCCTTGAGAAAGGGATTTTTGAACCAAGGATTACTATTAATTTGTATCCCGAAACAGATTGGAGTCTAGAATCTCTTAATAATTTTTTAGAATTGTCGTATCTGTATGGTCAGCCTATTTATCAGAACTTTATTACTGGAACAATTAATCCAGAGACACTAAGACCAAGGAAAGGATTGCCTGATTATGATACAACTTATCTTAGGATGGGTGGTCCTGCAGGTGACTCCGAAGACCAGTCAGTTATTGGATATTGTTGTATTAATTTAGCTAAACTGGGTTCTGATGCAAGGAATGAACAAGATTTTTTCAGTTTGCTTGACGAGAAACTTGATGAAGCCGTGTTTTTACTTGAGCAGAAAAGGGAACATGTTGAATCTAGGTATCGTACAGGAGATATGCCTTTGACAAAATATTTTTTAGATAATCTTGATCGGTGTTTTTCTGTTATAACTCTACTAGGTATGAACGAGGCTCTTGAAACTTTGATTGATGCTCCTCTAGGTCATGTTGCCGGAAAAGCGGTTACATACAAGGTTATAGAGAATCTGTTAAGAAGAATAGAACATATACAATATTCAAAAAAACATCTATACAGTTTAGAATCCTATCCATCTGAGAGAATTGGATCCAAGCTTCTAAAAGAGTACTCTTCTGATTACGGTTATTTAACACCTGGAACTGAACTGAAACCAAGTCATGGAGATGATCTCTGGGATGTATTGGAGCACCAGAAAAAATATCATTCAATGTACACCGGTGGAACATTACAGCAAATTTATCTCAACGAAGGATTAACATATAATTATGGTTTAAAACTACTAATTAAACGAACTGTTGAGACTTTTGGTTATAATTATTTAGCCGTCACACCAAATTTCAGTTTATGCCCGGAGCATGGTTATATTAGAGAGAACAATATATGCCAAATCTGTGGTAAAACTGGTGAAACATACATCCGAGTAGACACAGATATCATGAAATTATCGGATTTACCAATATCTTTGAAGGAGGCACACAGAAAACGAGTTTATTACGACGTGAAAAACAAGTAGAGCCTAAAATACCTCTTGTAGGTATAAGAAAATTGAGCACAGTGGATTACCCCGAAAAACTGTGCATGGATCTAACAATAGCTGGATGTAATTATAGGTGCCCTTTTT
>CAZLHA010000163.1:0-5113 GCA_964559155.1 uncultured Candidatus Bathyarchaeia archaeon | reverse complement strand
TAGCTGAATATTTCAACACTCTTTGTTTACATTTTTTAACGAAATCAGCTAACCCATAATCTTCAATATCTCTCTTAGATTCAAACCCGAGCTCTTTCTCTACTTCTACCTCAACCCATAAGCCTTGACAGTCAAATCCGTTTTGATTGCGAACCTCATATCCACGCATGAATCTGTAACGAGCAAACAGATCTTTGTATGTTCGTCCCCATGCATGATGTACTCCCATGGGGTTATTAGCTGTAATTGGCCCATCAATAAAACTCCAGTGGGGTCGTTCCTCCTTGTTCTGAACCTCTACTCTCTTCCAGTATGCATCTGTATCTTTCCAGAAATCTAGTATCTCATTTTCAAGTTTTGATAAATCTACTTTGCTGTCTAGTGGCTTATAGCTCATTTTTGCCCTCCAAGAATCTAATATATAGCCTCATCAGTGTATACGGTGGATTATAACCTAATTTTACAGTCACCGGACACCTAGGGCACCACCCATACGAGAAGGATTAGGAAATAAAAACATATTGGAGAGAAAACACATTCCGATAATATTAAAGCGCCTAACTGGTTTTTCAATGTGGTGAATATAGTTGAAGAATGAACGGGAGCTATTAATGATCCCTGGACCCACCATTGTATCCCCAAGGGTATTAAGGGCATTAGCTAAACCAATTCTCAGTCACGTTAGTAACGAGTTCGTAGAAGGTTACGCTGAAGCACTCCAATTACAGAAAAAACTCTTTGGAACCAAGGGAACACCATTCATGCTATCAGGGAGCGGTACATTAGGCATGGAAGCAGCAATCAGTAACCTGATGGAGAAAGGTGACAAGGTGCTATGTGTTGAGAATGGATATTTCGGTGAAAAATGGGAGGAAATCGTTGAAGCCCATGGCGGGATAGTTGATAGGCTAAGATTTGATTGGGGTGATCCTGTAGACACCAAGATGATTAAAGAAAAAGTTGAGAGTAATGAACACAAACTGTTTACCGTAGAACATGTAGACACATCAACCGGAATCGCTAACCCAATAAAAGAGATCGGAGAGATGACTGAAGACACCGATGCCCTATACGTAGTTGATAGTGTTTGTGGCCTTGGTGGAATGCCCCTTAAAATGGATGCGTGGAATATTGACTATGCTTTAACAGGCAGTCAGAAAGCATTGGGGGCTCCACCGGGTATTAGTCTATTCTGTGTGAATGAAAAAGCCTGGAAAACTATTGAGACGAGAAAAACGCCTCCAAATGACTATTATGTTAATCTGAAAAGATGGAAACCTATTATGGATAATCCCAAAGGATACTTTGCTACGCCCGCTACTGGATTAGTATTAGGAATGCTTGAAGCTCTACGAATAATAGATGAAGAAGGACTTGAAAACAGATGGAAACGACATGAAAAATTTGCTGAAGCGTTCCAAGCAGGGATAAAGGCATTAGGAATGGAGAGCTATCCAGAGGAAGGATACAATGCACATACACTAACCGTACCAAAAATACCAAGTGACTGGAACGACGCCAAAATGAGAGATATCATGTATAACAAATATAAGGTAATCATCGCAGGAGGACTCGGAAAATTAGGCGGAAAAACAGTTAGAATAGGACACATGGGTAACGATACTATGAATGATCTCATTGCTACAATGGCTGCCATGGAGAGCGCATTAGTAGAAATGGGTCATATCGAAGAACCGGGAAAAGCTGTTGGTTCCATTATGAAAACATTCATCAACTCATAATATTTTATTTGATAATAACATTTTTGGATAATAGAATATGCTCTAATTTCATTTCATATAGACGAGTCTGTATTCTGTAAAAGATTGATCAACCAATATTTGAGGGATAAGGATATTCTTCTAGTAACTCATAATCAAGTTCCCAAAAATAGTCTTCCTCTATAACTGTACCTTTTTTATCAATTCTAGAATAAAGAATCTTGGGAGGTTTTTTCCAACGGATTAACCAGCACTCTACCTTCCAGCACCTTTTCTTAAATTTTTGAATGAAAGAATGTATCTCATCTGGATTGGCTAGCAGTAGCTTAAAAGAAATATAATCGATCCCATCCACGTGATCTTGTTTCCAGAAGCTTTGTATGTTATAGGTCTCGATTATCCCATAATCAAATATTTGTTTAAAAAGAGTTTGATTGTATATTTGATCATGAAAATACAGTATTACACTTATCCTAGGGAGATAAGCAATATTCTCTGAGTTAAATATACTCTATCACCCCATTTTCAGAAAACCATTCTTTTAAGCATTCCAATAGCTCTTCATCCAACGGTTTTTTCTTTTCCTCCTTATAGTCTATGCCATTATTATAACAATAATATAGTTTCTCTCTTAACGCTGGATCAATGTTCTTTAGAACATAATCACTAAAACTCAGTCTCATCTGCATAATTATTACATATAATATTTACTTATCAATATAATCTACAAACAATTACATCATAATAACATACAATAAGGATATATTAAAAAAGGTTTTTTTTATTATAGTTATATCCCATATTTTTTAACTTATTTAACTATGACATACAGAGAGAAAAAATAGTAAAAGTATTTCATATTAACTATATGGTTATCCTAGATATCCAAAAAAAAAACTACTATTAAATAAAATAAATTAAAAGCCTCTAAACGGATCGCAAATATTATAACATTCATAAATATATGAAAGTTTACGTTGAGGGTATGTTTTGGTTGAATACGTTAATCAGACTGTAAAAAGAACTAAACTTCACATAGTCAGAGACATCTTAGAAATAGCCCATTATCCGTGCACAAAGACCAGTCTTTATAGACACAGCGAAGCGGATTGGTACTGTTTTTCTGATCTTTTTAAGAAAATATTGGCCAAAGGATGGGTAACGATAATACAAGATAGAGGCGGAAATGGAGACCTTTTCAGCATCACGACGGAGGGAAAAAAATACCATGATAAGTTGTGTAATTTCCTTGAATCAGTTGAAGTCTGAGACTCATTTGTTCCAAAGGAAATTCTCTTCTACGAACTCAAAAATGGCGTCCATGGCCTCCTCATCTAAGATCGGTTTTCTCCTAGTATAGGTAGCCTTTATTTCTTCCACATCTAATTCAGTTATATGAATAGGATCTTTGAATAAGGACAGCCTATCTAATTGAATAATCCACTTGTATCCATTCATTTGACAATATAGCTCCTCTTCAAAAGTTGTTTCATAAGCGGCGTAAACACCATATATCCGCCCATAGCCTAGAAAATGCAACCCTTTTCTTCGCCATGTTTTTCCTAGAAAAAACACAAAATCATTTATTAGCCATGATCTGGTGCGCTTCACGTAAAAACGCCCTGTCTTACTCAACAAATCGAGGGTTTTTTTATCATGAACACGCTGGAAAAAACCACGGTGGTCATCCAATAACATAGTGTTAGATAATATTGATTGTTTAGGTATTAAACTATTTTCATCAATTAGTTAACAAGTAGAATACAATGCCTGATACATAAGATCATTTCAAGTTATTAACTAACATCAATAAATATTAGTTAAAAACATAAAATCGATTTTTATAAATGTCAAGTTCAAAGACTATGCTCATCCTAAAATCCTACAGTGTTTGAGATTGAAATACAATGAAAAAAGACCACGATCAAAGGGTGTCACCAGAAAGAAGAAAGATAAGGTGACAACAGAACGAAATACTAAAAACAAAAGACCAGAAACCGGAAGAACTGAATTGCAAGATAGGAGTAACAATAAAAGAAGGGGTTATGGAAGTGTTAAAGATAAAAAAGACATTCTATCACTATGGCCAAAAATCGTTGAATATATAGGCCTAAGCGAATACGAGTCGAAAGTTTATCTTAGCCTTATTAACTTGGGAACAGCAGGAGCCAGAAAACTCAGTATAAACTGCGATGTGCCAAGAACAAAAGTATATGGAACATTAAAAAAATTAATAGAATACGGCTTAGTAGTTGAGATCCCGGGAACCCGAAAAATTCGCTCCAAGCAAACCAAGAGAAAGTTTCCAAGCAATCCTAAATCTAACTATAGAAAAAGCAGAAGATTTTAAAAAAATAATAGAACGTCTAGAAGAACTATATCTTGAACACAGTGAAAAAAGCGGCCCCAAGAAAAAACTAGTATGGTACCTTGACCCCGATGAGGATATACGTGGAAAATGCAGCGAGATGATACGACAAAGCAAACAAGAGTTGAATATAATCACCACTGAAGACGGTTTAGAAGTTCTATTCAACAGCTTTCATCGACTTCTAGATGAGGTACAGGAAAATGGAGTGGAGATAAAACTACACAGCCCCTTGGATCCAAAAGCAAATCCTTTAGCAAGAGAATTAAGTTACATATTCCAAGTACAAAAAGTAAATGTTAGAACACCAATACTGTTCATAAACAGCGATAATAACAGATTCCTCCTAGCCAGATTAGCCCAAAGAGGAAGTAAACGACCCTTCCTGAGTGCAATGTTTACGGAGGACCAAGAAATAATGGAGTTAATTCATCTCCTGCTTCTAAATAACCACAACAAGATACTATTACAGGCCTTCCCTCTATAAAGAAACATTTCCCCAGTTTCTATTTTATAAAGTTGACTCGTATACATCCTTGAGAGACTCTATCATAGAGTCTTCATCAGACATCTTTGAAATCGCTAAAGGAATCCCTTCATGTTGCGCTAGTTTAACCGCTAAAGGATCCACATCACCAATCAAACCGTGCAACAAGATAACTCTTGGTTTAAAGGGGCTAATCTTAACCGCAATCATGGGAGATCTACCTCTAGTTACACTAGTAAAGATAAGCGCTCGCTCACTGGTAGTACCAAAAATTCTATAGAAATCCAAGCCACTAAGCATCATAATAGCCTTAACACTATCCACTACCGTGTATCCAAACACGTCCTGTTCAAGCTGATCCTCACCAGTGTATAGATCTCCATCTACAGCCTCAATTATTTCTTGAATAGAGACAGGCGCCATAAACTCCCTTATATCCGAGAAAACATCACTAGGATCAAGAGTAATTCTACTGAGTTGTTTAATATAGTGACCCCCCCTCATTTCATCAATGTCAAGAAGCGACTCTACGTAACG
>CAZLHA010000162.1:0-5183 GCA_964559155.1 uncultured Candidatus Bathyarchaeia archaeon | reverse complement strand
TTAGTATAAATGAGTCTCATCAAAAAAGCTCGCAGAAAACTAGCATACGGTGAAATATCTGTATCAGAGTTTCGTGATAGATACCTCTTTTATTATGCGGAGAAGGGGTTTAAGCATAAATGTCACACTGAGCTGAAACAGCTCCTAATAGATGATGCGATAACGGTCGAAGACTTACTTCTTCAGCGACGCTTCCTAGAAAAAAGAGTATACATGGAGGTAGCTATATGACAAAAAGTCAACAAGCTAACTCCATCAGATAAATCATCAGTTTTCCAGTCAGTAAACCATACAACAAAGAAATAATACCAAAGTAAAACCACGAATAGTCTACCCTATATAACAGACCCCATCAAAACATTTCATGATAACAATGCCAAAAGCAATAGTACTCGTTGAAAACGGGTTTGAAGATATAGAACTACTCTATCCCTACTACAGGCTATTAGAAGCAGGATACCTAGTAGATATAGTAGGCCCAACAAGAGATGAAACCTATCACGGAAAAAAAGGCGCAACCATAAAAGCCACAAAAGCACCCGGAGAAATTCAATCAGAGGAATACAGCATACTTATCATACCAGGGGGATGGGCCCCCGACCGCATGAGAACCAAACCAGAGCTAGTAAAACTCGTACGAGAAGCGAATAAAAAAGACCTGATAATAGGGGCAATATGCCACGCAGCACAACTCCTAGTAGAAGCAGACATCATAAAAGGTAGAAAACTAACTTGCGTAGCAAGCGTATCCACAGACGTGAAAAACGCGGGAGGAAAATACAGCGACCAGTCACTAGTGGTTGACGGAAACCTGGTAACAAGCCGTTACCCAGCAGACATACCCGAATGGATGCCCGCGGTACTCGAAAAAGCCGAGTAACAAAACCAACTCACTTTCTATAAACTACCCCAAACAATACACGTTACCAAAACCCCAAAACAATCTAGTAAAGGAACATCAACCGAACCAGATTAATTTTATCTAACTAACCAAATAAGTTAGAAAGGTTTCCCATGACTTCACCTAACAAGCCATATTAATCCAGCAATTCAAACTAGAAAGCATTCACACCAGAATATAAAAAAGAGGAAAACGAATTCTCTATATATCGTTCCACATCGTTCCAATCCGTTCTTTATATGGTAGGAATACAAAGCTTTGAGTGAAGACAGATGAGAAAATCAATCCTAACAGCATTAATAATAATATCCATAATAACACCGTTACTAACGATAACAGCACAAGGACCTCCTACTATACCAAACAAACCACCTATAACAGAAATACCTGGAATGCAAAACACATATCAGATAAACAAGACAGACATGATACCCCAGAACTTTAGACATAACTTTTCAGCCGGAACACCGCAAAGATTCCAGTTCAAGAACATGGTGATGGAGATAAACGCGACGAGAAATATGACCATGAACATCACAAGCCAGGAAGGCGTAAGAATACAATACATGTCACTAAACATCAATATCGAGAGAAATATGCACCTAGATGTCCACGCAAATGCTTCACCTCCAGTGGACATCCCGGCGCCCAATGTAAGCATAAACAAATACATGAACTTTGAATCCAACACAACTGAGCCAATGAACGTAACCCTCAGCTTCTACCTCAACCAGACAGAAATAGAGCAGGAACTAGGCCACGAATTTAACAAGAGCAGAGCATCATGGGCTTACTGGAACGGGACACACTGGGAACTCGTAAAGAGTAGAATAAGCGAGACGGGTCTATTAAACGCAAACACCACCCACTTCAGCACATGGACTATCGTAGAGCAACAACCCCCTAGACAGATGGAGCCACCGGAACTACCAGGAATAATCGGGAATATACAAGCATTCGACTATTCTGACAAAGTTCCAGCCGGGTTCATCACCAGGATAAGGGAAAACCAAGGAACTATGATACAGTTCAGCAACACAGCAATGTATCTTAACAGCACCAAACCCATGGAACTAGACATCACAGCAGATAGCCAGTACACACAGAAAACGCTAAGACTCGAAGTAAACCCAGCTGAATCTATAAACCTCAAGATGGACCTAAAAGTTAGTCCACCATCGGGCGTAGATATACCAGCAAAAACACTAGACATATACATCGACATTGAGCCAAACACTACCACAACAGACGCCAAACTAGGACTAGAACTAGACCCTGAGGAAGTCCAGAACAAGGGCCTAGATATCGCTAAACTAGAATGGGCCTTCTGGAATGGAACAGACTGGATGCCAGTAGAAAGCGTCCTAACAGAGAACAACGTACTTGAGGCAAACACAGACCACTTCAGCACATGGACAATCCAAGAAACCGTAGAAACCACAGAGACTGACACAGAGCCCAGTTTTATCGAGAGAATACCAATACCGGCATCATTCATTGCAATCGGTTTAGCAGGTGCAGCATTGCTATCTAAGAAAAGAGAACAAGCCTAAGCAAACCTATCCCCTATTTTTCTCACTATATTTTTAAACAAGCAAACCCGCAACAGAGTTATGGCGGGTGAGTGGGTCCTCCTACCCGTTCCGCCCTATAAACCCCGTGGCAAGGAGGAGAAGAAACTTGAAGACAAAAGATCTATCATTAATAACAATATACGCAGCCCTATACGCCGTCTTAGTAATAGTTTTCCAACCAATATCCTTTTCAGCACTACAGTTTAGAGTCGCAGGAACCCTGCGCCCCGCAATAGCCAAGAAAAAAACATTAGCAGTTGGATACGCACTTGGTACCATCGTAGCCAACATATTCAGCCCATTCACCGGACCATATGAGCTCTTATTCATGCCAGTGATGAGCCTAATAGCAGGACTCGCTGGACACGCAATCTCCAAGAGATTCAATGACAACTATTATCTTTGCGGCATAACCATCGCGACCATAATACCATTAAGCGTATCCTGGATGCTATACCAATTATTTAACCTCCCAATAGTCTCAACCCTACCCGGGTTGCTGATCAGCGAACAAATAATCAACATACTAGGCGCAACCATATTCAAGATGATTGAACCAAGATACAGGTGGTGGGAATAATGGATAAAGCAGTAGTCATCCTCAGCGGAGGACCAGACTCGGTTACGGTGGCTTACTGGGCTAAGAAACAGGGCTTCGACGTATATGGATTAACGTTCAACTATGGTCAGAAAGCACAGATCGAGATAAACATAGCTGAAGAACTCGCTAAAGAACTAGGTATAAACCATAGAATAGTTGATATCTCAACCCTGTCAGAAATCTATCAAGGCGTCACCAGCCTCACAGACAATGATATCCCCGTAACAGAACAATTCACAGACCCGATCATCGTCCCATTCCGAAACGGAGTGTTCATGGCCGTCGCCGTCGCCTACGCTGACGCAATTGGAGCAAAACATATCTTCTACGGGGCCCACGGAAGTGACGAGCCCTATTACCCAGATTGTAGAAAAGAATTCTATCAAGCCTTCCAGACTGCAGCCAGGCTCGGAACAGAGAGACCAATAAACATCAAGTCCCCCTATAGCGGTAAGACTAAAGCAGGATTGCTTAAAGAGGCAGTAAAGCTGGATGTCCCCCTCATGAAGACATGGAGCTGCTACCTGGATGGACCTCTTCACTGCGGCGTATGCGAATCCTGTAATAACCGTAAGAAAGCATTCATTGAAGCAGGGTTAAATGACCCCACCAAATATGCAGTATAATCACTAGCCAAGCCTTTTCCTTATCAGTTGGGTCAAGTAGTACGCTGGCAGTATAGATAACACACTGTGAACCAAGTTATAGACCCCCGTTATTATTAGAGTCCAAGTCATAACCTCAAGACGGGTTGAAGATGGCAACCCGGTCGCCGATAAGAGCCCGGTTATAAAGTCAAGATAGTAAGGTGCGACGAATATAATCACATAATAGTTCATAACACTCATAACGATAATCCTCACCACGCTACCCAACCCAAGTCCATAAATTAACTGGACATTCTTCTTCCCTATACCAAGTCGCTCAACTGCCCAGTATCCGAGTATCATAGAAACTACTGCACTGTACTTCATGGCGGGGCCAAGGAGGTTCCCAGCTCTCATGGTTAGTATTACCCAGTAAATTGTAGCAGTAAGAAGACCATATACAGGGTTTAAGAGATAAAATGATAGGATTACTGGTATCTCTGTTAGATCAATTTTGAGGTAAGGAAGGATTGGGAAAGGGATTGTTAGGTTTAACAATGTAATCACAGCAGCCATGGCGCTGAACATTGAGGCTAATGCTAGTTTAGCGTTCTTGTTTAACTCTAATTTTTCATCTGTTCCCAGAGTGGTCATTTCACCCCCAAATCAAAAGCTACCAATTAATTAGTTTTTACCAAATAATTGGTATATAGGAGTTGGGATTCATCATATTACCTAATAATCTTGCTAATGAAGCTGTTTCTCGATTTGCTCCAAGAAAGCTTTCCTAGTGAAAAACTTCAGAACGTAATCATCAGCCTTATCTCCTTCATCCATCATCAGGTCCACCTCGGAACCCAAGGCGGTGAATAACACCACCTTAACTCCCCTCATAGCCTCGTCGCGTTTAATCACCCTGCATACCTCCAAGCCACTCACCCCGGGCATCACCACATCAAGCAACACAAGATCCGGCTCCAGCTCAGGCAACAATTCAAGAGCATCTTCCCCTGACTCCACTGTATGAACCTCATAACCCTCAAACTCAAGCATCTCCCGGGCAAGCAACAAGACATCAGCCTCATCATCAACAACGAGTATCCGACACATGCACCTATTATTGGTACTTCGGTAATGTAAATATAAAGGTTGAACCAATCAAACCGGATTCAAAAAACCCATCCAATCCCTCTAGTCATCGATACTCACATGTTGTATATCTTACCCACATACATTCCCTTATAGAAATGGTCACAGCACCCATACCATGGACAGATCAAAAATGATAAACCTAAAGAAAAGACCAGGCATGACCGGCCTAGAGACCGCCATCATCCTAGTGGCTTTCGTCATCACAGCAGCAGCCTTCGCATTCGTAGTACTAAACATGGGTTTCCTGACAGCGGAAAAAGCCCAGTCAGTCATCTCATCCGGTATGAGCGAGGCAAGCAGCGCCTTACTTGTCGACAGCGGAGTAATCGGACAATTCGGCTCAACAGGGGGCGACCAAGCGGACATAG